>JANOMG010000133.1:0-2733 GCA_031420175.1 Nitrospira sp.
AACAAGACGGGCACCTCAACCTCAAGCAGCTCGGACTTTCTTCGGCCGTATTGGTGAGCATACATGCACGTGGATTCGTCGAGGAAACACATCTCCGTCGAGGCACCTCGGTCATTACCGCTTATGCGCAGCTCACCATCCCCCATGCCGACCCCATCCTACGGTGGGGCATCTTAATTCGTGTAGACCGGGATAGTATTCTTGCCCCCATTCGGTCGTTTCTCTGGAAACTGTCGTACCTATCACTGCTGCTCCTCCTTCCCTTAGTCGGTCTTGTGCTCTGGATGATCAAGGCCCGTCACGAAGAATGGAGCAGCGCGAAGCGGGAATCTCAGCGAGCGATCGACGCGGAATCAGCCCTCACGAAACGGACGGAGGCCCTTCATGCCTTGGTCGTGGCCACACAGACGTTGTCTGCGCAGCAAGACCTCGACGGGCTGCTTGAGCAACTCCTCAATATCGCCAGGGGGATCACCAGCGCGCGCTACGCGGCGTTAGCAGTCTCAAGCAACGACCAGCGAACACCAGGACAGTTCTTCAGCACCGGAGCGGATGATGCTGCGGCTGGCGCCATCCGGATACTCCCGCTCGAAACGGGAGCGCGACAATCCCTTGGACAGGAGAACGGGACTCTGTCCCTGAATCATCTTGCGAAACACTGGGCATCACTAGGGCTTCCAGCAGACCATAGGCCAATGACGTCATACCTCGGGGTAACGATCCGGTGCCATGACCAATTCTTCGGTCAGCTCTCGCTCGCCAACAAATTGACGCCGAGCGGCCTCGCAGCTGACTTCAACGACCTGGACGAGCAGATTATCCTGACTCTGGCCGCCCAAGCCGGCACCGCCATTCAAAATCTACAGCTGCTCCACGATTCCAAGGAGCAGGCCAAGCACGATTCATTGACGGAGTTACTGAATCATTCTGCCATCCTCAGCGCCTTGGCGCAAGAACTGTCACGGGCTGAACGAAACCGTCACCCCGTGGGAGTCCTGATCGCTGACCTCGACCATTTCAAGCGGGTCAACGATACCTATGGGCATCAGGTTGGAGATGCCGTCCTTCGAGAAGCCGCGCAACGACTCCGCAAAACTGCACGCAGCTACGATCACGTCGGTCGCGCCGGAGGAGAAGAGTTCTTGATCGTCGTGCCCAATTGCGATCTGGATACCTTAGCAGAATGCGCTGAACGATATCGAACCGCCATCAGCGACACGCCCTTTGACACACCAAACGGCCCGCTCACCATTACCGTGAGCATCGGGGCGACGGTCTGCTCCCCCGAATACCCATTGAGTTCTGAGCTCTTGAGGAAAATGGCTGACTACGCGCTCTACCGTGTCAAAAGCCACGGCAGGAACGGGGTCGACATCGTTCCCCATCCCCACGCACTGGTGGTGGAGCAGATGAAAAAGACCGCATAACGGCCTCGCCGACGCGCAGCACATGTTGGGGATGAGGAAGACGGGACACAGAGAGCGTGGACACCGTCAAAACCGATAGCTGAATTCGATCATATGAAAATCGGCTCCACGGTTATCGCGCCCATAGAGACCGGCATCGGATATGTGATGGAACCAATAACCCACGCCTATCCCTCGATAGACCTTTGCTCTGACGGCCATATCCGCCACAAGCTGGAAGTGGCCTCCCATATTCTGGTTTGCAAAGTTGTGCTGGCTGAGGAAGGCACCTCCCCCTCCGACTTCTAGAGAGAGCCAGCCATCTTTCTTCCCGAGCACAAAGCCCGGCGTCAGCGTGGTCACAAATGCGGTATCACCCGATGCCGTTATGGCGCCGACAGTCCCCATTAATCTTGTGCCGACTCCCCAGCCCGATGCCGAGTACCATTCCCATGGCATTGACCAGTTTGCCATTACGTCATACTGCTGAAAGTACTCCGTCTCTTTCTTACCGATCGGAGAACTTCCACTGACACCTCCCCGTACTCCGATGCTGTTCAATCGAATCTCCTCTGCCTGACTCGGCGAAGGAGCAAGAAGACAGCACATAAACCCAACGGCGGCCAACGGCAGGGTCATTCGCGACATGATATCTCCTCCCTATCTCGCGCAGAGACAGGTCTCAGTGACCGCCATCGACCCCCACGTCCGCCGTCGCGTGCAGCAATATAGGGTCCTTCCAAACTCGCTCGTGATCTCTCAAGGCCGGAGGGTCGATTGATCATCCACTGGACGTCTCCTCTTCCCATCCATTCAAATGAAGGCGGCCTCAGGAGTCCTCCATTGCGGGCGTCCAACGAGGGTCTTCCCAGACCGCACGTTGCGCGAGCACAGAGAACCGGTGAGGCCGCCTCCTCGCCCTACCCCCAGCGCATTTCCAACTCAGGAAATTTCACCTTGTAATCGGCATGACTGGCACGAATGACCTTCATGGCTTCCTCGCGACCATAGATACTCGTAATTTCAACCTTATGTTGAGTGCTGCCTGGCGCACTCTTATAGGTCAAGAAATAATGCTGCAGACGATCGATCAGCGCCATAGGCACTTGGCTGATATCCGTATACCCGCCATAGGTCGCATCGTCCTTCATGACGGCGATGATCTTGTCGTCTGCTTCGCCATCGTCTGCCATGCTGAGCCCACCGATGGGCAAAGCCGTGAGGAGAATGTCACTGTGGGGAATCGTCTTTTCCGTGAGGACGCAGATATCGAGAGGATCGCCGTCACCCACCATGCCCTTACGTTCAGCCCGTTCTGAGAATAAAG
>JANOMG010000134.1:0-2179 GCA_031420175.1 Nitrospira sp.
CGGGAAAACTACGCTGACTGAAAAGCTCCTCCTCTACGCCGGCGCAGTGCACCTCGCCGGGGCGGTGCAGGCGCGCTCGCATCAGCGTGCCGCGAAGTCTGACTGGATGGAGTTGGAGCAGGCGCGCGGGATTTCGATTACGTCCACCGCGCTGCAGTTCGATTATCAAGGTGTGCGGGTCAATCTGCTCGACACGCCGGGCCACCAGGACTTCAGCGAAGACACCTACCGCACCCTCATGGCGGTAGATAGCGCAGTCATGGTGCTCGATAGTGCCAAGGGTATCGAGCCCCAGACCAAGAAACTGTTCGCCGTCTGCCGCAAGCGCAACATCCCGATCATGACCTTCATCAATAAGATGGATCAGCCTGGGCGCCATCCGTACGAGCTGCTGGAGGAGATCGAGCAGACCTTGGGTATGACGGCAGTTCCGTTCAATTGGCCCATCGGGGAAGGGGCAGGGTTTCTGGGTCTGTACGATCTTCAGGAACCTCAAGTGCTGTTCTTCCAACGAACGCTCCACAACCAAAAACGGGCACCGATGCGAGTGGAGACCTTCCCCCACCCGAGCCTGGCTGAGACGCTCGGAGAGGCCTATGGTCCGCTGCAAGATGAAATCGCCCTCTTGACCGGCGCGGGGACGAAGTTCGATCGCGACCGCTTTCTCGCCGGCCAACTTACGCCGGTCTTCTTCGGGAGCGCCTTAACGAATTTCGGCGTCGAGCCGTTCCTGAATGCCTTCCTCCAGCTCGCGCCCCCGCCAAGCCCTCGTATGAGCTCCCAGGGGCTCATGCAGCCGATGGACGAGAAGTTCTCCGGCTTTGTGTTCAAAATTCAGGCGAACATGGACCCGCAACATCGTGATCGGATGGCATTTTTACGTATCGTATCTGGCCGATTCGAGAAGGATATGATGGTTCATCATGCGCGGCTAGACCGGAAGATTCGGATGACGCGACCGCACCGGCTCTTCGGTCGTGACCGGGAGACGATTGAGGAGGCCTACCCAGGCGATGTCGTCGGGCTGGTGAACCCCGGTCTCTTTGCCATCGGCGACACGCTCTGCTCCGGTAGTCCCCTCGCCTTCGATGCGATTCCGCAATTTCCCCCTGAGTGCTTCGGCGTGCTCCGAAGCCAGGACCTTACGAAGCAGAAGCAGTTCCAGAAGGGACTCCAGCAGCTCGAAGAGGAAGGGGTCATGCAGGTGTTTTATTCACCGGACCATGTGCGGCGTGAGCCGGTCCTGGCCGCAGTCGGAGAACTCCAGTTCGATGTGGTCGCCTCGCGTCTCGACAGCGAATATGGGGTCAAGACGACCGTCGAACGGATGCCCTTCGTCCTGGCCCGCTGGGTGACGGGCGATCCGGATGTCATTGCCCGCATCTACTGGCCGCAGGACACGAGACGGCTCGTGGACAAGGATGGTCGGATGGTCATGCTCTTCGGCTCAGAGCGGCTGCTCAGCTACTGCATGAAAGAATATGCCTCCCTGAAGTTTCAATTGCGTGAGGAAGTCGGAAAGCCAGACGCCTGACAAGCCTATAGAGAATGCCATGAACCGACACCGTCTCTTCGTGCTAGGGTTGCTCATCCTGTTCGCCGGCTGCGCTGAAACCTCGACCGCTCCCCCATCCGGCCAAGCGGTGAGCGGCCTTCCTTCAACGAACCAGATGACCGCTCAGCCGACCCGTCGTACCCTGTCGCTGGATGGTGTGACGCTGAGTATTCTCGAAGCAGGGACCGGCGACCCGGTGATCTACGTCCATGGCGTGGTAACCACCAGCAACATCTTCCCGAAATATCTGGCGGCCTATTCTCCTGCCTATCGCGGCATCGCGGTCGACCTCCGCGGCTATGGCGATTCGGAGAAGACCCCTACCGGCTCCAACATTTCCCAATTCGTAAAGGACCTGATCGCGCTCGCGGATCGGTTGAAGATTGAGAAGCCCGTATGGGTGGGTGTGTCGATGGGCGGCATGATCCTCCAGCAACTGGCCTTGGAATATCCCTCGCGCGTGAAAGCCCTCGTGCTGGTCTCGACCACCGATGGCGCGATGATTCTCGACCAGGATTTGCCGTCGATCGGCAACCCGCGCACCAACGCCGAGGTGTCCAAGAAAATTTTATTGGAAAGTTTTCCCGCCGGGACAGATCAGAAGTTGTACCAGCCGCTGCTCGA
>JANOMG010000135.1:0-4945 GCA_031420175.1 Nitrospira sp.
CGATGATGCCGGCCAATGCGATGAAGCCGATCATTGACGTGGCGGTAAAGTAGGAGCCGGTCAACCAATGTCCGGGGAGAATACCGATGAGGGTGAGCGGAATCGGCGCCATGATGATCACCGGCGTCAGGAACGACTGAAACTGCCCGACGATGAGCAGATAGATCAGGAGCATCGCCACGGCAAAGGCAATCCCCATGTCGCGGAACGTCTCGTAGGTAATTTGCCACTCCCCATCCCATTTCATCGCTATCTTGTCTTCCGACCAAGGCTGTGAGGCGTAGTATTGCTCGATGCGATACCCTTCTGCCGGTCGATAGTCCTCCAGTTTCTTTCCGACGCCTAAGACGCCGTAGACGGGACTCTCGGCCTGCTCAGCGCCAGGGCCCCCGACGTCGGCGACGACATAGACCACCGGCTTCTGATTCTTATGATAGATCGCCTTGTCTTGGACCGTCTGCTCGATCAGCAGCAGTTCGGACAATGGCACGATGCCGCCGGTATTCGTGCGCAGGCCGATCTCGCCGATATGCTCGAGGCCCGTCCGCTCCGCCAGCGGCAGACGAAGCACGATGTGAACCGGGCTTTTCTCCTGAGGAATATGGACCAGCCCGACCTTCGTACCCTGCAGCGCCATGCGCAAGGTGTTCACAATCTCCTCGGAGGGAATTCCGGCAAGGGCCGCCTTCGCTCGATCGACAGCGAAGACATATTTCACTTGGTCCGCCTCAACATAGTCGTCCACATCGACGACACCGGGCGTGGACTCGAATAACGATCGGATCTCCCCTGCCACAGCGATCTGCCTAGCATAGTCCGGACCATAGATTTCTCCTACCAGCACCGATTGCACCGGAGGCCCCGGCGGCACTTCGACGACCTTCACGTTTGCCCGATACTGCTTGGCAATCTCCTGGACCTGAGGACGCATCCGTTGAGCGATCTCATGACTCTGAGCCTCCCGGTCGTGCTTCGAAACAAGATTGATCTGAATATCGGCCTCGTGAGGCTGTTCTCGCAGGTAATAGTGCCGCACCAATCCGTTAAAGTTAAACGGCGAGGCCGTACCGACATAGGCCTGATAGTCCCGCACCTCCGGCACAGTCCTGACGTATCGGCCCAACGCCTGCGTGACTCGCGCCGTTTCTTCAAGCGTCGTGCCTTCCGGCATATCGACCACCAGTTGCAATTCGCTCTTGTTGTCGAACGGAAGCATCTTTACCACGACATGGCGTGTGTAGACCAACACCACCGATCCCGCGAGTAACAGCGCGATAATCCCAAAGAACGCGAAGGTCAGGATGGGACGAGCCAGCAATGGGGAGAGGACTTGCCGATAAATCCGCGCCGTCAATCCCCGCGCGTTAGAGTCAGAGTGCTGAGGACTGAGTGCTGAATTCCCGCCCAGAGATCGATAACAGGTTTGGCAGAACCAGGGAACCACGACAAACGCGACCAGCAGCGAAAAGAACATGGCGATGGAGGCGTTGACAGGAATGGGCCTCATGTAGGGCCCCATAAGCCCGGAGATGAAGGCCATCGGCAGGAGCGCAGCAATAACGGTAAACGTGGCTAAGATCGTCGGGTTCCCGACTTCGTCCACGGCATGGATCGACGCCTCCTGATGAGGCTTGAGGCCCAATGTCAGATGCCGGTAGGTGTTCTCGACGACGACAATGGCGTCGTCCACCAGAATGCCAATCGAGAAGATGAGGGCAAAGAGTGTGACGCGGTTGATGGTATAGCCGATGAGCATGGACGTAAAGAGCGTCAACGCGAGAGTCAGAGGGATCGCGAGGGACACCACAAGGGCCGGACGCGGTCCCAACGCCATTCCGAGAAAAGCCACGACCGCCACCACGGCGATGAGCAGATGCCACAGCAGTTCGTTGGCCTTCTCCTGCGCCGTCTCTCCGTAATCGCGCGTGACGGTCACTCGCACATCCGAGGGAATCGTCACGCCCTTCATGCTCTCGACTTTTCGGATCACGTCCTGTGCGACCGTCACCGCATTCGTGCCGGCCTGCTTCGCAATGGCCACCGTCACGGCGGGCTCCTCATGAGACGTGAACGGTGAAAGGTGAGAAGCGGGGTCACTCGTTTCATGTTTCACGTGTGACGTTTCACCTCCGCCACCGGGACCCAGCCCGAACCACACATACTGCATTGATTCGCGCGGCCCATCTATGACCTCGGCGACCTGCCGCAGATAGACAGGACGCTGCTCGTTCACGCCGACGACCAGACCTTCCAGATCCTCACGCGACCGGATAAATCGACCGGTCTCCACGAGAAAACTCTGATTACGGCTATCGAACCGCCCCGTCGGCAAAGCCCGATTCTCGCCACGAATCACCCCTGCAACCTGCAACGGCGTGAGCCCGTAGGCCTTCAACCTGGTGGGATCAATCTGAATCCGTAGTTCTCGCGCCTGACCGCCGACGATAAAACCAGCTGAAGTTCCCGTAACTTTCTTGCTCTCCTCTAACACCTGTTCGGCCAACCGACGCAGTTCAAATTCTCCGTACCGTTGACTTGAGAGCGTCACGGTCACGATCGGGACATCGTTGACATCCTTCGGCTTGACCAGAAACGGCTCTGCACCGGGCGGCAGGAGATCCTGATTGGACATCAACTTGTCGTACAAATCGACCAGACTCTGTTCCATCGGCTGGCCGACATAAAACCGAACGATGATGAGGGCGCCACCAGGCCGTGAAATAGAATACACGTACTCCACACCCTTGATCTCGGAGAGTTTGCGCTCGAACGGCTTGGTCAGCTGTTCTTCCACAAACTTGGCGGACGCGCCGGGAAATGGCAGCCACACATCGGCCATCGGCACGATGATTTGAGGTTCTTCCTCGCGAGGGGTCGCAACAATCGCAAAGAGGCCCAGCAGCAACGCGCCCAACATAATGAGGGGCGTGAGTTTGCTCGCTATGAACAGACCCGCAATCCGGCCTGAGAGACCGCACGGTGTGAGGGGTAAGGGGTGAGGGATCATACGCAAATCGCTCGTGGTTATTCGTCAGTCGTCATCCGTGAGGAGAGAGACCGCTGCTCTATCCCTATCAGCCATCCGATCCTCTTCGTTCGACGGTTGACAAATGCGGGCTAGGGCTTCGCCGACGGCGGCGTCGCATCGACAATCTGCACCGAGACGCCGTCCACGCCACGGACACCTTCAAGCAGCACTCGTTCGCCAACGTTCACACCGGACAGTATTTCAATCTGTTTGTCGAACCGCCGTCCGACTTTGACCCACCGGAGTCGAGCAATATTATCAGAGCCCACTACGAACACCGTCGTCAGTTCACCTCGCTCCACGATGACGGAGGCCGGCACGAGCATCGTCTGGGTGACTCCTTTATTCAGCTGTAATCGTCCGAACATCCCGCTCTTGAGGCCTGGCGTGATCGGCAAATCCACCTTGACCGTGAACGTATGGGTGTGGGGGTCACCCGCCGGAAGAATTTGACTGATGATCCCGCGCAGAGTCTGGACTCCAAGCGCGTCGATGAGAATCGGAATCTTGTCCCCCAGAGAAACAGACTTCAGATCCCCTTCGGCGACCGTCGTTTCAAGACGCAATTGCCGTGAGTCCTCCATCTTGAGCAACGGCTGACCAGGCGAGGCCAACTCCCCCGCTTCCACATTCTTTTCGGTAATCATGCCGTCGAACGGCGCCTTCACGGCTGTATAGCTGAGTTGGGCAAGAACCGCCTTCCGATCAGCTTCGGCGACCTTGTACGTTCGGGTCGCGTTTTCCATCTCCTGCTTGGACACCGCATCCTGCCCATAGAGCGTCTTCATGCGATCGAGTTGCGCCTTCGCGTTCTCAACTTCCGCTTCGGCGCGAGCCAAGTCCGCTTTTACATCACGGCTATCCAGCTGGATCAGGAGCTGACCCTTGGAGACCTGTGCGCCTTCCCGAACCAGCAGTCTCTCGATTGTCCCTTGAATGCGGCTGGAGAGGATAGCGTGGAAGATGGGCATGACTTGCCCGGTGACTTCGACGCGAATGGGAACCTGAGAGGTCCTGATTTCAATGACCGCTGCTTGAATCGTCGCTTGCGGCGCAGTCGAGACGATAGAGATCGTCGGTTCCTCCTTGGACCCGCAGCCGGACGACAAGAGTACCACCGCCATCAACAAGCGTCTCACTGGTGTGGTCCTCATCTGAGCGTTGTTCTCTCAATCTCTGCATATCGTCGATGCAGTGACCACCACACCTAAGGGCTCGTCGGAAAGTCTAGATTCTTACCCTCCGATACCCAGCGAGCCGTTGATGGCCAGCGTTATGAGACGGGGAGAGACGACGGGCGAACGAACGGATTCATTGCCCAACTCGTTCAATCCCCATGGCTGCTTCAGCGTGATCCTCACATCTATCATCAGATCGGGACTCCACGCTCTCATGGTCTTCCCACTTCCCGCGCTTAGCTCCCAGCTGTCGCAACAGACATTCCACCGTCGCGAGCAGTTCTCCAAGACGGCGGTCCGGCTTCACTCCGAAGTGTTCCCGGTCGAAGATGGGGATTTGAAGACAGACCTCGGCTCGATACTGACGCTCCGGGGAGTACATGACACGATGCATCGGAGGGTCCGGATATCGGCAAGGTTTGAGGAGGTCTAAGGATTGAAAGAAGACGCGACAGAGACGATGGAGTTCCCCCACCAATTCACGAAGCTCAGGATCTTCACCAGACGGCAAGTGCCTGGCATCCTGAAAAGCCGCGTAATGGTTGAGTTGAAATCCGATTTGGACGATGCGGCCTAATCCATCTTTCACGTAGTAGGGGTCGTGATCGAAACAAACCTTTCGCATGGCAGTCATGTCTCGCAACGCCCGCTCGCTGGCGAAGGCTCCATCGAGAATAAGCGGGATTGCCATGGCCGATTCCTTATCATTGACACTCGCAGGCGCTAAACACCCTTTGGA
>JANOMG010000136.1:0-2334 GCA_031420175.1 Nitrospira sp.
TTTCGCCCTTGCCCAACTCCGCTGTGAAGGCATACGAATTGTCGCCACCCGGTTTAGTATGGAAATTCTTGAGCACGATATGGATCGGGACAATATCGAGCACGTAGGGCTTGGGCTTCGATTCATCGCGAAATTCAACGATCCCTTGCGCGATCTCGAATTCTCCGATTTCGATGGCGGGAATCTCGGCCGGAGTCGTCGCGGCCTGCGACGGCGCAGCCGGTTGTGACCCACCGTCCGGCGGCACAAGCTCCGCCAGATTCATGCGCCCTCTTTGAATACTCGTGCGGACACATAGGGCACCGTGAGCCGAATGGTATCGAACACATAAGCCCGACGAAAGAGGGAGCTTACCTGAAAATTGACGAAGAACTCATCAAACCCGATCAAGGCAGACTGATCCACTTCTCGAATTTCCAAGCCCTTCACCCGAAGCGAAAGCGTAAAGGGATTCAGCTCCACCTCTTTGACCAGCACCGGACGCTTGAGCTTTTCGGCAGCAGCAAGAATTGCGCAGGCTTTAATCAGGTAGGGAATGAGAAAAAACCCGACAAGCGTGTAGAGCAGCACCAAGCCCAGGGCAAGGATCGCAAGACGGGAGGGGCGAAGTAACCAGCGCATGGATATGAAACTCTATGGTGCGCCCAGCTGGTATCGAACCAGCGACCCTCAGCTTAGAAGATCGCTTCCGCTGAGCGCTACATAACAAGTTCAATGCTTTCGGGTTGCAGGATGAGGCAGAATGTGACCGATTCATCCCCTCCCGCGCACCACCCGCGCACTATTCTTTCACACTGGCTGACTCGTATGCCAGCTTAACAGGTGGTCAGCGGGAGACCCTTGATCAGCGCGCCATCAAGCCGATTGAATCGCGAGGGCGCATCGTACGGAGCATTGGTTTCGCTGCGACGGCCCCCTTGCGTGTCGCGTACATTTCAGGCCAACCTGTCGACGCTTCCCTCCAGTCGAGCCGCGAGTGGACCCCGGTAACTGTTTGATTTGTGGGTCCAGCGTGGGTTGACCGCGGGGTGTTGTTCTTGCTCCCCTCCCCCATCGGACAGAATTTGTCTGCTTTACACGGAGCCGAATGGGAGGATTGAAGCATGGAACCGGAGTCCGCAGCCAAGCACTATGAGCGTGGGCGTGTGCTCAAGCACGCTCAAATGTTCGACCTAGCACGCGAAGAATTCCAACATGTGGCCAGCGACCCGCAATATGCTGGGAATGCCCATGTGCAGATCGCCCTATGCTTGCTGGCGACCGGGCGCTACGATGAAGCCGTCGTGGCATACCGCCAGGCCCTGGAGGTAGGCACGTTCTCCTCCAAAGAAAAAGCACACATTCTGTATTTGCTCGGAAAGACGTTGGAGTCACTCGGCCGGTATGCGGAAGCACTGGAGGCGTATGGCTGGACCAGAAACGAGGACCCCGGGTTCCAGGACGTGACGCAGCGGATTAAACATCTGCTCGCAGGGGGACGCGGCCTGCTCCCCCGACGTCGACCGGCCTTCCCGTCCGTGGTCGGAGACATGCTCAGACTTGGGGAACAACTCACGCCTCAGGTGCTGAGTCTCCTGGGCCAGGCCTGGACATCGTTCGGCCAGTATGCGGAAAGGTTGGTGACCCGAGGGGACGAAAATCAGAGTCCCAGTTTCCGAGACATCGGCCACCCGGTTGGACAGCGAGAGCTTACGCTGACGCGATGCAGCCCACCAGCGTCCAGGAACCGCAAGCGAGACACACGTCGGCACGTTCGCGTGGCAGTCCGATTGCAAAGCCACTTTTCATCAAAGGGTCGAAAGGTGGCCGGGGAGGGAGAGCTGCAAGACCTCTCCCCTGGGGGCTGTCGCGTCACGAGTCTAGTGGCCGTCCCCGTGGGAGTAGAGTTGGAATGTTGTATCTTCTCTCAGGATGCAGGCAACCCGTTCACCATCGAAGGCGCAACGGTGCGCTGGAGCCGTCCTCAGGAATTCGGTCTGGCTTTCGCCAAGGTACGGCCGGGCGTACAGCGGCAGATCACACAGCTGTGCCGAGCACGGACACCGCTAGGAGTAGACGTTTAGAACGGTCCGAAGCGTTCGGGCTAGAAATGGTCTCTGGTTGCTGCGTCATGGGAAACCACAACCCGGTCAGCCAGCGGTCATCGGAAGAAGCTTGGCTAAGGTCTCGGCCACGCGGCTTGAGCCCAGATAACGATTCCCATACGTATTGCACATCATCACGAGCGCCCCACCCCCGATATAGCACTGGACTTCCCAGGGCGTGAGTCCTTCATTGAGGAGCAACAACACGACCGACCGCCCGGTCAGCATGGGATGACGCTGCACCTCATCC
>JANOMG010000137.1:0-3581 GCA_031420175.1 Nitrospira sp.
GCGGATGGCACGCTCTTCGAGGGGCGTGCATTGGGATATGAAGGGGAGACGGTCGGCGAAGTCGTGTTTAATACGGCTATGACTGGCTACCAGGAGGTTTTGACCGATCCCTCCTATAAAGGACAGATCATCACGATGACCTGTCCCCACATTGGAAACTACGGGGTCACACCGGAGGATATCGAGTCGCGGCGGATTTGGGCCGAAGGATTTATCGTCAAAGAGGCCAGCTCGCTCGCCAGCAACTGGCGCAGCCGACAGCAGTTACAAGACTATTTGCAGGAGGCGAAGATCGTCGCTATCGAAGGGCTGGATACCAGGGCTCTCACTCGCCACTTGCGCGAACATGGTTCACAGCAGGGCCTTATTACCCATGTCGATGTGGATGTTCGCCGAGCCGTTGAGAAGGCGAAGACAGCCCCCAGCATCATTGGTCGTGACTTGGCGACAGCCGTTACTTGTGAGAAGGCCTATCGGTGGACGGAGGGATCAGGCGAGTGGGCACCTTCGCTCGGCGACAAGGCGCGGGTCGGTCCTACAAGGCGCTGGCATGTCGTCGCTTATGATTTCGGGGTGAAACAGAATATCCTTCGCCAACTCGTGGATGTAGGCTGTGACGTGACCGTCGTACCGGCCTCGACCACCGCGACGCAGGTTGAAGCGCTCAAGCCCGATGGGATCTTCCTGTCGAACGGTCCGGGGGATCCGGAGGCAGTGCAGTACGCGGTCGAGGCGGTGCGGCAATTGATCGGACAGCATCCGGTCTTTGGCATTTGTTTAGGCCATCAAATTCTCGGCCTCGCATTGGGGCTCAAGACCTACAAGTTGAAGTTTGGCCATCATGGGGCGAACCATCCAGTCATGGACCTTCGCACGAGACAAGTCGAGATCACCTCGCAGAATCACAATTTCGCGGTACAAGTACCTCACCCGCTCAGCGCCATCCCGGATCGACCGCCCGTCATCGAGACATCGTTCGGGAAGGTCGCCGTGACCCATGTGAGTTTGAACGATCATTCGATTGAAGGATTGGCCTGTGTGGATCGTCCGGTGTTTTCGGTGCAGTATCACCCGGAGGCGTCTCCCGGGCCCCATGACTCTGGCTACTTATTCACTGAGTTTATTCAGCTGATGGAGAAACAGCATGCATAGAATTTGTGTCACCCTTGGTCGGCTGTGCCTCCTTGCGGTCATCAGCCTGCAATCCGGTTGCATTACGGTCAATCTCATCGAGCCATCGGGGCCGGTGCAGGAAGTGCAACTTAGCGGCACGGGCGAGGGGAAAGTGCTGTTGCTCGATCTATCGGGGGTCATCAGCTCACAAGATAAAGACGGCCTCGTGTCGCAGCCCAATATGTTGGCTACGTTCAGGGAAGAGCTGACGAGAGCCGCCAAGGATGAGAAGATCAAAGCCGTGGTCGTTCGTATCAACAGTCCTGGCGGAACCGTGACCGCGTCGGACATCCTCTATCACGAGTTACGAGAGTTCAAGATCAAGAAGAAGGTTCCTGTGATTGCCTCAATGATGGATGTGGCGGCGTCAGGGGGCTACTACTTGGCCATGGCGGCGGACAGCATTTTGGTCCATCCCTCGACGGTGACGGGGAGTATCGGCGTCATCATGCTGACCATCAATGCCCGAGGCTTGCTCGAAAAAGTGGGTGTCGAGGCCAACGCCATCACATCCGGCCCTCGCAAGGACATGGGCTCGCCCTTTCGGGTCATGACGCCTGAGGAGCGGGGGATCTTTCAAAGCGTGATCGATTCGTTCTATCATCGGTTTCTGACCGTGGTACAGGAGGGGCGTCCAAATCTGTCGCCTGACCAGATCAAGAAACTCGCCGATGGCCGGATCTATTCAGGAGATCAGGCTAAGGCTGTAGGCTTGATCGATGAGATCGGGTACCTTGATGACGCGATCGAGATGGCTAAGAAGAAAGCGGGTTTGACGGAGGCGCGGGTCGTGACCTATGGGCGTCGGGGGGAGTATCAGAACAATATCTATTCGCGTCTCTTCGGGACGACTTCTGGCATCACCGGGTTAGCCAATTTGGATTTGCTGTCGATGGTGCGTGGGGGGACGCCGCAGTTCATGTACCTTTGGATGCCGTAACGTAGAATTTGTCGATCTGACGATCTGATGATCGATGGGGGATTTCGCTCTCTAGAATTTGCCGTGGCACAGTCAACAGATCAACAAATCAACAGATTCTTCGCGACGCCGATCGGACGCCGGGCGATGCTGGCTCTGGGTGCCCATGGGGCGATGAGCCTCTGCACGGCCCTGGGGGTTGGGGCAGCCCTGAGTCTGTTCGGCAGCCTGACCGGCTGTTATCGCGCACCGGGCACGGCCCGTGATCAGGTGATTTTCTTCTCCGAAGAGAAGGAACTGGAATTTGGATTGAGCGCATTCCGCGAGGTGTTGCGTGCCGCGCCTCTCAGTGACAACGCGGAAGTGAATGAGTTGGTGCATCGCGTGGGACGGAACATCGCTGACGCCGCCAACAAGCCGGAGTATCAGTGGGAGTTCGCAGTTATTCAAGACGACAAGATGGTCAATGCATTCGCGCTCCCAGGCGGGAAGGTCGCCATCTTCACCGGGATTCTCAAAACGACGAAAGACGATGCGGGCTTGGCGACGGTGATGGGGCATGAGGTCGCACATGCGTTGCAGCGTCACGGGGTAGAGCGGATGAGCCGGAGTATCTTGGATCAAATTGCACAATTGGGCGCCTTGGGCGCGGCGGCATCCGGACATGCCAATCCCGGTGCGATCCAGGGCCTGTTGGGGGCATACGGGGTCAATGTGTCGTTGCCCTTCAATCGGAAACAAGAGTCGGAAGCCGACTACGTTGGACTTCGATTGATGGCGCAGGCCGGGTACGATCCGCGTGAAGCTGTGCCGTTTTGGGAGCGCATGAGCGGGTGTCCGAGGCAGATGATCGGCAAGGTCTGCTTTCGCTCGCAACAGGCGGTGCCGGAGTTTCTTTCCACCCATCCGTCCGATTTGACACGTATCAATCAGATCGAAGCCTGGCTGCCCGAGGCACTCAGGTACTATCATGGCCCGGGGGGCGGGGCGGTTCCTCCGCCACCAGCGCCATACAGGCCGACGATCGGGCCGATGCCCCAAACCAGTTGACGCTGAAACGAGGTCTCCGTGCCAAGGCGAACAGATATTCAGTCCATTTTGTTGATCGGGTCTGGCCCGATTGTGATCGGTCAAGCCTGTGAGTTCGACTATTCCGGTACACAGGCCTGCAAAGCGTTGAAGGAAGATGGCTTCCGGGTCATTCTCATCAACAGCAACCCGGCGACGATCATGACCGATCCTGAGTTGGCCGATCGAACCTATATCGAGCCGATTACGGTTGAGGTCGTGGAGAAAGTGATTGAGCGTGAGCGCCCCGACGCCCTGCTTCCGACCATGGGGGGGCAGACTGCGTTGAATGCGACGATGGCATTGGTCAAGCGGGGGACGCTCGTAAAATATGGGGTCACGTTGATCGGGGCCTCCGCCGAGGCGATTCACAAGGCCGAGGATCGCGAAGCCTTCAAACATGCGATGCAGAAAATTGGGC
>JANOMG010000138.1:0-3100 GCA_031420175.1 Nitrospira sp.
CATACCACTCCCTCATTTTGAGATTGCTTGGACCACAGGATAACATAATTTTTTCAGTTGAAGAGGGCTTCTTCATGTTGTCCCAGTTTTTTCAGCATCGAGGCGAGGCCACGCTGGGCCAGGATATCCCTCGGACAGATAGTCGGAAGATTCTCCAACGGTGCCCTCGATCGATCCATGATTCCTAAAGTCGAGAGTATGGATTACTCTCAAAAGAGGTCAGGTGCCGTCCTATGCTCGACCGCTAAAGGGTCAATCTAAGAGATCTAGGGCGCGGGTGTCATGAGAAAGATGTGCGGCTTTGCGTCAGTGGCGATTCCAACCCCGGCGATTTGGCCGCGATCATTGATGCAACGGGGAGTCAGGGCCTTCCACCCGGATCCCTGCGGAAGAAGGGTGGTGAGATCGATCATTTTCCCCTGACTATAGAGAAACCCGCGCGAGCCACTGGTTCCGATGATTTGCCCCGCCTCATTGATGGCAAGAGCCGTACTTTCTTGGCCCTCTAACGTTCCCAAGTCTGTCATCTTTCCCTCTGCATAGAGAAATGCGTGCGACTTGTTGGAGCCGGCTACGTTCGCACTCCCCACGATCTGGCCACGGTCATTGATGCTGTTCGCGCGACTATCCGTTCCTCCGAGCGTCCCCAGGTCCGTCATCCTGCCTTGTTGGTACAAGAAGGCATGGGTCTCGTCGCTGTACGTGCTGGCATAGCCCACAATTTGACCCGCGTTGCTGATATCCGTCGCCGCACTTTCTTTGCCTCCCAGGGTGCCTATGTCTGTGAGTGTACGGCCCCGATACAGATAGGCGTGCCGCTCAGAAGGGAAGTCGGATCCGGGCACCGGAATGAGGGTGTACCAGCCCACTGCCTCAGCGGAATCGTTCACCGCCAATGCAATCCCAGGCGGTCTCACAAACGCGGCGAGGTCTACGAATTTGCCGTCATGATAGATAAAGGCATCCCGGCCGATATTCCCTACGATCTGGCTTTTGTCATTGATGTCCATGGCGCGACAGCCGATTCCTCCGCAATTGCCGAGATCGATGATTTTTTTTCCGTCAAACCACCATGCCGTGTTCCTGGTCTGGCTGACCGGGGTGGCTCCAGCAAGATGCCCGCTATTGTTGATGCTTTCGACCGTACTGCCAGCGGCAAGCGCTCCAATATCCTTGATGGTATATTTGTCTGCCGACTGCGCCGGCGCTGCAATCGTCACCCAGGCAACCAGTGCACAGAGACAGAGACTGAGGGACCAACGTATATGCGACCCTTTCATCGGATTGACCTCCTACCACTCTGTTATTTTACGGCGTCCAAAGGAATCGACACACTGATTGCCCCGGCGAGATCGCCCTCCTCGGCTCCTTCTTTGCGATATCCGGAAATATCCATTTCTCCAGCCGGTCCACCATGACAGGCCAGACAATCTCTGGTGTAGTAGATGGGGGTCAGCACACGGAGTTTGTGGTTTCCGGTCTCCACCTCGCTGATTGTGACGGATTGGCTGGGCTGGGTCAGCAAGCGTCGAAGCACGGCTTCTTCATAGGGATCAGGCGCATTTTTGGGGTTGCGGGGTTCGAGCGTCGTCTGCTTCAGTTGGATTCCTGAACGGGCTGAAAACCGCCCGGCTACCTGACTGCCGAAGGTGGCCGGGATAAAGTTCTTGTACCCGACTCCTTGTTGGTTGATCACCGGCTGTGCTTCTGCGACGACTTCCTTGCTCGCCTCTAAGAGCGCGCGTAGGAGGTTCGTCGTTCCTGAAGGCAAATGGCCGGAAGTTGGTTTGGTCAGATCTACACCGGTTCGGGTTCGAAACTCGTTTACGACTTGCCGCTCGAACACATCGGGAGTGAATCCCTTAGCCCCTTTGTTCGGATCGTCGATCAATGTTTGATTGCGATCGATGACGACTCGTCCGGTACTCAGCAGTGCGGCGATGAGACGCGCCGTTTCTTCGGCTTGATAGGGCGTGACCTCTGCCGAGGCAAGGGATCCCATCAGACCTAGCCCACTCACCACAATGATTATCAGAATTCTTTGTGCAACACAGGTCATACTCATCTCCTCTATCGTGCTGGTCTGATACGATGCATGCTTCGCACTGCACTTCGGAAACGATTCAGTCCCCACATACGGCAATGTGTCCATGGCCATGAACGGTTTTCGCAGTCTCATGACCCCGGCGAAGCCGGGGCTCGAGTCATGACGTCAACCTCATGCTGAAATGCCGTGATGGCATATTCGGGTTGGAGGCTCCGTTCGATCTCCAGGAGAATGCGCTGTGCTACGGGCGGTGGCACAACCAGGAGCATTTTGAACGTTTGGTCACTTTCGAGTTCACCCGTGCGGTTGCCATGCTTTCCCCATCCAGACGCGACATCCTCAATCGTGTAGCCTTGCGCGCCCATGCGTTCGACCAATTCTTTCAGCGTGGGTTCCATCACACGTTCGGTAATAATGGTCAGTAGTACCGCTTTTTCCATGGGCATATGAACCTCTCTTCTTCTCCGTACCTCAGACTGTCAAGATCCGAATACCAGTTTTGCCAGCCAAAAATACAGTGGGATGCCCATCGCAATGTTGAAGGGGAATGTGATCCCTAGCGATGCGGTGAGGTAAAACGAGGGGTTGGCTTCAGGGATCGAGATGCGCATGGCGGCCGGGGCGGCAATGTAGGAGGCACTCGCGGCCATGACGCCCAACATTGTGGCGCCGCCGACGCTCAGTCCGACAAATCCCCCCACGAGCACTCCGATCGTCCCGTCGATAATCGGCATACAGATCGCAAAGGCGATCAGGAACGCCCCGACGGCCCGGACCTCAGCCAGTCGTCGTCCGGCCACCAGGCCCATCTCCAGCATAAAGAGACAGAGGACGCCCTTGAAGAGGTCTCCAAAAAATGGTTTCGTGACGGCAATCCCGTCAGGTCCTGAGATGTAGCCAATGACCAGCGCGCCCAGGAGGATGATGGAGCCAGTGCCCGTCAGGGCTTCGTGCAACACGGGTCGGATCCATCCGGCGCGGCTCTTCACGGTTCCATCCGACTCACCATGCTGCCGCATTTCCACTTGCAGGGCGATCCGGGCCAATAAGATT
>JANOMG010000139.1:0-2832 GCA_031420175.1 Nitrospira sp.
CGCGCAGCGTTGATCCCAGCCAGACAAGCCGGGTTGTGCAACGGCGCCAGCTCGCTGAGCTGTTCGATCTCGGCCATGACGGTCGCGTCGATGCGGACAGGTTGCTGAAAGTTGGCACCCCCATGGACTACGCGATGGCCGACGGCCTCGACCTCACACCGCTTGCAACGGTCGAGCGCCCACCGAACAGCCTGGTCGTGGTCCCGAATGTCCTGCTGGAGTTCCAAGTCCGACATGGAATCGTGATCCAGGCTCAACCTCGCCAGACCGCCGATGCGATCTACTATCCCACTGAGCATGATGTTCAACGTCTCATGGCGGATGTCTACAACTCGGAGTTTCAGGCTTGAACTACCGCAGTTCAGAACGAGCACCCTCATGGAGTTCTCTGTGCGAGCAGGCAGAGCACGATGCGACCCATGAATACCCCAGCCCCTTTGCCCTATGAGCTATGCGATGAAGACCAGCGTCACAGCGCCGCCGGCTAACGCCACGCCCAAGCCCAGCGCAACACGCCAGGCTAATGGCTGGCCGCCGAACCAGGCGGCAAGAGCCGCTTTGACGATCGTGTTCGTCATCGCCGCCGCCGTAATCGCAGTCGCCGCAGTCCGGGTGTCTAATCCTTCCTGGTGAAACCGAGCCACCGAGAGCGTGATCGCGTCCACATCGGTCGTCCCAGCCAGCACACTGGAGGCGTAGAGTCCCCGGTCTCCGAGCACGAGCTGCGCGCCTTTGGCCACAACGATCACGACAGCATAAAAGAGGCCGAACTTTAACGCGGTGCCCAGTTCGAGTGGATTGCGATAGGGAACAGGGGACGCTTCGTGGAACGCCTGCCGCGACTTCAGGTAGAGTATCAGCGCCGTGCCATAGCCGCCGAGCGCCATGATCCCCAACGGCCAGGTCAGACTCGTGAGGAGATCGGGATCGACGATTCCGATCACGACGAGCATGCGAAGAAACATGGTGCTCGAGGCCAACAGCGTCGCGACGGCGGCGAGCGCAACCACCGCCGATGATTCCCGCGCCCGCATCGCCAAGCTGACCGTGACGGCTGTGGAGGACACCAGTCCGCCCAGCATGCCGGTCGCCAACAGACCGTGACGTGGTCCGGCAATCCGCGTCGCGATGTATCCCAGGAAACTAATTCCCGCGATGAGCACGACCATGAGTGCCACATGGAAGGGATTCACGATATTGAAGGGACCATAGGTGCGGTTGGGAAGCAGCGGCAGGACGACGACAGCGAGCACGACAAACTTCGCCGTCGCGTACAGATCGTCATCGGAGATGCGGGCCACAGCCTGGTGCAGCGGCTCCTTGAACGACAGCAAGGCCATGACCACGCCGGCACTCGCGACAATCAGGAGATAGCGGTCGCCGACAGGCAACGGAATCCCTGGAGCAAGAGCCAGGACCCCCAGGAGAAAGGTGATGAGGGCTGCCACTTGCGTGGTAATCCCCGGGTCCGCGCTCCGGCTCCACTCTTGATACTGCGAGACGGCCAGGAAGGTGCCAATCATCACCATGGCACCCAGCATGGGCCATACCCCCATCGTGTGCCCGATGAACGCCGACAGCGCGCCAGCTAAGGCAATCAGGGGAAAGGTCCGAACGCCGCCGACGCCGGGGCCTTGCTCCTCGTCCCTGGACTGCTGGCGTTGCAGGCCGATGAGCGCCCCTGCGCCCAGCGCGATCAGAAACCCCCAGAAGATCTCTTCAAAAGCCATCGTCACGATTGCTCATGCAGGCTACGCCGCCGGGACATTCAGCATGAGGAACTCCCCTTTCATCTGCGGATGGAGATCGCAGCGAAAGGGGTAACTGTCGGGGCGTTCGGTCGTAAACCGAATCACCAGCGTTTTCCCTGGATCCACATAGAATCCCTCCACGCCTTTTCCATAGGACGCGATCCCTTCGCCTTCCGCATGCACCAACAGGCCAAACAACATCGGGGAAGTAAACCCGTGCCGGATGATGTCTTCGTTGCGGAGGACGATGACGGTGGACATCCCGAGCCGGGCCGGGGCGGGCTTGGTCAGGAGAAAAGCCGAATCTCGAATGACGATCTCGATCCGTTGCTCCTGCGCCACGCCGATTGAGTCGGTGGCCGTCACCGGACCGGCTTGGAATACAACCAGGCACGCGAGCGCGACTAGCCCTCGGTTGAAAGAACTAGAGATCTGACGTGTTCGTTTCACCATGCATCACCTCCCTCTCGTCTGTATATGCCTATCACTTGAGTCATCGTCTCACGGTATACGGACGTCCCCCGTCTTTGCCTTTCTCTACGTCCTTATTCTCCCCTACGTTGAAAGAGCTACTGCGGTTTATGCCACCCCTTATAGAGGACAAACAGTCCCACCAGCCCCACAATGACCGCTACCAATCCCAGAAGGCCTAATCCATCCATGAGGTTCCCTTTCGCGCGCGCGGCCTCAATGGCGTCCAACTTTCTTTCTGAAGCTGCCCGCCGCCTGTTAGCAAATTCGAGGCAATTGCTCGCCCGACAACAGATCGAGGATGCGGTGTGTTCCCAGCACCGTGCGCAACACCACGATCGGAGGGCTGTCCTCCGTGACCGTGCCGATCTGAACCGCATCTTGGGCGACCCTGTGCCGGCGCATGGCGGCCAACGCCGCATCCACATGCGATTCCGGCACGAAGGCGACAAACCGGCCTTCGTTCGCCACATACAGGGGATCGAGGCCCAGCAGTTCACAGGCGCCGCGCACGGACGCTCGCACGGGAATGAGTGGTTCTTCAATGGTCATGCCCACGTTCGCCCCGGCAGCGAGTTCATTGAGCGCGCTGACCAGTCCGCCGCGCGTC
>JANOMG010000140.1:0-3774 GCA_031420175.1 Nitrospira sp.
GAGTGTACAGAATTGTGTCCCCTTCGGCAAGCCATGCCTGGGAAGAGCAATGTGCCAGGCACCCAGTTCCATTGAAGCCTGACACTCGTCGAAGCTCGGCCAGGCTCAGAAATGAAGATAAGCCGTATGGCGCTACGGTGAGGAATCAGACGGGACGAGCGGCTCTAGAATGTTGATCCGCGCAGGGATGTCACGGCTCGCAATTTTTCCCCCTCAGCTCTTGTAGCCCACTTGTGTACTCCTGTATTTACCTCGCTCAAAAAGATGGAGTCTAACGTCTTCCCTCCGCTCCTCACGTGCAGACTACTTTTTACTTCAGAGGCGACTTAAGCGTATCCTGTCAGTCATGAAACGGTGGGTTCTGCTTCTCATCGCTGTGCCCCTTGGGTTAGGGGGAGTGGTGTATCTCGTCGGATTGAATTCTTCAATTCATGTCGTCGACATGAGGAGTATCGACCAGCGAGCAAAAAACAAGCAGCACAATGTCGGAAAGATTCAGGAAGGGAATGCAGTCCCTAGAGAAGTACTGCGGCTGCGGCACCAGCATCAATTGAGAGCGCTGACTGAACGGGAAGATGGAGTGAAAATAGAAGATGTGCCGAATGGTGTATACGGTTTCTCCATGTGCCGCGTCGTCGCGTTACGCGCAACGCGTGGCAACACATTCTCGTTAGAGATTCAGAAGCATGATGGGATCATTTTCTATGTTGGGTATGCCTCTGGCGAGGAGATAGACCAATATCTGACTCGTCAAAAAAACTTTCACATCCTCATGTCTCCTCACCCAAGGAAAGGGGCGTCAACCCTGTTCGATATCCCTATCGAGTTTGTCTCGAAATGCGAGGAGCGTCCTGTGGGAGATGGGTATCTTTTTGATCTGTTTGTGACCGCTATCCCCGAGTTGCAAACCTAAGGGAAAGAAAAAGGTATCAGACACCCGGTTTCCGCTGGAATCTGACGGCCCGCCGAAGGCGACGAACGATCCTCCGCTTGTTTCTCATCCTCCGTTTTGCTCCGAGCTATCCGCCGTATGCTCTTCAGAATCCTCCACCTCGTTTCGTTCCAAACCATAGGCCATATGCTCTCCAGTAGGATGCTCTGGGTTTAGACTGACCGAATCTGCCGGTTGCTAGGCAACGAATGCCGGGCAACCGGTGCTCAGATTCCACGGAACAGATAGATCCTGGGATTTCTGAGAACTTTTACCTCTGTTGTACGCGGCACGGAAGTTGAGAAGGGGTTGCCTGATATTGAAGCGTAGAGAAGTCCATCGTGCATGAGCTGAGGATACGATGACCAGTATGTACAGTCTGTGGGAATTTTTGATCCGCGATGCCTCCTTCTTCGGTGGGCCTCAAACTCCGATGCTGAGTTGGCTCGGGTCGTTCGGAATCGTGCTCTTCTTTCTCTGGCACCTCATGCGGTTACGGTGGGATGTGTCCAGCGCGCAACGGCCCTTCGATCGCGTACACCCGATGCTGACCTCCCTTGCAACCGAACGCGGCGACCTCGATCGTGAGCGATTCACGAGCCGTGCACTGGTGGGATTCGCACCTCCGGCAGATCAGGCTGCCCCCGCCTCCACGCGTATCGACTGCGACGACCTGAACACTCTCGAAGCGACCATGCAGAACGAACCCATGTTTCGGCAGCCTTGGGCACAATTCCGCAAGACCCTCATTCTGGAACATGTCCCGTGGTTCGTGGAGCCGCGCATTTTCAGCACACGACGCGCGGAAGAGATCTTTACACAGGACACGCTCCTCAGCCATCGCGTGAATCTGGCCTTCTATAGCCAACTCCCTTCACTGGTGACCGGCATCGGGTTGCTGCTAACGTTCCTGGCCTTGTTTATCGGCCTCAGTAAACTCCACGCCGACGGACATGAAATTGATGGGATTCAGGGTCTCATCAACGGGCTGGCTGGGAAATTTATGACGTCCATCGTCGGACTGATTGCCGCCAATCTCTTCACACTCATCGAAAAGCCGATCGTCTTTCGACTCATGAACGCGCACCACGCGTTCCTCAGTCTCATCGACGAACTCTTTCCCCGGAAAACCATGGAGCAGATGTTGGAGCAACTCACACCGATGCACAGCGAGCACAGGAGAAACCGGCAGACTTCCGGCGGAGAACTGAGGGAACGTGTCGGAGTAATGGGCACAGACAGCCTCGCGGCGCCCATTGCCGAGCTGACCTCGGCAGTTCGCTCCTTCACAAAATGGAAACAGGACGAGCAGGCAGCGGGACGCCGCATGACGGCTGAACTACCGCGAGTGATCCGTGCAGAATTCACGGCTCCGATGAGCATGCTGAACGAGTCAATTCATGAGCTCACCACGTGTCTGAAGACGATGCACACACAGCAGACTCAGGCGACAGCGACGCTCGATGATCTCATGAGCCGCCTGACGGACCGGCTCAGCGAGCAGCGAGCAGCATCTGGCAGCGTACGCTCTGAAGACAGCCGGTTCTGGCCAAAACGATCGCTGGTGTCCACACAAGGGCCCTCCGCATGACGCGCGCAACCGCACAGGGGGCCGGTGCCTCCCACACCACCATCGGCATCACCGATCTCATGACCTCGCTCGCAGTCGTATTCATCCTGCTCTTCGCGGCACAGATCACCAAGACCTCTTCTGCCGCACAGTCTGAGCTGCAAGAGAATAAAGAGGACGTACAGACGGCACTACAAGACCACCTCCAGAGCTTGGGGCTCTCGCTCGATGCGGACCCCCGCGACCCGCTCGCGCTCTTAATCGTAGTCCCGGAAAACCGGCTGACGTTTGAGTTCGGGAGAAGCACGTTGTCGTCGACTGCGGATGAGTTTCTCGCAGATGCCCTTCCCTTCTATGTGGGGGCATTGTGCGGTCCCTTGCGCGACAAAATCGACTCGCTCGCGATCGAAGGACACACCGATGATCACGGCAGCGACGCGTTTAATTTGAAATTGAGTCAGGAACGGTCGCTGGCGGTCATGGTGAAGGGGCTGGAGGTTATTCAAGCCACGGAGCCGTCGTCGTACCAGTGCTTTCAGGAAATCACCTCAGCGGCCGGGCGTGGCAGACAAGACTTGATCTATGAATCCTCTACCGTCGTGAACCGCGAGAAAAGCCGACGGGTGATCTTTAAAATTCGCCTCCGCTCCGCCGAGCAACGACATCAGCTGGAACACCCGAGCAAGCCTCTCTGAGACCTGCCACGTCGACCGCCTTACCTTCGCTCATCCTACTCAGTCATGGACGGACCAGCATGTTTCACTGGGCGGTTTCAAGTTCCAAGTGCAACGGGTGAATGATGGCGCAGGTGCGCATAGACTTCCAGGGGCGTGGCGAAGTTCAGACATGTTCGTGGGCGCGTGTTCAGCCGATGGGCAATGGCGTTCAACTCGCGCTGGGTGTAGCCCGGCAGGTCCGTGCCCTTGGGCAGGTACTGGCGCAGCAGCCCATTCGTGTTCTCGTTGGTGCCGCGTTGCCACGGGCTGTAGGGATCCGCAAAGAATACCCGGATCGCGAGTCGCTCGGCCAGGCGTTCGTGCTCGGCCATCTCTTTGCCCCGATCATAGGTCAGCGTTTTGCGCAGCAGCGCGGGCACGTGCCGGAGTGTCTTCGTGAAGCCCTCGCGGGCACTCCTCACATCCGTCCCGTCCATCCTGGCCAGGATGACCAGGCGAGTCGTCCGCTCCACCAGGGTCCCGACGGCCAACCCGTTGCGGGCCCCTTTGATGAGGTCGCCTTCCCAGTGGCCGGGCACGGTGCGGGTGGCGATCTC
>JANOMG010000141.1:0-12578 GCA_031420175.1 Nitrospira sp.
GAGCGTCCCCATGGGCGCGTCATCAGCGACATTGCCAAGCGCCTGGTGCAGTTGCGAACAGGGTTCCGGGAGGGAAAAGTGGGCAGCAGTGTGCTGTTGGCAGGAGGCCCGGCGATTGTTCATGCCGGAGGGCGCGAAGCGCTGACATGGCTCGTCGATGAAGCATTCATCCATGTCTTGTTCTGCGGGAATGCGCTGCCCGCTCACGATATGGAAGTCGATCTCTACGGCACGTCCCTCGGCTATGGGCATGTGGCCGGCCGGGTCGTGCCGCATGGGCATGAACACCATCTGCGAACGATTAATCGGATCAGGGCCATCGGGAGCATCGAGGCCGCAGTCCGGTCAGGAGTCATCAAGACCGGCATTATGGCGGCCTGCGTCAGGCGGGGCGTTCAGGTTGTCATGGCCGGGACGATCCGCGATGACGGCCCGTTGCCCGGCGTGATTACAGACTCGGTAGAGGCGCAAGCCGCCATGCGAGCGGCAATCCCCGGTATCGGACTGGCCTTGCTCGTCGCCTCGACGTTACATGCGGTGGCGACGGGCAATTTGTTGCCTGCCACGATCCCCTCCGTCTGTGTCGATATCAATCCGGCTGTACCGACCAAGCTCGCGGATCGAGGAAGTTTTCAGGCTGTGGGCCTGGTCATGGATGCGGCGTCGTTTCTGCGCGAGCTGGCACGGGAGCTAGGAGCCCGCCTGTGAGCCCAGGATGTTCAAAAAGTCCGTCAGCAAGGCCGCAGCAAGCGAAGAGGCGAGTCGTACTATTTTTGTACGGCGAGCCTCTGAGTGAAGCGAGAACGAAGCTGGGGGGCTTTTTGAACATCCTGCCGGGGTGGAAGTCATGAGTCGCTTGCTCGTCTGTCCACCGGACTATTTCGGTATCGAGTATGAAATTAACCCCTGGATGCGCCGTTCGAACGCCGTCAATTCAGATGAGGCCGTTCGCCAATGGCATCATCTCATGCAGGTGCTCGAACAGGATGTGGGCGTGGTTCTGGAACGGATGAAGCCGGTGCCTGGACTACCCGACCTGGTGTTCACGGCGAACGCCGGCATGGTCGTTGGGCGTAAGGCTGTGCCGAGTCGGTTTCGCTATCCGGAGCGGCAACGGGAGGAGGTCTACTTCGAAGACTGGTTTCGCGGCCAAGGGTACGACGTCGTCAAGTTGGATCCTGGCTGTTTCTTCGAGGGGGCCGGGGACCTCTTGGGTTTTCCCGATACCTGGTTCGGTGGCTATCGACAGCGATCGGACATCCGTGTGTTCCCGACGCTCAGCGACTGGTTTCACCGGGAGATCATTCCGCTCGAACTGGTCGACAGCCGGTTCTATCACCTCGACACCTGCTTGTGTCCCTTGAGCGGCGGTGAACTCCTGTATTTTCCCTCTGCCTTCGATCGGTATGGGCAAGAGGCTCTTGCCGAACGGATTGCGCCTGCCAGACGTCTTGTCGTATCGGAATCTGAGGCGCTCCGGTTTGCCTGCAATGCCATCTGTGTCGGGAAACACGTCGTGCTGCCAGGCGGATGCCCGGAAACAGAATCCCAGTTGACCTCGCGCGGCTATCTCCCCCATCCGGTCCCGCTCGATGAATTCATGAAGTCGGGCGGATCGGCGAAGTGTCTGACTCTGGCCCTCGACTGATCCTTCGGCTGGTGGGCCGGCTGCTGAAAATGTCCGCTAGCTGCGTTCTCGGGTCGTGAGCGTCCTCGACGTACCAAGGGTACGCCTCCGGTGTTCACTCGCCTGCGGCCTTGCTATCGGCGCATTTTGAGCAGCCGCGCACGGGTAAAGGAAGGAATACCGTTTGACGGATGACGAATATCGGATGACGTTCTAAGCGATTCAGGGTTTTTGTCGGAAGAGGAACGAACCGTAGAGCCCGGCGATGGCGATGGTGACGAGTTCGATCGTCAGCAGCAGTCGGCTCACGATGGCGTCAGGTGTGGGAGGCGAAAGGATAAAATGGAGGCCGAGGAATTCGGGAGCCTGTGGCAGCGGGGTTTCCCAGGGTGGGAAGAGGAATGCGAGAACCAGGGCAGCGACCATGCCATAGAGGAGTTGAAGATTCAGCTGATCCGGTTGCGGCTCGATGCGCGGAGGTGTTGGCGGAGGGACCTCAATCGGGTCAGCATGGAGCCGCTGGCCGCACTGCGTGCAGTAGCGGCTGATCTCCGGAAGTTCATGTCGACAGGATGGGCAGATTTTCATAGGGGTGAATTCGAGATGGACGCGTATGTATTGGTTCCGAGCTCCAGGCTACACGGAACTGCGTTGAGTTACTAGATGGGGGCGGGACCGGATCGGTGTCCTATTCAGAAGTGATAGCCAATGCCGATGGAGAAGGTGAAGGCACTGTAGGTTGCGCGAAATCCAAATGGATCTGCGTCCGGATTGCTGTGATTCGAAGAGTAGTTCATGCGAGCCCGGTTGTATTTTCCTTCTCCGAACAGGGTCCATTGACGCGTCAGATAATATTGTAGCCCTCCCTCGACGTTGAAGCCGATCGAGGTAGCCGATTGTCCTGGCGGTGCGGTAGGGCCTTTCAGGGTGGCAAAGTAGAGAGAAGGGCCGATTCCGAAGTAGGGTTGGAGGCGGTAGCCGGGGTAACGAAAAATCACATCCATATCCCATGTAACCATGCGCTGGTGAACGCCGGACAAGCCTGTCAATGTGGCCGAACCTCCGGCGCCAGTAAATCTGAGCGACCCTTCTTTGATATGTGGGGTCGAATAGGATAAAGCAGTTTCGACACCAATCCAACGCGCTTTCGAGAAGTAGTGGCCGAATTTCCCACCTACCCCGAGGGAGTCCTTCAATGGTTGGTCGGAAAGGTCCAGTCCGCCAATCCCGTCTTGAGTGACTTTCCCACCGCTGAGGCTCTGGGGCTTAACCAGTCCAATCTGCCCCGCCACGTAGGTTTCTGCATACGCCTTAGGCGCAAAGAGAACAATGGGCACCATCAGTGCCACCAGACTTGCGAGCACGACAGATCTTGTCATTCGTGTGGTTTTCATTACTAGCTCCCTCATTTTCACCTGAAAACACTGCTCATTTCATCCTAATCGGCCTGGGCATCAGGACGAAGAACATTTCACATTCGTACAGGGAGGGAGCAAGGCATATGCCACTTCAGCTATTCCGACCCCGTTTGAGGAGGCTTGCGGAGCGGGCCTGGACTTGACAAATTTCAAGGGCGGCCTCTCATTTATTGACAGGCTGGAGAGCCGGTTCCTATAATCCGCCCGCTAATGGATTGCCCCCAAGCTCCTATCGGTCGTTGCCGATTCCTTAGCAGGTTGCGGAGAAGCTATTTTGGTATGCCAAGATTTCGATGGTTGGCACGTGTGGCACAATAGGGGAACGTTCTCGTAGGATGCTCAAAATGGCCGTCCAGCAAGGCCGCAGCGAGTGAAGAGCCGAGGCGTACCCTCTGGGGTGCGTTGAGGGTCTGAACGATGCTGGCGGATTTTTTCAGCATCCTACCAAGCGTTTTTTCAATATGCAGACAGTGAATCGTATCGGCGTGATCGGCGCTGGTGCCTGGGGCACCGCGCTCGCCAAGCACATGGCGGAAAAAGGACTACACGTCAGGCTCTGGGCCTATGAGCGGGACGTCGTCGATTCGATTAACCAGACGCACGAGAATCGGGTCTTCCTGCCTGGCGTGACCCTGCCGCCCTCGCTCAGCGCGACGAATGCTCTTGTGGACGCCGCGAGCGACTGTGACGGCCTTCTTTTTGTCGTGCCCTCGCATGTGGCCAGACTCGTCCTCCAGCAGCTCGCTCCCATCTTGCCCCCTTCTATGCCCCTGATCAGTGCGACAAAGGGTGTCGAGGAAGAGACGTTCAAGCTGATGACGCAAGTGATGCAGGATGTTCTGCCTGCGTCGCTGCATGCCACGCTGATGGTCCTGTCCGGGCCGAGCTTTGCGACAGAGGTGAGCCAGGGCCAGCCCACGGCTCTCTGTCTCGCGGGACGGGATGCGTCCTTGGTGAGCACCTTTCAAGCGGCCTTGATGACCTCTGCCCTGCGCGTCTATGCGGATAGCGATATGATCGGCGTCCAATTAGGCGGGGCATTGAAGAACGTGATGGCCTTAGCGGCCGGAGTCGTCGATGGACTGGGCCTTGGCCATAATGCCCGAGCTGCCTTGATTACGAGAGGCCTGGCTGAAATAGTCCGGCTCGGGCATGCGATGGGCGCCGATGCGCGCACGTTTTACGGACTCTCGGGCGTGGGAGATCTCGTTCTGACCTGCACCGGGTCTTTGAGCCGGAATCATACGGTCGGCGTTCGGCTAGGGGAAGGCGAGCGGTTGGAGACGATTCTGGGTAGCATGCAGGCTGTGGCCGAAGGTGTACGGACGGCCAAGGCGGCGTCTGGATTAGCCCATCGCCATGGCGTCGAGATGCCGATCGTGCGAGAGATCAACGCGGTGCTGTTCGAAGGCAAGTCCTGCCGCAAGGCGGTGACAGATCTGATGGAGCGAGATGCCAAGCCTGAGAAGGGGAACGCGTGAATCCTGAAGCACTCGAACGACTGCTGACGAAGGTCCGAACCGGCACGCTGCCTGTGGCGACGGCGATGGAGCAGCTCCGCACCTTGCCCTATGAAGACCTCGGATTTGCCTCGCTCGATCACCATCGGTCGTTACGGCAGGGATTCCCCGAGGTCATCTTCTGCGAGGGGAAGACGTTGGTTCAGATTCGTGCGATTGCGAAGGCCCTGTTGAAACACCATCGCCCATTGTTGGCGACGCGGGCGACTCGCCAGGTTGGCGCACTCATTACACGGCTTGATCGCCGAGCGGTCTATCATGACGAGGCCCGTATTGTGTCGATCCGCGACCCCAAGCGTCGGCTGCAAGGGCATGTGCTGGTGATTACCGCGGGGACTTCCGATATTCCTGTCGCGGAAGAGGCGAAAGTGACGGCGGAAGTGATGGGAAGCCTGGTCGAGACGCTCTATGACGTGGGCGTGGCCGGTATTCATCGGTTACTCGAGCGTCAAAGCCGGCTGATGCAGGCTCGGGTGGTCGTGGTGGTCGCAGGGATGGATGGAGTCTTGCCCAGTGTCGTCGGTGGGTTGGTTGCCTGTCCAGTCGTGGCCGTACCGACGAGTCGGGGCTATGGCGCGAGTTTCGGTGGATTGGCCGCGCTGTTGACGATGTTAAATTCCTGCTCGGCGGGGGTCGGCGTCATGAATATCGACAACGGCTTCGGGGCCGGGTGTCTGGCGCATCGGATCAACGTATTAGGCGAGAGGGGTGACGAGCGAGAAATGCGCGACAAGCGCGAAAGGTGAAATGCTGAACGAGTGACGGTTCTTACTTTTCTCGCCAGTCGCGCGCGTCCCGCCTCGGCTTATTTCACTTCGATCGTTCCGCGTTTCGGCCAGCCAACTGTCTGCGTTCTGGGGCCCTTCTCGCCGTTTGCCAGCAACTTGGCGCGCACTTCAAAATGATACAGCCCTGCCGGCGCCGTGGCCTTCTGCTGATCCAGCCCGTCCCACGTCAGCACGACGGAGATGTGTGGAGGGGCGGCGCCGGTGGTCGAGGCGGCATGCGGCCCCAGTGGGGTACGGGTGGTCAGAAAACGGAGTGAATTTTTCGAGGGCGATGTGATGAATGAGGAGACTTCCAGGAGGGTCGCGCCGTTCAGCTCTTTGGGGAGTTGGACAAGGGCAGAAAATTGTAATGGACCGGACGAGACCGTATAGGGATTGGGGGAGACTTTCAGATCGAGAATTCTAAGCTCCGGTTCGGAGCGTGGGGCCTGGTGAGGCTTCACTTTTGCCGAGACGGCAGGCGGGGCCCAGAGCAGCAGCGCGGCGCAGAGCAGCAGCCAGAGAGCTCGACCGTTCCACGATTCGAATAATATTGAGCTGGGCAGGGTGAAGGGTCGGCAGATCGTCATAGGGTTTTGTGTGGAGTCACGTCTTGTGGTCAATCGCCCGGTTGGTGGGCCAATGCAGTGGGGATAACACAGCGTTGGGAGGCTGTCAACGCTCGCCCCGGCCGATTGCCGTTCGTGCGCGCCTTGGGTAAGATGGGCGCGGTCTGAATTGGGCAGAGAAAGGACATACGTGGGCGCGCATCTCCATTTCGATTGTTATTCCGGCATCAGCGGCGATATGACCCTCGGCGCGCTTGTGGATGTCGGCGTGCCATTTTCCGATTTGGTGAGCGGCCTGAAGCGGCTCCGGCTTTCAGGGGTCACGCTACGGAAGCGGCGAGTGCATCGAGGGGCGATTCACGCTACGAAGGTCGATGTCATTATTGCGAAAGGGTTGCAGCATCCGCTGTCCCTTACGCGTATTCACCAGATCCTTGCCGCAAGCCGACTCCCGGACAAGATCAAGCAGCAAAGCCGTTCCGTGTTCGATCTGTTGGCCGATGCAGAAGGGCATGCGCATCGTGTCGCCAAGGATCATGTCCATTTCCATGAAGTCGGCGTGCTCGACTCGTTTGTCGATATCGTCGGTGGGCTGATTGGCTGTGACCTGTTAGGCGTCACGCGTGTGACGGCCTCCCCCGTCAATGTTGGAACGGGGACGTTACAATCTGCTCACGGGATCCTGCCGGCGCCTGGTCCGGCGGTCGCCATTCTGGCCAAAGGGATTCCGATCTACAGTGCCGGGCCTGCCCGTGAACTGACCACGCCGACCGGCATGGCGCTGTTGCGCACGCTGACATCGGAGTTCGGCCCCATGCCGGTCATGACGCCAACGGCTATCGGTTATGGTGCGGGCGATGCCGATCCCGTGGGCTGGCCGAATGCCTTGCGGGTGTTTCTTGCGCGACCGTCATCCACAGGCACGCGTGAACAGGACACCGTGCTGCAGGTTGAAACCAACCTCGACGATGTGAATCCCCAAGTCTATGAGCATGTGATGGAGCAGTTATTGTCCCATGGGGCGCTGGATGTGACGCTTGCGCCGGTCATCATGAAACGCGGACGACCCGGTATCGTCCTGACCTGTCTTGTCGCCCAGGCAGAGCTGGATCGGATTCTTGATGTGGTGTTTCAGGAAACGACGGCATTGGGAGTCCGGGTCTGTGAGGTCATGCGACAGATCCTCCCTCGACGATTTATGTCGGTGAAGGTGCCTGGAGGAGTCGTTCGAATGAAGATTGCCGATGTGAATGATACGACGACGAAGGCGGCTCCGGAATATCTCGATTGTAAACGGATCGCCGAGCGAACGGGCCGTCCCGTGAAAGCCGTGCTCGACGATGCGGCCCTCGCCTATGCCAAACGGCGGGTGACCAGGACGACGGGTCAGCGATGACGGTCTTCCTCTACAGTCTCCTATTCCTTGTCTCCGTTGCGGTGACGTTGGGAGCTTGCACGCTCTTCACGAACGCCATTGAGTGGCTGGGTAAACGATTCGATCTATCCGAAGGCGCGGTTGGCGGCGTGTTGGCTGCCATTGGCACCACATTGCCAGAAACGTCGATCCCGATCATCGCCATCGTCTTCGGGGCGAGCCGTGCGGAAGCGGAGGTGGGCTTGGGCGCGATCCTCGGCGCGCCCTTCATGCTGAGCACCCTGGTGATCCCCATCTTGGCCATCTTGCTGGTCGTCTACGCCAGGCTGGGGAAGCGAACGGCGATGTTCAAGTTGAACTATCCCGATGTGAAGGGCGATCTCTCCTTTTTCGTGGTGGCGTATAGTGTCGCGTTGGCCTGTGTTTTTATCCCCTCTCGACTGGTGCATATCCTGGCCGCCGTCGGGTTGCTGAGCCTGTATCTCTATTATGTCAAACTGAAATTCAGTGAGGTGGCCGAGGAGGGGGGCGAGGGTGGTGCGCTTGAACCGCTGTTCTTTGCCAGAAAGGCGGCCGTCCCATCGTGTGGACTCATCGGTCTTCAAGCCATCCTTGGTTTAGCCGGTCTTGCATTCGGCGCGCATCTCTTTGTGCTCGCTGCGGAAACGATTGCCGGGGCCCTGTTGATCTCGCCATTGATCCTGGCCCTCCTCATTGCGCCCCTCGCGACCGAGCTGCCGGAGATGTCGAACAGTTTCCTCTGGCTCTATCGAAAGAAAGATCGTTTGGCAGTCGGGAATGTCACAGGCGCCATGGTCTTTCAGGGTACCATCCCGGTCTCGATCGGGCTTCTGGGCACGGATTGGGCTCTGGCCCCGACGGCATTGATCACCATGGTACTCGCGGTGACGGCGGCCACCTTCTTATTGGTACAGGCTACTTGGAGCGGTCTCTGGCGACCCTGGTTGCTGGGCGGAAGCGCCGTTTTGTATATCGGATATGTGCTGTATCTGTATTGGGTCTAATCAAGTGACGAATGATTGGTGAAGGGTGATGAGTCCTAAGACACGCATGACGAAGGCGAAAGACAAACCACTCCTTGGTATCACGATGGGCGATCCGGCAGGGATCGGTCCCGAAGTGATTGCGAAGGCCTTGGCTCTGGCAACGGTGCGACGACTCTGTCGTCCGCTGGTGATCGGCTCCTTTCCGGTGATGCAGCTGGCGGTCAAGAGTCTGAAGCTAAAGATGAACGTGATTCGCGTGGAGGGTCACGAGGCAGTGCCTTCACGGGCGAACGATCTTGCCGTACTGGATCCGCTCGATCGTCCCCTTGGGCGGTTTCCTCGCGGGGTTGCAGCGTCTGAGACTGGGGCGGCGTCCGTGTTATTCATCAAGAAGGCCGTGGAGCTGGCGCAGCTGGGTTGTATCGACGGCATGGTCACAGCCCCGATCAACAAAGAGGCGATCAACATGGCCGGCTGCCATTTCCCCGGCCATACGGAACTGCTGGCAGACCTGACCAAGACACAGGACTCCGGTATGATGATTATCGGCGGGCCGCTCCGAATCATGTTCGTCACGACCCATGTCGCCATCAAAGACTTGCCGTTCCTCCTCACCCAAGCCAAGATCGAAAAAGCCATCAGATTGGCTCATGTGGCCCTGAAAGACTTGTTCGGGATTAAAAAACCGAGAGTCGGTGTCGCCGCGCTGAATCCCCATGCAGGAGAACATGGACTGTTCGGGGACGAAGAAGCGCGGATCATTCTCCCGGCGGCTCGTGCGGCGCAGGCCCAGGGTATTCGCGCCAGCGATCCCTTGCCGGCCGATACCCTGTTCGGCAAGGCGGCGCGGGGTGAGTACGACGCGGTGGTGGCCCTGTATCACGACCAGGGGTTGATTCCCTTAAAGCTTGTCGCGTTCGGTACTTGTGTGAACCTGACGGTGGGGTTGCCGATTATTCGCACCTCGGTCGATCATGGGACGGCGTTCGATATTGTGGGGAAAGGCATCGCAGACCCCGGCAGCCTGGTCGAGGCGATCACGCTGGCCGCGACGTTAGCCAAGAGACGGTGAGGGGCCTATCTGGTGTATCTGGTCTATTTGGACTGTCTGGTTTATGTAGTGTGAATCGAACCAGATAGACCAGACGAACGAGACAGACCAGACAGACCATCGCAAGAGGAGCATATTGATGACTAACCAATCGGGTGCGGCGCGGGACATGCTACAGAAGCAGTTGACAGATTTAGACCTGATTTTTTCAGAGACCATGGAGACGCTCAACACGGTTGCCGGAGCCGAACGACTCGTAAAATGGAAAGCCAGGACGGTGGCGCTTCTCACGGAATCTCTGGGACCGAAGGAAGGGCAGAAGTTTGCGGCGCTGCAGCCAGGGCCCTCATTTACCAACGACTTGGTAGAAGAGTTTACGGATCTTATCGACTATTTCAAAACGCCGCTGCTCGATCTGGTGAAACAGCTGGCGCAAGCCGCGCCTCCTCTTTCTGGCAGGAATTAACCGGTGTCGATCCCTGACCTCCCTCCCCCGATCAAGCGGCTTGGGCAAAACTTTCTCATCGATCCCAACATCGTGCGCAAAATCGTCGCCTTGGCGGATCTGAGCCCCAGCGACCCTGTCTTAGAAATCGGTCCAGGCCGCGGCGTCCTGACAGAGGCGCTGAGCCAGGCAGCCGATCGCGTGACGGCGGTCGAAGTGGATCCACGGCTTCATGCCTATCTCGAAACCAGACAGGCGGAGTTCCCGAATGTGGAATTGGTCTGTGATGACGCGCTGGCCTATCCGGTCGAGAACCTGCCGAGGGGGACGGTCGTCGTAGCCAATCTGCCCTACTATATTTCGACCCCGTTGCTCTTTCGATTACTCGACCAGCGTGGCCGGTTTCCCCGTATGGTGCTCATGCTGCAGAATGAAGTGGCCGATCGATTGGTGGCAAAGCCAGGCGGGTCGGACTATGGCGTCCTCTCCGTCATGGCACAGTACGCAGCCGACATTGCCAAATCGTTTCGTGTCTCAGCCCAGTGTTTTCGCCCCAGGCCGGACGTCGCCTCGGCGGTGGTGCTGCTCCGTGCGAACGAAGACCGGAGGCTTGGCCTGCAGGAAGAAGTGGCCTTTCGTACACTCGTGAAGGCCGCTTTTGCGCATCGTAGAAAAACGCTCATCAATTCCCTGCGAGACGAAGGATTTGAGATCCATCGTGTGGCCGAGACATTGGAACGCTTGGAGATTGCTCCGACTCGCCGGGCCGAAACGTTGTCGGTCGAAGACTTTCTCCGATTTGCTGCCGCGCTCGGTTGACAAGGTGCCATAGCTACCAGATAGCTCGTTTCGACTGCTACTCGTTTGAAATGACCCATTCTCTATGCTAGCATCCGTTCTATGGGTGCATCCACTTCGGCCAAGCGGGGCGAGGCCCGCTTGGCCGCTTCCCCCCCCTCACACATTAAGCGAGAAGTGATCGGAGTTGTCCTGATCGCGTTGAGCCTGCTCACGCTTCTCAGTCTCGTCTCGTTCGTGCCCAATGGGCTGAACTCGGCGGTGGGGGCAGCGGCTGCCGGTTCGTTTGCTTCACAGAACCTCATCGGATCCGTCGGGGCCCTCTTCGCATCGGCACTCTTTTCATTGATCGGCGGCGCGGCCTATCTCTTCCCTGTTCTGCTGGGCCTGATCGGCGTCCGCTGTTTCACGCAGAGCGACCTCTCGATCCGTCTGCGGTACGCCGGCGCGTCGCTGGCGGCACTCCTGTTTCTCAGTGGCTTTCTCCATCTTGAAATCATGGCAGTGCCGACCCTCTCAAGCGGCCTCATTTACCGAGGAATGGCGGGTGGCTTCTTCGGGCAACTGCTGGCCGAGGGCCTGCGAGCCTATTTTGCGAGTACCGGCGCGCACATTCTGATCATGGCGGGCCTCTTGGTCTCGGTCATTTTCACGACACCCATCTCGCTCTCGGAGATTGCGCAGAAGCTTCCAGGCTGGGGCAATGGGCTGTTCACCCGGGTGCGCGGGTGGATCCCGGAACGACCGGTGGAAGAACCAGTTCCTGAGTCGCCCAAGAAATCTAAACAGAAATCTTCGAAATCCATCCGTGCGGTGATCGAGGAGTCGCTCACGGACATGGTCGCAGAACCGGAGTTGGATTGGCCGGTCATTCAGCCCTCGCGACGACCGACCCCAGAGTCGGCAGAGGCGATCGAGGAGGAATCTGACCAACCGATTTTTGCCATCCAGGCGAAGACCGGCGACTACATTTTGCCGGATCCGGCCCTGCTCTTGAGCGAGCCGTCAGGCCCTCTGGGGCGTGTGACGGAAGAAGAAATCAAGGCGCAATCGGATGTGCTGACCCGCGCACTCATCAGTTTTGGCATCGCAGGGAGAGTGACGGAAGTTCGTCCTGGACCGGTCGTGACGATGTATGAGTTCGAGCCGTCTCCGGGGACCAAGGTCGCACGGATTGTGAACCTGGCCGATGACCTGGCCTTGGCCCTGAAGGCGGTCAGTCTCCGGATCGTTGCGCCGGTTCCGGGAAAATCGGTGGTCGGGATCGAGGTGCCGAACCTCTACCGCGAGACGGTGTCGATGAAGGAAGTCATGACGAGCGAGGCGTTCTCACGCGCCAAATCGAAGCTCAGCTTGGCCTTGGGGAAAGACATTTTCGGCGCTCCCCTGATTGCCGATCTGAAAACGATGCCGCATTTACTGGTCGCCGGCGCCACCGGGGCCGGGAAAAGCGTCAGCCTCAATACGATGCTCCTGAGCCTGCTGTTTTCAGCCAGGCCCGATGAGGTCAAGCTGCTCCTCATCGATCCCAAGATGCTCGAATTTCAAACGTACGACGGTATTCCGCATCTGTTGCGGCCGGTCATCACCGATCCCAAGTCAGCGGCGCGTGGACTCAGCTGGGTCGTGGCCGAAATGGAGCGGCGCTACAAATTATTGTCTGAGGCAGCGGTCAGAAATATCGATGCCTACAACCGAAAGGTCGCAGGGGCGCAGGGTGTGCTGGAGGCGGAATTGGCGGCGAAGTCGGACCAGCCTGAATTGCCTATCCAGTTTCTGTCTGAAGAGGAACGGCTCTCTGCCGGAGAGACGGCGCTTCCAGAGGGAAGCCCTGGATCGTTCGTGCCACCGAAGACTCCGCCGGAGCCCTTGCCCTATATCGTCGTGATGATCGATGAGTTGGCGGATTTGATGATGGTGGCGCCGAAGGAAGTGGAAGACAAGATTGCGCGTTTGGCTCAGATGGCCCGCGCGTCAGGCATCCATCTGGTGCTGGCGACG
>JANOMG010000142.1:0-6485 GCA_031420175.1 Nitrospira sp.
GCTGGTGGGGCTGATGTCGTCCCCGCGGCTGTTGTTCGGGAGCGATCAGCCGCGCGCGAAGGAGATTCTTCAGCAGAGCTGCGTGCAATGTCATCGGCTGGAAGGCCAGCCGGATTCGCGCTTCAATCTGAAGGCGCCCGACCTTATCTGGGCCGGCAGCAAATATCAGCGGACCTGGTTGATCGGGTGGCTGACGGGCAAAGAAGCGCCGTTGTATGCCAAGGGTTATCGATGGGATCTGACCGAGGTCCCGTCCAAGCATCCGATGGTCACCGAGTCGGAGGCCCACGGCATCGCCGATTATTTTGCCGAGCACAACAAGGATCCGCGCGTCACCGTCGGCGCGTTTGATCTTGCGAAGGTGAGTAAGTTTGACGCCGCCTTCGGTGGCATGGCTTTTAAGGCGCACGCCTGTCTCGGCTGTCACGTCATCGAAGAGAACGGCAAGATCATCGGGGGGCCGCAGAGTGCATCGCTAGTTGCGTCCGGACAACGGTACGACAAAGATTGGCTCTTCCGCTTCGGGCAGAACCCACAAGACTTCACGCCGCACAGCGGAGAATTTCTGGCCGATGCGACGGAGCCACAGCTCCGGGCGGTGATCGGGTATGTCATGGTGCAAGGTGTAAAGGACTTCAAGTACTACGAGCCCTGGACGAGCCAGGAATTCCGGATGGCCAGCGTGGATCGCGGCAAGGTCGTCTACAAGGAATATTGCTCCCAATGTCACGGTGCAACCGGCAAGGGCGACGGACCGGCTGCTTCCGGTCTTGACCCGAAGCCGGCGATTCATGCCAACATTCCATTTGAAAAGCTCCCGATCGACTATCTCTATAACGTGATCAACCATGGCGGAGCGGCGATGGGCAAATCGCCGAACATGCCCTACTGGAACTTGACCATCGGCCAACAGGGCGTCGCCGATGTGATGGCCTACTTGAAGGCGACCTTCAAAGGTGCACCTGAAGCGGCCGCTACCGTATCGGGCGGAGGACCGACGGGTGTCTGTCCTCAGCCGCGCAAGACGGTGAAAGCCCCGGGAGAATTTCTCTCGAAGACCAATCCGCTGCCTGCGTCGGCAGAAACGATTTCATCCGGAAAGGCGCTCTTCTTAGAGACGGCCAAGCCGGTCGCCTGCGCCATGTGCCATGGAAAAGAGGGAAACGGGCAGGGCTTCATGGGGGCGGGCTTAGCGCCGCCGCCGAGAAACTTTACGTGCGGCAAGATGATGCAAGACCTTCCTGACGGACAACTGTTTTGGATCATCAAGAGCGGGTCGCCCGGGACCGGCATGATGTCCTTTGCCGGGTTGCCGGATGAGCAGGTGTGGCAGCTCATCCATTATGTGCGCAGTCTTGCGAAATAACGGGTGAAGCGCGCGAGACGTGCGAGAAAAGCGCGACAGGCGTGAAAGGCAATAGCTGCAGGAAGAGTGAGACTTGCGTGACTGAGGTAGTTCCGCTTTTTTCGCTTGTCCCGCCTGCCTCGCTTCTCGCGCCCGCGATTGACGAACGACAAGTAGAAGGAGGTACAGCGTGGCGACATTTATTATTTCCGGGAGCCGAGGCACGGACGATCCCACGATGGCGACGCTGCCATTCATGGCAGCAAAGGTTGCGAAGGAGCAAGGGCACGATGTGGTGCTCTGGCTCTGGAATGAATCCGTGACGCTCGGGCGCAAGGGAACCGCCGAGCATGTGACGGGGGTGAACCTGACACCGTTACAAGATCTGCTGGCTGCCGTGCAAGCTGCGAATATTCCTATTTGGGTCTGCGGAGCCTGCGCCGTGGCGCGGCAGATCAAGGGCGAGGATCTCGTCGCAGGCGCGACAATCAAGGGCATGCCGGACTACGTCAAGGCCGTCGCTGAACGTGATCGTAACGTGGCATTCTAATTCCGCAGCGAAGGAAGGAATCTCTGTATGGCAGCCGATGGCGAATCGACCGGGAAGTCAAAAGGCCGAGCAGGTCGACGGGATGAGACCGACATCGACGAGTTCGTCGAACAGGATGGGCGTCTCGATGTCAATGAGCTGGAGACCATTCCCACGATGGTGCCGCGGGAAGGGGACGGCTACCGACTGCCGCGCAGTGGATCGGTCGGACAAGAGCTCGGAGAGATCGGCGCACCGGGCCATGTCTTGACCGAGGATGATCTCCGGCGGATCAATACGAGGAAAGGACTCATCCAGCTGCTCGAGAACAAAGCCGTCGATATTGAGGAGGTGCGCAAGACGCTGCTGTACGAGCAAGAGTTGCGGCAACTACAGGTTGAATTGGTCAGGCTCCAGCGGTGGGTGCAGGGCAACGGAGAACGGATCGCGATTCTGGTCGAAGGCCGCGATGCGGCCGGAAAGGGCGGCACGATCCGCCGCTTCACCGAGCACTTAAATCCTCGTGCCATGCGGGTGGTCGCGCTGCCTAAACCGTCGGACGAAGAACGGGGCCAGTGGTACTTCCAGCGCTATATCCGGCAGTTGCCCAACAAGGGCGAGATCGTGTTCTTCGACCGCAGTTGGTATAACCGCGCGGTGGTTGAGCCGGTGATGGGATTCTGCAACAAGAAGGAACACCAGCGGTTTCTGCAGCAGGTTCCGGAATTCGAACATATGCTCTATGAAGACGGCGTGACCATCATCAAGTTCTGGTTCTCGATCTCCAAGGAAGAGCAGGCGAAGCGGTTCGAGGCGCGCAGGCAGAATCCGCTTAAGCACTGGAAGTTGAGCCCGGTCGATGAGAAGGCGCAGGAGCTATGGGACTCCTACACCCGCTATAAAGAGGAGATGTTCAGTAAAACGCACACGACGTACAGCCCCTGGATGATCGTCAAGGCCAACGACAAACAGGCAGCGCGCTTGGAAAGCCTCCGGCACATGCTGAACGTGTTGCCCTACAAAGGCAAAGAGGAAGCCCCCGTCCGTCTGACACCGGACCCCAACGTGATCGCTCGATTCCACCGCAAGATGGTGGAATTGGATTTGTGACAGGCTAGAGGAAAAAACTGTGCATCCAATTCATCCGATCGTCGTCCACTTTCCCATTGCGCTGTTGTGTGCCAGTGTCGCGTTCGATGCCCTTGCCTCCCGCTGGCCGACCGGAGGTCTTCGCGAAACAAGTCTGTATACTCTCTTGGCAGGCGTGATGAGCGCGGCGCTCGCGGTGGCGACGGGCGGGTGGGAAGAGGATCTGGCCGAGCGGGCCGGTGCGCCGGAATCGGTGCTTGAACTCCACGAGAGCTTGGGCATGGTCACGCTCGTCGTCTTTGTCGCACTGTTGGGGTTGCGTCTTGTCATGCAGTGGGGGTGGTTCAGAGAGGTTCGCTTTCTGACTCTCGGTCTTGGTGTGGTCGGGATCGTCATCCTGGCTCTCACCGGCTATTGGGGCGGCGAACTCGTCTATACCTATGGAATTGGTGTGAAAGCCGTGATGTCCCCGGTGACTCCCTAACAGGATACTGAAACAGGCTGAACGATGAGCGGCGATCAGATGATCAGAAGGAGCAAGGTGATGAAGATGTTCCCGCTGATAGTCGTCGCGCTGTCTTTTGCCCTCCCTGCCTGGGCTACCGAACGGCATATGATGCAGCCGCGGGTGCCGGCCGACAAGTTGGCCAATGCGCGCGCATTGGCGAGCCCCCTGCCGAGTTCCCCGGAGACCGTCGCGCAGGGGAAGGCGCTCTACAACGGCAAAGGCACTTGCTTCAACTGTCACGGGAAAGACGGGGACGGTCATGGGCCGGTGGCGGCTCAGTTGGACCCATCGCCTCGCAATTTCCAACACCATGGATTCTGGCGTCATCGCACGGAAGGCGAAATTTTCTGGGTGATCAAGCATGGCTCCCCCGGCACCAGCATGATTGGATTCGACGGGCAACTGACGGACGAAGAAATCTGGACCATCATCCAGTATGAGCGCAGCTTCGACGGCGAGCATGGACCGGGCATGATGGGCCATGGAGAAGGCATGGGGTCCATGATGGGACCGGGCGGCGGCATGGAACAGGGTGGACAGAGAGGTGGCATGGGGCCTCGCGGTGGTGAATGTTGTCCCTGATCCGACTTGAATCCGTCATGTGTCTATTCCCGCGCATCGGTCTCGTAGAGATCCTGCGATCCTTCCACGCACAGTAGGGCTGTTGCCTTTCGCGACAACGGCTTTTCCCTATCAGCCCTGGAATGCCACAGGGGCATCGCTCCATTTTTCTCATGATTTCTTAAGCCCCCGTCAAACCACAGTAATCAGTGATGCCCTCGCGCTGACTTTCTGGCACGCCCTTCGCTTTTCATGTAATGAGAAGCCCACCTATCCAAGGAGGAATCACGATGGACAATCAAGAGACAAAAGGTTCGGCGCAGGCCGTTGCACTGGCATTCATTGGGGGAGCGGTGGCTGGAGTGGTGGCAGGTCTTCTTCTCGCTCCGCAGTCTGGGGAAGAGACGCGCCGGGATTTGAAGCGATATGCCAGGAGGGCTGAGGAAGAAGTCCTGGAGAAGGCGAAGGAGGCGCGAGCCGCCCTTGATGAGACCATCGAGCGTGGGAAGCATTTCATCGCAGAGAAAGCGGCGGATGTCGAAGCGGCGGTCAAGGCCGGACGAGAGACTGTGAAAGAAAAAATGGATAAATATTGTAGCTGACGTGGCTGTCGTGAGGGAGGGCTATTGCGATGCGACCAGTGGATGATATTCGGAAGAAGTTGTTGATCCAACGGCGCGAGTTGTTTCGTCAGGTTGCCCAAACGGAAGACGAACTGTTCTGGCTTGAGACCGATGTCGAGAGCGAAGTAGAGGAGCGGGGGCAGGAAGAGAGCCTGGTGCGCCTACTCGATCGTCTGGATGGACGCGCGAAGGCTGAGATCGAGGAGATCGACCGGGCGCTCGTCAAGCTGGAGGCCGGGCAGTATGGTCGATGCGAACAATGCGGAAAGGACATCCCCCAGTCCAGGCTGGAGGCCGTCCCTGCGGCGGCCCTGTGTAGGACCTGCGCACAGGTAGGGGAGAAGCAGGCGGCGCTGAGGAAATAATTGATGCAAGCGGTCCGCGTTCATGTCGAGGAGTGCGGGTCGCTGCCTGTTGGAAGCAGGTCAACGGATATCTTTCGTGGATGGCGGTCGCCGATGGAAATCACAGTACTCATGTGTAACTGCAAAGGGCTCTGCGATTCATTCAAAGATTCCGATATGAATACACTCCCGTTTGAGGTCGAATCGGACTTGGACGTCAAGTACGCGATCCTCAGCCCGCAGTTGTGCGGCCAGGGCAGGAACGCCGTTTTGGAAGAGGCGATGAAGGCGTCAGGGCCGAATAGTTACCTGCTCGTCGGCGCCTGCGCCCCGAAGGCCCAGGAGAAGCTCTTTGAAAAACTCATTCGCGCGACCGGCTTCAACGAGAAGCATTTCATTCCCGTGGATATCCCGAGTACCGATAATAAGGGGATTGTGGATCGTTTGCGGGAGGCCGTAGGAGGGATCCTCCAACAAGAAGAGGCAAGTCCTGCCACAACTTGAGACCATCGCCTGATTGATCATGGGATGGCCCATTGTTTCAAGGGCCTTTCTCGCCCTTGACTCATCAATAAAAGTTGTTATGATGACAAGTATGACGATGACGATCAAGCGGAGAGACACAGGCGTGAGCCTCTTTCATGCCTTGTCAGACGACACGCGGCTGGAGATCATGGAGCGCCTGAAAGACGGTGAGCGATGTGTGTGCGACCTCACTGAGGCACTCAAGACGGGGCAGTCGCGCCTGTCCTTTCACCTGAAAGTGCTCAAGGATGCGGGCCTGATCACGGATCGTCCAGAGGGCCGATGGACGTACTATGCCCTGAATAGAGAAGCCCTGGAGGAATTAGACGCGGTGGTCCAATCGTTACAGGGGTCACGCCCACGGGTGGGCTCCTCTTCCCGTTGTCGTTAGTTTTTTGACGATGAGTAATCAACATTCGTTGATCAGTAGAAGGAGTGTGCGATGAACAGCCAAGAGATCAAGGAATTTGTGAAGGCCGAGTATGGGCAGGCGGAGTTACAGGCGAAACGAGGAGGCAGCTCCTGCTGTGGTTCTGTGTCGGAACGTGCCGCTCCCATTACGTCCAATCTCTATGAGGTGACGGACACAGAGGCCTTACCGGCGGAGGCCGCCTTGGCGTCGTTAGGGTGTGGGAATCCGACGGCGCTGGCCGAACTCAAGCCTGGCGAGATAATCTTGGATCTGGGGTCAGGCGGTGGAATCGATGTCTTGTTGTCGGCCCGTCGGGTTGGACCGACCGGTAAAGTGTATGGGCTCGATATGACCGACGAGATGCTGGCTTTGGCACGCGAGAATCAGCAGACAGCGGGCGTGCAGAATGTGGAGTTCCTCAAGGGTGAGATCGAGGACATTCCACTGGCGAATCAACTCGTCGACGTGATCATCTCGAACTGTGTCATCAATCTCTCGTCCGACAAAGATCGCGTGCTGGCTGAGGCGTTCCGGGTTCTGAAGCCTGGC
>JANOMG010000143.1:0-1837 GCA_031420175.1 Nitrospira sp.
GGTCGCCGCTCGTCGATATTACAGAGGACGACAAGGAATATCTCATCAAGGCGGATCTGCCCGAAGTAAAGAAAGAAGACGTGAAACTAACGGTCCAGGACGACGTGATGAGCATCTCCGGCGAGCGAAAGTATGAGAAAGAGGAAAAAGGGAAGAAGTACCACCGTGTCGAGCGGGCATACGGGAGCTTTATGCGGAGCTTCACCTTGCCGGAAGATGCCGACGGCAGCAAGGTCAGCGCGGAGTACAAAGATGGGGTCTTGAACGTGCACCTGCCCAAGTCGGAGAAGGCGAAGCCGAAATCGATCGAGGTGAAGGTCTCCTGAGGACGACGGAAAGGAGAGGTGCGATGTTACGACATCCTCACTATCTTGAGCTTCCGTGGGACATGCGTGAGCATCACGAGACCACGGGACCTCATCGTCATCTGTGGTGGCTGATCGCGGTGCTGGTCCTGCTCGCCATGTTGCTGATCGGCGTGGGCGTCACGCACGGAATCCTATGAGGGAACAGGATCAAGGCCCTGAATCGAAGGAAGCAGGTGCGTGATGTTCCGCAACCGCGAAGAAGCGGGCCGGATGCTGGCCGATAAGTTGAGTCAATACCGCAACGATCCGACGGCGTTGATTCTGGCCCTTCCCCGCGGGGGTGTGGCTGTGGGCTATCAACTCAGCCTCGCCCTCCATGTTCCGCTCGATGTGTTTATTACGCGCAAGATCGGTGCGCCAGGCAATCCTGAGTATGCGATTGGGGCGGTGGCCGAGACGGGATCGCACTATCTGAATCAAGAAGCGATCAGCTCGTGTGGCCTCTCCCGTCACGAACTGGAGCGATTGATCCATGTCCAGGAGCAGGAGATCACCAGGCGTAAGGACCTGTACCGGCAGGGACGGCCGCTTCCGCCACTCACCGGGCGCACGGTGCTCTTGGTTGATGACGGCATCGCCACAGGCTCGACGTTCCTGGCCTCGGCACTCGCCATTCGCAGTTTGCAGCCCCGCCGCCTGGTGGGAGTGATTCCGGTCGGTCCCCCGTCGACGATCCGTGAGGTTCGCTCGCATGTGGACGAGCTGGTGATTCTCATGACACCGGACCCGTTCGAAGCCGTGGGAAATTTCTTCGTGGACTTCACGCAAGTCGAGGATCGCGACGTCGTGGAATACCTCAATTTGGCCGAGGAGGCGATGCTCGCACGCATGCCCCCGTCACCAGCCTCGTAACACGTCTTGTCAGCCAAGGAGGAGAGTCGTCACCATGTCCACACATTCCAAGATTCCGTCAGGGTTGGGAACTCGCAGAGACAAAACATATCAAGAGGACGAACACGACTCCTATAAACTGCAAGGAAAGCTCAAGGAGCCTACGGTCTGTCCGACATGCGGAGCGGTCTTTCACAAGGGTCGCTGGACCTGGGACGCGAAACCGGCAGGTGCGCACGAGACGCTCTGTCCGGCCTGTCACCGCATTCACGACAAATATCCCAAGGGCCTCGTCACGATTAAAGGCTCGTTCAAAGATACTCAGCACGAACAGCTGATCGGTGTCGTCAAAAACATGGAGGAAAAGGAGAAGAAGGAACACCCGCTCTCCCGGATCATGGGGATTGCATCACAACCTGAGGGCCTGGTCATTTCGACGACCGATACCCATCTGCCCAGGCGTATCGGCGACGCGCTGAAACAGGCCTATCACGGGGAGCTGGAATTACATTACGACCAGGATGAACAATTCGTACGGGTCACATGGACTCGCTAAGCTTACCCGTTGAGGAGAACAGTATGGCCGCCAACCCTAGCAGGATGCTGAAACAGTCCGCCGGTCCCCGTCGATGGCTACT
>JANOMG010000144.1:0-10479 GCA_031420175.1 Nitrospira sp.
CACGCTCTCGGCAATCTGCGCACCCAGCCCGCAAAAACGCCAGCCTTCTTCGACGATCACGAGACGCCCGGTCTTTTTGACTGAGGCCACGATCGTTGGGAGGTCCAACGGTTTGAGGGTGCGGGGATCGATGACCTCGACCTCGATGCCCTCTCGACTCAGTTGATCAGCTGCCTCCAGCGCCAGCAGGAGCATCTTCGAGTAGGCCACGATCGTCGCGTCGCGTCCGGCACGCTTCACCTCGGCGACACCGATGGGGATCGTGTACTCACCGTCCCCGACCTCCCCCTTCGTGCCGTATAGCAACTGCGCCTCGATGAAGATGACAGGATTGTTGTCCCGGATCGCGCTCTTCAGCAGGCCCTTCGCATCGTGCGGTGTGGCCGGGGCGATCACTTTTAATCCCGGCACGTGACAGAACCAGGCCTCCAGACTTTGCGAATGCTGCGCCCCTAACTGGTGAGCGGCGCTGCCTGGTCCGCGAATCACGAGCGGCACCGACAGCTGGCCTCCCGACATGTAATGAATTTTGGCGGCATTGTTGACGATCTGATCCAGCGCCAGAATGCCGAAATTCATGGTCATGAGCTCGACGATGGGGTGCAACCCCGCCATGGCGGCGCCGATTGCCAGGCCCGTGAAGCCGGCTTCCGTGATCGGAGTATCCACCACCCGTTGCGGGCCGAATTCCTCCACGAAACCCTTGCTGACCTTGAAGGCGCCCTGGTAGTAGCCCACTTCCTCGCCGATCAGAAAAATGCGCGAGTCTCGACGCATCTCCTCCCGCATGGCTTGGTTGAGCGCTTCCCGATAAGACAGCACCATGAATGATCTTACTCCTCCCGCATCACGTCGGTGTACAAGGCCGATGGGGTTGGAAAAGGACTGTCATCCGCGAATCTGATGGCGGCCGTCACGACCTCGCTGACCTCCCGCTCAAGCTGTATGAAATCGGCCTCGGCGCCTAGGTTGTTGCTCAGGATCGTCTGCTTCAGTAATAAAAGAGGGTCGCGTTTGCGGTGCTCCTCCACTTCTTCTTTGGTTCGGTAATGCCCGTGTGCCGGATCGGACATGGAGTGACCCATGAACCGGTAGGTCATTGCCTCAATGAAAAATGGTCCCTGCCCCGCGCGCACCTGCTCGACGACCTTGCACATCACATCCCGGACGGCCAGGACATCCATGCCATCCACGCGCTCAGCCATGATGCCATAGGAGCGGGCCGTCTCAGTCACGTCCGCATAGAGTGCGATGGCCCGTTCAGCCGGCGTCCCCATCCCGTAGCGATTGTTCTCGCAGACGAAGATCACAGGAAGTTTCCACAAGGCTGCCAAATTGAGTGCTTCGTGTGCCTGGCCGCTCGGGATCGCCCCTTCACCGAAGAAGCAGACGGTCACAAGGTCGAGTTGTTGATACTTGGTCGCGAACGCGAGGCCTGTGGCAAGGGGAATGTGGCCTCCGACAATGGCGTAGCCGCCCATGAATCGGCGCGGGGCATCCACCAGGTGCATGGAGCCGCCTTTGCCTTGGCAGAGGCCCGTCGCTTTGCCGAACAACTCAGCCATCACGTGGCTGGGATCGGAGCCTCGGGCGAGACAGTGCCCGTGGTCGCGGTACGCGCTGATCGCGTAGTCATCCGGTCGAAGCGCAGCGATGGCCCCGACAGCAATGGCCTCTTCGCCGATATAGAGGTGTAGGAATCCGGCAATTTTTGCGAGGGCGTACATTTCCGCCGATTTCTCTTCGAATCGGCGGATCAGCAGCATTTGACGATAGAGGAACAGCACGTCGCCCCGGTCCATACTTAGCATTATGAAGCGCCTAGAAACCGGACTCAACCCCGATCATCCGAGGTCACACAAGCACCTTCACGTCGGTGCCCTCGACTTTGACTTCATACCGCTCCACTTTCGCGGATGGGTTTGCCACGCATTCGCCGGTTTGGATGTTGTATTGCCAGCCATGCCAGGGACAGGTGACGACGTTCCCTTCGACGTCCCCTTCTCCCAGCGGCCCGCCTCGATGGATACAGGTGTTGTCGATAGCGTGAAAGGTACCATCCACATTGAAGACCGCAAGGGTCTTCCCGTTCACTTCCGCGACAATCCCGTGGCCCGGCTTCACATCGGTGGTGCCTGTCACCCGTACGAACTCTCCCATCGCCTGTCCCGTCCTTTCGTCTGTCGGTTATGTTTTCGTAAACGGTTTTTTGAGTTTGCTCAGCAGGCTTTCGATCGGTGGAACGCCCTTCGTGGCTCCGGTGATTTCCGCAACGATTTTCTGTGCGATCTCACGGAACGCAGCCGATTGCGGAGAGGCTGGATTGGCCACGACGATCGGGTTGCCGGAATCACCGCCATCGCGAATGGCCGGATCGATCGGTACTCGACCGAGGAACGGGATGCCGAGTGTGGCGGCGGCTCGCTCCCCTCCCCCATGCGAAAAGATTTCCGTCCGCTCGCCGCAGTGGCCGCAGAGGAAGTAACTCATGTTCTCGACAATGCCAAGGAGCGGCACATTCACCTTTTGGAACATCATTATGCCTTTGCGAACATCGTGCAGGGCCACTTCTTGAGGCGTCGTCACGGTGACCGCACCGGTCAGCGGGACCAATTGGGTGAGGGTGAGCTGCGCGTCTCCGGTGCCGGGCGGCAGATCGATGAGCAAATAATCCAGCTCGCCCCACAGCACGTCGCGGAAGAGTTGCTGAATGGCAGTGTGGACCATTGGCCCGCGCCAAACGACGGCCGTGTCTTCGGGTACGAAGAAGCCCATGGAGATGAGTTTCACGCCGTGACTTTCGGCAGGAACAATCTTGCCGTCTTTCTGTTCCGGTGGTTTGGTCACACCCATCATCATGGGAATGTTCGGACCATAGATATCCGCATCGAGCAGGCCGACCTTGGCGCCGGTTAAGGCGAGGGCGACGGCGAGATTGACGGAGACGGTGGATTTGCCGACCCCGCCTTTCCCGCTGCTGACGGCGATGACATATTTGACGCCGGGAATCAGATTGTCTTTTCCGTGACCAGTCTGTGGTCCGGCGGGATGTTCATCAGCCATGGAGTGTTTCTCCTCTACTTTCCAATCGAATAGGACTGGCTCTCGGGCCAGCGATTCCATCATAAGCGAAGGACAGGACGAAAGAAAATAGGCCTATTGCGCTACGGGTGATAGCGCAATAGGGGAATAGATAGCAGGATGAGGAAACGGTCAGTCGGGAGAGTTTTGTTGAACCTATTACCCGACGGTGGGGTCGTTGCGTCGCAGGTTGTGGGCCAACCCGAGCATCCAGAGGGTGTAAATGATCCACTTCGAGGGATCGAAATTGTACCACTTCTGTCCGTTGCGAAAATCGCGTGCGTAGGTGTGATGAAAATTATGATAGCCCTCGCCAAAACTGACGAAGGAGATCAGCCAGCTATCGCGGCTGCTGTCCTGTGTGCCGTGCGGCTGTGTCCCTACCATGTGGCAGAGCGAATTGATGGTAAAAGTGGAGTTCAACACCATGAACATCCGGAAGAGACCACCCAAGAGGAAGGCGCCGATACCGCCCTGCCAGCCGCCGTGCCAGACGACACCAAGGACAAAAGGGAGCAGAAGTCCCGCGACCACGATCGGCCAGTAGTATCGATGTTGCCACATGACGACAGGGTCGCGACGCAGACGGATCTCGTACTTCTCCGTGCGATGGGGGGTATTGTAAAAGAGCCAGCCGCAGTGACTGTGCCAGAATCCCTTGGTCACGTTGTAGGGATCTTCTATTTGATCGGTCTTGGCGTGATGGCGGATATGGTCGCCGCCCCACTTCAGGGCAGAATTTTGAAGCGCCCAACCACCAGCGATGAGAATACAGGCCTTGACCCAGTTCGGGCATTCGAAACTCTGATGCGACACCAGCCGATGATAGCCGACGGTGATACCCATGCCCGTGACGATGTACATCACAAAGGACAGGATCCAGTCAAAGAGGCTGAATCCGTAGTAATAGCCATAGAGTGGGATACCGACCACCGTGGCGGCAACGATGGCGCAGAATAGCACAAAGTTCAACGGCACAAACACATCTTCGGTCGGTGTGGCTTTGGTAGTTGTGGCGATCATTACTTCTCCTTGGAGAACTCATCCATCGCTTCATCGGACCACCCAATGTGGAAGATGAAGCACCACCAACAGCATACCGAATTTATGCAAATGTTTCAACCGAATGCTCAGAGTGTATACTGACGGTGTCCCATCATCTCACAGAGAATGAGGTGCCGATGTCGACAATGTCTTTCTCCCTTGAACCTGCGGTTTGCCGTATCGGTGAACAGCTTGCTCGCCTCTCTGCCGGTCGAACTCCGACGCTCTTTGAGCGCCGCTGGTGGTCGCAAACGGCTCTCAACCTGGCCATGCAGGACAGCGCCTTTAAGACACAGCTGTTTCGATTCATTGATGTCCTGCCATCGGTCACCGATGACGAGCAGGTGATGACACTGGCGCGCGAGTATTTGGGCGATGGAGCCACACCACTCTTCGTCACCCAATGGGGGCTCAAAGCCCTTTCCGCCACCAGCTTAGGGGCTCGGCTGAGTGGGAAGGCAATCAGAAGCCAGGTCGAGCAGATGGCGAGAACCTTTATTGCCGGAGCGACAGTCGAGGAAGCGACGCCGCGATTGACTGATCTGTGGCAGCAGGGGCGGGCCTGCTCGGTCGACTTGTTGGGCGAGGCTACCATCAGCGATCGTGAGGCCGATCGGTACCGTGATCGCTGTCTAGAAGCCCTGACGCTCCTCGCACAAGAGGCATCCGGGTGGCCGTCCATTTCCTTACTGGAACGGGACCATTTCGGGCCGATACCACGAGTACAGCTCTCGCTCAAAATCTCCGCCCTCTCTCATCATCTCGATCCGATCGACCGGGAAGGGAGTTACCGTTCTGTGGCGGCGCGACTTCGACCCATCCTCGATCTGGCGATGCGCCTCCCCGCTTCGTTGATCTTCGATATGGAACAAGCCGATACGAAAACGTTGCTGATAGAGATCTTCACCAGGCTTTTCGCGGAGCCTTCCTACAAGGCCTATCCGCATGCGGGTCTCGCGTTGCAGGCCTATCATCGAGAGACGGCACGAGATATCGACGGCCTTCTGTCCTGGGTTCGTCAGCGTGGGGTGCCCATCGCCATTCGACTGGTGAAAGGGGCCTACTGGGATTCGGACACGATCCACTATCGGCAACGAGGCTGGCCTGTTCCTCTCTTTGAACACAAAGTATTGACGGATGCCAACTATGAGTCGCTCACGCATCTCATGTTATCTCAGTCATCGCTCATTCGACCCGCTTTTGGAACACACAATCTCCGTACATTGGCCTACATCGAGGCGGTGGCGGAGTCGCTTAGGCTTCCTCCAGAGACCTGGGAATATCAGATGATCTATGGCATGGCCGAGCCCTTTCAGCATGCAGTCACGCAGCATGGGCGCCGATTGCGACTCTACACCCCGGTGGGTGATCTGTTGCCAGGTATGGCCTATCTCGTCCGTCGATTATTGGAAAACACTTCGAATGAATCATTTCTACGCAAGGAGTATGTGGAGTGCCAATCTTTGTGTACGTTGTTGGCTCCGCCTGTTCTTGAGGGGCTGAGTCAGAAGCAGCCCATCGTGTCTCAGCCAACCGGTACGCAGGAGTTTAGAAATGAACCGCAGCGTGATTTTTCGCAGGCCGACAGCCGAGTGGCGATGCAGCAGGCTCTGACGGCCGTGCGGTCGCAACTGGGTCGGCAATGGACTTCGTCGTCCGAGGAGTTGCGCCTGACGGGGCCTCTCATCGAGTCTCGCAACCCCGGACGTCCGGATGAAGTCGTGGGCCGGTTGTCCAGCGCGAGTTCGGATGATGTCGAACAGACGGTGCGCCGGGCGGTGCGGGCATGGGAGTCTTGGCGTGACACCACAACGGAACGACGAGTGGAGATCTTGCGTGCGGCCGCCACGCTCATGCGAACGCGGCGAGATGAGTTGGCGGCTTGGGAGATTCTGGAATGTGGGAAGCCGTGGCGAGAGGCAGATGCGGATCTCGTTGAAGCAATCGACTTTCTGGAGTTTTATGCCGCGGACTGGCGCCGGCTCGCTTCCCCAAAACGGTTAGGACAGGAGCCGGGTGAATTGAACCAACGTCTCTATAGTCCTCGCGGGGTGACGGCTGTCATCGCCCCGTGGAATTTTCCGTTGGCGATTCCCACCGGCATGGTGTCGGCGGCACTCGTGACCGGAAATTCCGTGATCTTCAAACCCTCCGAGCGTTCGCCTATGATGGGGCACTGGCTCACCGAGATCTTGCGGGAGGCCGGTGTGCCTGAGGGGGTACTCTGTTGCTTGCCGGGTGGGCCCGACATCGGACGGGCGTTGGTGCGCCATCCCGAGATCGCGACCATCGCCTTTACCGGTTCTAAGGACGTAGGGCTCGGCATCCTGAAAGATGCCGGTACTCTTATGCCGGGGCAACAGATGGTCAAGCGGGTGCTGGCCGAAATGGGAGGGAAAAACGCGATCATTGTGGATGAGACTGCGGATCTCGATGACGCGATTACCGGAGTGATCGCATCGTTCACCAGCTATGTAGGACAGAAATGTTCCGCCTGCTCGCGGGCGATCGTCCATGCGGCAATCTATGATAGTTTTCTGGATCGCCTCAAAGAGGCGGTGCTGAGCCTGAGGGTCGGCAATCCGGAAGAGCCTGGTACGCAGGTCGGGCCGGTGATCGATCGTCGAGCGCAGTTGAAGATTCAGGAATATATCGAGATTGGGAAGAAGGAAGCCCGCTTGCTGGTGGAAGGGACTGTGACGGGACCAGGGTGGTATATCGGGCCGACGGTCTTTGCCGATGTGGCGCCGACCGATCGAGTGGCCCAGGAGGAAATCTTTGGGCCGATTCTCGCGGTGATAAAGGCTTCCTCCTTTCAGGAAGCGCTGACCCTGGCGAACTCGACGGCCTATGCACTGACCGGCGGAGTCTATTCACGAAGCCCAGCCAATTTGGAGTTAGCACGGCAACGGTTCGATGTCGGGAATCTCTATCTCAATCGTCCGATCACCGGCGCGTTAGTTGGCCGCCAGCCCTTTGGAGGCCATCGACTCTCCGGAGTCGGAGCGAAGGCCGGAGGTGAAGAGTACCTGACGCAATTCGTGGTGACCCGTGTTGTCAGCGAGCAAACCCTCCGTCAGGGATTCGCGCCGGCCGAGTGAGGCCTTCGGTGGCTTGATCTCGAAGGACTCCAGCTCTTCCGTGATATCCGTGACTATGCCCCGGTCGTCCAACGGTGAGAGTTCCTGCCGCTCGACGTACTTGACCAATCCTACGCCCTTCACAAACCAGGCGGTCATCACATCGGTTCCCTGGGCCGTCTTGTTCGTGCCGGAGAGGTGAATCTGCATATACATGCGCGCTTCCACCTTCACCGCGTCTTTGAATGTGCCGGCTGGCACGGTCACCGACTCCTGCCCCACTACAGTGGAGTCGCCTTGCGCGTCGACCTTTTCATTCTCGCCGTCGCGATCCATATCGGTGCCAAAGTCCAGCCCTTTGCGGTTGAATTGCTGGAACGAGGTCGAGGCCTTCATGGGAAAACGTACGATCTGATAGGGCACGAGCTGTCTTTCCAAGGGCGTGCCAGGTTCAGAACCGTAATAGACGATGCCGACGCTATCACGCCGGTAGAAACTGTCCGAGGGGCCATGGTTGCCAGGATTCGTATCGTGGAACACGGTGGCCGTCATGCCCTTGATGGTTTTCGTGCCGGTGACCGAGGACACGTTGGAGAAAAATTTGTGCTCGATCGTTTGCAGAGGCCCTTCAGTAATCTGGCCACGATAGTGCCATTCGTTTCCGGTCTGATCGGGAAAATAGTCGGAGGACTGGGCAATGATACTGGCGTCTTCCGCCGCGAGCGGGGCTAACCAGGTGGTGCAAGCGAGCAACAGGGCTGTTCCCAACATGATAGGCATTCTATATCCAGGCGTATTCAGCGACATGCGTGAGGTTCTCCACGAGTTGAGCAATGCTGTGACCGTACCATAGGAATCCTGGAGGCGGCAAGGGAAGGCAGCTAGTTACGTTGCATCAGCAGACTTGCCTTCATCGAATATCCCACCCATAATCGCATGCCTATGCGAGGCGACAAGCCAGTACGATGATGCGAACCACTCATGAATCAGTTGCCGAGTCCAGACTCGGAGTGCTCATAACCGGTGCATCCGGTGGGATTGGTCGTGCGGTCAGTCTGGCCTTTGCTGCTGCTGGCTGGACGGTAGGGGTGCATTACCATCGCAACAAGTCCGCGGCCGAGGACACACTCTCGCAAGTGGTGGCCGCCGGTGGAGTTGGGACGCTCTACGAAGCCGACATTCGTGAGTCTCATGCTGTGCAACAGATGGTGGATGCCTCCTGCCGCCAGGTACCCGCGCCGTCGGCGTTCATCTGCAATGCTGGCATCGGAGGGAGCCACCTGATTCTTCGACAACGTGAAGATGATTGGGCCGAGATGTTGGCCACGAATCTGACAGGAACATTTCATTGCCTCCGCGCCATGGCCCCTCCCCTCCTCGCTCGCGGCGGCGGGTCGATCGTTGTGATCGGGTCGCATGCCGGGTTTCATGGTTCCATTGGGCAGGCCGCCTACGCGGCGTCAAAGGCCGGTCTCATCGGTCTGGTGCACACCGCCGCCCAGGAGTGGGGACCTGGCAACGTCCGTGTCAATCTCCTCCTGCCTGGATGGCAGAAGACGGGACTGTCTGAAGCGGCGATGCCGGAAGGCGATGATTGGAAGGGGCATAGCTTGGGCCGGCCACCATCACGAGAGGAAGTGGCCAAGACCGTCTTGCATCTGGCTCAACTCAATGATGTGTCGGGACAGGCTTGGAATTGTGACAGTCGCCGCCTCTAATTTTCACGCTATGCGTCGAATCAAAATGAAATCTAGCGATTCTAGCCCGCGAGGGATCTTTATCACCGCGACCGATACGGGTGTCGGGAAAACGCTCGTCACCTCTGCGCTCGTGACGCATCTGACGCAACGAGGGATCGATGTGGGCGTCATGAAACCGGTTGAGACCGGGGTCTCGCGGTCGAACAAGGCTCAGTCTGATGGAGCGCGGTTGCGAAGAGCGGCTGGAAGCCATGATCCGATGGCAGAAGTCTGTCCCTATGTCTTTCGACTCCCAGTGGCGCCGCTCTCTGCTGCACGGGCGGAACGAAAGACGATACGTGTGGCGACCATCCTGCGAGCTTTCCATGCCCTGCGTCAGAAACACGATCTTGTGGCGGTGGAAGGCGTCGGTGGGGTGCATGTGCCAATTACGGACAGCATTGATGGATTAGACCTCATGCAGCGCATGGGACTCCCTGTCATCGTGGTGGGCCGATCAGGCCTGGGCGGGATCAATCATGCATTATTGACGCTTCACGCACTCCGCCAGCGAAAAATCCCTGTCGTCGCGTTGGTCTTGAATCAACTTCGGTCTGCACGTACGAAGATCGCTCGCGCGCAGGAGCAATCGACCGTGACCCTCCTTCAACGTCTCGCGAAGGTTCCCCTGGTGGGTCCAGTCCCCTATAGCTCGCGCATACAACAAAATTGGAACGAAGGTATGATCCAGCTCGCGTGGACGGTAGAGATTATGAGGTTGGCGAAGCTGGTGACGGCATCTGGGCGAGAAAACACCTGACGGCCTCTCGAATATCTGTGGCTTTCAAGATTGCTGAGACGACGGCCACTCCGTCCGCTCCTGCGTGCATGACTGCCTGGACCTGCTCGATCTGAATCCCCCCAATCGCAAAGACGGGTAACGCCGTGAACGAACGCATCGTCCGTAACCCCTCAAGCCCAACGAGCGGGTCGTGGTCTTGTTTGGAACCTGGCTTAAAGATTGGACCAAAGCCAAGGTAGTCCGGTTTCCCGGCACTGGCTTCTATTACCTGGTCTGCATTGTGCGTAGAGATCCCGATCAACTTATCCGGCCCCATCACCTTCCTTGCCATATCGAGTGGCAAGTCCCCCTGCCCCAAATGTACGCCATCAGCATCCACCGCCAATGCCAAGTCGCAGCGATCGTTCACGATGAAGAGGACCCCTGCCTGTGCTGCTACTCGTCTGAGGGCCAAAGCCTCCCCGTAGGCTGCCTTCATCGAAGCGGTCTTATTGCGATATTGGAAAAGGGAGGCACCGGCCTTAGCCGAATCCGTCAGCACCTCGACCAAGGGGCGGTCGCGGCAGACTGACGGATCGAGAATGATGTAGAGGCCTGAGAGATTGCGAAGACGCGCGGTATTCATGCGGACGTAATTTTAGATTAGAGAAATCATGCCTATCCGGTTAACTCCACCCCATACAACTGGTTGTAGGTAGTGGGTGGCTGCTGGCTCCCGAGGCCGAGCAGGGGTTGAAAGGCTGCCATCGGAGTCCGGCGCCGGTTGAAGCGGACGGTGAACTCGTCCAGGTAG
>JANOMG010000145.1:0-4983 GCA_031420175.1 Nitrospira sp.
TGATTGTACTTGGCCACGCGATCCGTTCGGGACAACGACCCGGTCTTGATGAGCCCGCTATTCGTCGCCACCGCCACATCCGCAATCGTCGTATCCTCTGTTTCCCCGGATCGATGCGAGATGATCGCCGTGTAGCCAGACCGTTTCGCCAACTCAATCGCCTCCAGCGTTTCCGTCAACGTGCCGATCTGGTTGAGCTTGATCAGAATGGAGTTCGCGATCCCTTCCTTGATCCCTTTGGCAAAGATCTCCACATTGGTCACGAAGATATCGTCTCCGACCAATTGGACCTTCTTGCCTAGCTTCTCCGTCATCATCTTCCAGCCCTTCCAATCCAACTCGCTCAACCCATCTTCGATGGAGAGAATCGGGTATTGATCCACGAGTTTCCCGTAGTACAGGATCATTTCCTCGGAGGAGCGTTCAGGATTCTTTTCGGCTTCAAGGAAGTACCGGCCCTTCTCGTAGAGTTCACTGGCGGCACAGTCCAATGCAAGGGCGATGTCCCGCCCCGGTTTGTAGCCGGCCGCCTCAATGGCTTGCATGATCAGGCTGAGCGCCTCTTCATTCGATTGGAGATCCGGGGCGAACCCGCCTTCATCACCGACGGCCGTGTTCAAGCCTTTTTTCTTCAGCAGCGACTTGAGTGTATGAAATACCTCGGTCGCCATCCGGAACGCCTCACTGAAACTCGGCGCCCCCACCGGCATGATCATGAACTCTTGCAAATCCAACCGATTGTCGGCATGGGCCCCGCCATTGATGATGTTCATGAGCGGCACCGGCAACACTCGCGCATTCGTTCCGCCAAGATACCGATAAAACGGCTGACCTGTTTCAGCTGCAGCCGCCTTCGCCACAGCCAACGACACACCAAGGATTGCGTTGGCGCCGAGCTTGCTCTTGGTTTTCGTGCCATCCAGATCGATCATCGCCTGGTCGATACCGACTTGGTCGAACGCTTCCTTCCCTAACAGCTCCGGCGCGATCAACTTGCTGATATTGGCGACCGCCTTCGAGACGCCTTTCCCCATCCAGCGCTTCTTGTCGCCATCTCGCAATTCGATGGCTTCTTTCTCGCCGGTCGAGGCTCCTGACGGCACCGCCGCCCGCCCACGAGCTCCGCTCTCCAGCGTGACCTCCGCCTCGATCGTCGGATTCCCCCGTGAATCTAAAATCTGTCGCCCTTTGATCTCCCTAATTGCGCTCATTGCTCTCTCCCAGTTTCTTTCATGACAATATGATTCTCTTTTGAGCCCATTCCCAGTTTGGCAACCATTCACCCATAGGGCACTTGAACCCGAATGAATTGCAGAGTAATGCCATAAAGCTTGTATCTGGCACTCCACGGATTAACCAAATAGACTCCCATGATAGGCCATATGTAGCGACCTCTTCATAGAGATTCTTCTCATCGATTCCTCCACCAACAATTGAGCAGTAGACAAGCAGGTGCCGCCTAACATTTAGATCTATGACTCTTTTGGTTTTTTTAATCACCTGTTGCACGATTAGCCGAAGATCAATAGGCTCCACTGAGGGTTTCTTGATGACTTCCAGGCTGTCATCACTAAGGTTGCGGTGTTCGGCTCCTGGCTTGCGCCCATCTTCGTACGCTGTGACCAATTCGAATTCATAATTGTGTTTATCGTCGGCTTGAAGTTCAAAATCCAACGATTTCTCATCTTTCATTCTTACTTGTACGGGATGTATCAACTGACAAAACCCTGTAGCGAACGTCGATACAGGAAGAACTTCTCTAAACTTGTGCAATCTTGGGTCTGCTCCTCCTATTAGGTCGCCTCTAGATAATAGAGCATCGATTGTCATCGCACGATCCCACATTGTCAGCGGGTTACACCGAGAGAAGAAGTTCGTTGAATTTAAGAGATCAATCGCCGCTGTCTCCATTGCACGTCTCTTTACAATACTTAAGGGGCGCTGACTGGGAGCCGGACCGCCCGCAGCGGCCCCACTCCCTTTCACGTCGAGAGGATGGGGCTGGGTTGCCTTCTACTGCGCGCGTCCAACGAGGGCCTTCTGAGGCCGCGCGTTGCGCGAGCAAGGAAGGCACCCAGCCTCATCCTCTTAATTTCTTCTTCAACAACTCATTCACCTTCCCCGGATTCGCCTTGCCGCCACTCGCCTTCATGACCTGCCCGACGAGGAATCCCAGCACTTGCTGCTTACCCTCTTTGACCTGCGCCACTTGCGTCGGATTCTTCGCGAGGACGTCGCCGATGATCTGGTCGAGCGCCCCTTCGTCGGATACTTGAATGAGCCCCTTCTCCTGAACGATCTGTTCCGGGGTCTTCCCGCTACTATAGACTTCAGGGAAAATCTCGCGCGCGACTTTCAGACTGATCGTCCCCTGCTCGACCAACTGAAGCAGACTGACCAGCCGTTCAGGTGATACCGGCGAAGCACCTGCGTCGATGCCGGAGTTATTCAGTTCTCTGGTCAGCTCACCCATCACCCAATTACTCACCGTCTTGGGCTGATTAAACAGCCTCACCGAAGCTTCAAAATAGTCGGCCACCGCCTTCGTCGCAGTCAACACGCTAGCATCGTACTCGGACAGCGCAAACTCGCTGACAAACCGCTGCATTCTCGCTGCAGGCAATTCGGTTACCTGCTTGCGACAACCCTCAATCCATTCTTTCTCTAGCTTGAGTGGCACCAGATCGGGATCGGGGAAGTAGCGGTAGTCGTGCGCCTCTTCTTTGGAGCGCATGACCGCCGTCTCGCCACGCTCAAGATTCCAGAGTCTGGTCTCCTGGTTAATTTTGCCGCCCTCGTTTAACACCTTCGTCTGGCGCTTAATCTCGTATTCAACGGCGTCTTTCACGAACTTGAACGAATTGATGTTCTTGAGTTCGACCTTTGTCCCGAATTCCTTCTGGCCCAACGGACGGAGCGAGAGGTTCGGCTCGCAGCGGAAGCTCCCTTCATCCATATTGCCGTCGCAGACTTCGAGATACATGAGCACGTCGCGAAGGCCCTTCAAATAGGCCACGACTTCATCGGCCGACCGCAAGTCCGGTTCCGTCACGATTTCCAGCAGCGGTGTCCCCGCCCGATTCAAATCGACGCGGCTTCCGTTCGAGCCGGCGACGTGGACACTTTTCCCCGCATCTTCCTCCAAATGGGCACGACGGATACGAACCCGCTTCGAACCTTCACTCCCCGCAACTTCAATCCAGCCATGCTCGCAGATCGGCGCCTCGTATTGTGAAATCTGATAGCCCTTGGGCAAATCCGGATAGAAGTAGTTCTTGCGTGCAAAGAGATTGCTCGCCGCGATGGTACAATTCAACGCTAAGCCCGCACGGACCGCCATCTCGACCGCCGCCCGATTAATCACTGGCAAGCTGCCAGGGAGCCCCAAACAGAGGGGACAGGTCTGGCTATTAGCCGTAAGCCCGAACATAGTCCCGCAACCGCAAAACAGCTTGGACTTCGTCCGTAGCTGCGCATGTACTTCCACGCCAATGACGACTTCATATATCATCGCTTAGCTACGATCCTCTCCACGCAACCGGTCACGCTCCCGTCGCATCGCTTCACGTCCGACATCGAAGGCCTCGCGCAGAACCGCTTTCTTTGAGTCCACAAATTGCTTCCCCTCCTCCACGACTTCTTCCAACGCTTCGCCTGCACGGCCTGCCAGATCCCGCAGATCGCCTTCCGCGCGACGGGCATACCCACGCAGCTGCTCACGCGACTCGCGTCCGGTCTGTGGAGCCAGCAAGAGCGCCGCCACCGCGCCCAACGCCGCACCGCTCAGAAATGCCAGCACGACTGCTGCTGCTGAGGAACCTCGATCATCCGCCATTGTGATGCCCTCCTTCACCTCGAAACCGTTCCTTCATGACTTGGGTTGCCGCTTTGAATCCAGCTACCACACTCGCCACATTGGTCAACATTGATCCGCTCGAGCCCCTCACGACATCGTGCACATGCTGAACCGACTCCCCGACTTCCCCGACCGCATGCAAGAGGACGGCAGCATGCTCGACTCCCCCGCGGGCCTGTTCAGTCAGATCGTTCAGGTTTTGACTCATCGCCCTGAGCTCGCCGATCAGCGGAGGCAAGTCGCGGTTCATGGTCGCCAGCAACTGTTCGGACTCCGCAATGGTCTTGCGAAGTTGAATCAGCACAGGCACGAGATAGCCCACCAGCACCGCAAACGCGACAGCCACAAGAATGGCAGCGATTTCAACGATGGTCATATTTTTCCTCCAGCTAACCCGTTACCCCTTTACCTCACTACCCCTCACCGTATCACCGGCTTCTTCGTTCTCCATTGCGTGCTCTGTTCGTAGGCATAGGCCGCTCGTAAGAGTGTCTCTTCCTCGAAGGGTCGACCGATCAGCTGTAACCCGATGGGCAACCCGGCTTGGCTGAACCCGCACGGCAATGAAATTGCCGGTACACCGGCGAGGTTCACCGAAATGGTGAATATGTCCGACAGGTACATCTGGAGGGGATCGTCCGCTTTCGCACCGAACTTGAATGCCGGCGTGGGTGTCACAGGCGTGACGATGAGATCGACCTCCTGAAACGCCGCCTCAAAATCTTGGCGAATCAATGTCCGCACTGCTTGCGCCTTCCCATAATAGGCATCGTAATAGCCGGCACTGAGGACGTAGGTCCCCAGCATAATCCGTCGTTTCACCTCGGGTCCAAAGCCTTCCTGCCGCGTCTTCATATACAATTCAAGCAGGTCTTTGGTCTCTTTGGCGCGGAGCCCGAACTTCACCCCGTCATAGCGGGCTAAATTCGAACTAGCCTCGGCGGTGGCAATCACGTAGTAGGTGGCAACCGCCACGTCCGTCCGCGGCAACTGAATTTCTTTGATCTCCCCACCGAGCGCTTTCAGCTCCTGGGTCGCCGCCCGTACGGCCTGCTCCACTTCAGGGTCCAACCCCTCTGCGAAAAACTCGACCGGCACGCCGACCTTCAGCTTCTTGAGATCTTTTT
>JANOMG010000146.1:0-9674 GCA_031420175.1 Nitrospira sp.
CAGAACCGATGCATCCAATAGGCGCCGAAGTCACCGACCACGTAATACGAGAGAAAGACCACCACCGTTGGTAGGGTGAGGATCGACTCCGGGACCATGGGTTTGACCGCGATAAAACTGTTCAAATAGCTTGCGGCTGGAGTCGTGAAGTACACAAGAACTGCGGATCCAATGATGTCCAGAAAGAGCACCGAGCGGTAGGGAACGTTTCGTGCGGGGACAAAGCTCTCTAGCGTGGTCACACCGAGAAGCCTCACGACAAACAGCAGCGGGGAAAAGAGGTTATTGTCGAGGAGGAACTGTCGAAATTCCCGACTGAGCAGCCATTCAATCCATTCCATGCCGAGCCTCTCCTGATCGCTGGACTGTACCCCAGCGGCAGAGAACTGTCTTGCCTTTGATGAGATATCGAACGGTGAGGCAATGAGGACTGCTCACGCCGGGATCGGAGACGCCGAAGGGGCTAGTGGTAGCTCTCATTCTCGCTAGGGAACTTCCCTCCCTCAACCTCTTCCTTGTAGCGCCGCAACGCTTGAAGCGCGTCGGTCTTGAGATGGGCATAGGGTTTCACGAATTTTGGCACAAAGTCATCGAACAGTCCGAGGAGATCGTAGAGAACCAGGACTTGACCGTCACAGTGCGGGCCGGCCCCGATCCCAATCGTCGGAATAGTCAATTGCTCTGTAAGCGTCTTGGCCAGCTCGGCGGGAATCGCTTCAAACACGATCGCGAAGGCGCCGGCCGCTTCAAGCGCATTGGCATCGCTCAATAAGAGACGCACCTGGTCCGACTCTTTTCCCTGCACTTTGTACCCGCCATACCGGTGAACCGATTGGGGAGTCATGCCGAGATGGCCCATGACCGGGATGCCGATACTGGTGATCGCGGCCACCCGATCGACTACCGCGGCGCCACCCTCCAGCTTAATGGCCTGAGCCCCGGCCTGCAGAAACCGTCCCGCATTGCGAAGCGCGTCTTCCTGGCTGGCTTGATAGGACATGAATGGCATATCGCCAATGACGAGCGCTCGTTGAGCCGCCCCAGCCACAAGCTTCGTGTGGTAGAGCATGTCGTCCATCGTCACAGAGAGCGTATTGGCCTTCCCCTGCACGACCACACCGAGTGAATCCCCGACTAGGATCGCTTCAATGCCGGCCTGCTCGACAATGCGCGTGAAGAGTGCATCGTAGGCCGTCACGACGGTGAGTTTTTTCTTGTCGCGCTTATGCCGCTGAAACTCGGGGATCGTCATCAGCCCACTTCTGCTCTGGTGATGATGTCGGCCAGCCTGTGCGTGGCCTTGATCGCCATAATATGCACCCCGTCGCAGTAGGGCCGTACCGCCTTGATCGTCCGCACCGCGATGTCCACGCCGACATCCTCCGCGTGCTCGGGACCGGCGGCCCTGAGTTCGTCGATCATGTCCTGCGGGACCGACACACCGGGAATATTCGCGTTCATGAACTCCGCCATCTTGGCGTTCCGAAGCACGAGAATACCCGCCAGCACTTTAGCCTTAAACGGGCGCACCGCCTTCATAAAGGATGCAAACTGCTCAGGATGGTAGATCGCCTGTGTCTGGAAGAACTGAGCGCCGGCTTTGACCTTCACTTCGAACTTGGCGAGCATGGGACCCAGGGGGTCGGCTTCCGGCGTCACGGCGCCGCCGATCGAAAAGGCCGTGGAGCCATCCAGCTTATTGCCGACCATATCCCGCCCATTGTTCAGCCCCTGCACGAGCTGCATCACCTGAACCGAATCGAGATCGTAAACGGGCTTCGCGTCCTTGTGGTCTCCGACGGTCGGATAGTCCCCGGTGAGACAGAGAATGTTGCGGATGCCGAGCATGGAAGCGCCCATGAGATCCGACTGCATGGCGATCCGATTCCGGTCTCGGCAGGTCATCTGCATCACCGGATCGTGGCCGAGTTCGTAGAGGAGGCGGCAGACGGAGAGAGACCCGGCCCGCACCACCGCGGCCGTGTTGTCCGTCACGTTCACCCCGTGCACGCGCCCTACCAGCGCCTTGGCATTCTCCAACACCGCAGAGATGTTGGTACCTTTGGGAGGATTGTACTCAATCGTGACAGCGAACTGCCCCTGATCAAGCACATCCTTCAACCGCCTCGGCTCTCGACTCATAGGTCCCCTTCTACGCCTCCACTCACAGCTGCAGGAGAGAATGGGGCGCTCCCCCTACGCGCATCGGACGAGCACCGTATTATCGTGCGCGTTCTGCGAGCAAGGGAGCGCCCCGTCTCTCCTACAGCATTCCACCCATTCTTTTGGCCGACTCCACCGTGTTGTCCAGCAGCATCGCGATCGTCATCGGCCCCACGCCACCTGGCACAGGGCTAATCCAGCCGGCCTTCTGACTGACCGATTCAAAATCGACATCGCCGCAGAGCTTCCCATCCGTCCACCGATTGGTGCCCACGTCAATCACGACCGCTCCTTCTCGCACCATGTCGGCCGTCACGAACTTGGCCTTCCCGATCGCGACGAGCAACAACTCTGCCTCACGACAGACCGCTGCCAGATCTTTGGTCTTGGAATGACAAATCGTCACGGTGGCGTTGCGCTGCAAGAGCATGAGCGCCAACGGCTTCCCGACAATATTGCTGCGGCCCAAGACCACCGCACGTTTACCCTCGATGCCCACACCGGTAGACTCAATCATCTTAATGACACCCTTTGGCGTGCAGGCTTCAAACACCGGATTCCCTTCAACCAGTCTACCGAAATTATAGGGATGGAACCCATCGGCATCCTTGTTCGGCGACACCGCCTCGAGGACCACCCGGCTCTCAATATGTTTTGGCAGAGGGAGCTGCACCAGAATGCCGTGAATCTTCGGATCGGCGTTTGTCTTCTCGATCAAGGCCAGCAACTCTGCCTGAGTCGTGCTCGCAGGCAGCTTATGGTCGTCAATATAAATACCTGCCGCATCGCAGGCTTTCTGCTTGCTCTTCACATACTGATGTGACGCGGGATCGTCGCCCACCAAAATCGTGGCGAGACCCGGCTTCATCCCGGTCTTCGCCAACACTGCCGCCGATTCGCCTACCAACCGCTCCCGTACTTGTAGCGCCAAGGCTTTGCCGTCGATTAATCGTGCTGCCACGGATTCCTCCTCCGTTGAGAGATCGTCAGGAAAAACAGAGCACCATAGCAGGGCATTTTCGAGCAAGTCAACGACCAGCCTGCGTGAAACGCGACGCGTAAGAAGGGAGATAGAAGAGGGAATAATCCCTGCCCATTCCCACCTCTCACGTTTCATCTTTTACGTTTCACGTCTGTTTCTTGACAGGCTCTGAGCCTGGCAGCTACGATGCATCTGTCAACCACGGCCAACAGCTATCGACCCTGTGAAGAGAACTTCCTCCCTCATGTCCCTTCTCACACGCACCATGTACCATCCGGTCTCCTGGTGTATCTGGATTCTTTCTGTCGCAGTCGTGAGCCCCATTGGCGCCCAGATCACGGTGACGGAACTGGAGTCTCCCTACAGCTTCGTCAACGACCCCGTCGAGAAGGGCTATTTCATCTCGAGCGTCAACGGGAAGCCTGAAGCTACTGACAACAACGGATTCATCACCAAACTCGATCCCAATGGCAAACTCCTCAATCTGAAATTTATTCAAGGCGGGAAGGAGGGCGTCATCCTCCATGCCCCCAAAGGCATGGCCCTGGTGGAGCATGTGCTCTACGTGGCCGACCTCGATACCCTGCGGGGCTTTGATACAACCACCGGGAAACCCGTCCTGGCACTCACCATCCGATCGCCTGTCGCCTCCTCGTCCACGCTGCCACACGCCTCCTTGAGCGACGTGACCTTCGATGGCAAGGGCCATTTGTATTGCTCAGACCAGAAAGCCAATACGATCTACCGCGTCGATCTGGCCACCCAGACATTGTCCGTACTGGTCACAGACCGCGCCCTGGCCGGCCCCTCTGGACTTGTCGTCCACCCCAGGTCCGGCCAGATCATTGCGGTGAGTTGGGAGAAGGGTAAAATTTCCGAGATCTCGCCGGAAGGCGTCGTGACGGAGCTCTTCTCCAACGGATTCTTTTCCAGCCGCTTTCAGAATCTCCGCGGAGTGGATTTCGACCGGTGGGGCAACATGTATGTGTCAGATTTCACGACGGGAAAGGTCTGGCGCATGAGCTGGGACAAGCGGTTTCAAGTCATCGCCGAGTTCTTACCCACACCGGGAGATCTGAGTATCGACCGTGCAAACAACCTCATCCTCGTTCCGTATGAATTTGCCAACGCCGCCGAAATGAACGGGCTTGAAACCCCCAGCGATGGAAAGCCCAAGCAGGAAAAACGGACGTTGGCGGACTATGGCTTCATCCCTCCACCACAGAAACCGGCACCGGAAGGACCCGCAAAAAAATGAGTCAGTGCGCCTATTGCACACAACGAAAAGGCAAACGACCCTGTCCCGCCTTGGCCGGGCAAATCTGCAGCCAATGTTGCGGCGAACACCGAATCGTGCGGGTCTCATGCCCCGCTGACTGCGTCTATCTCGAAACCGGGAGCGACTATCAGCAGAAGCGGCTTGCCGTACAATTCATGCCGGTCAGGCGGGACTTCTATCGCAAGCTGGGGGAGCTTGGTGGCGAGAAGGCTGTGGCCCTGTTCAATCTCGTCGAAGTGGTGATCTTTGGATATTTCCAGGGACGCCGCGACGGACAAGATGCGGAAATCGTGGCGGCGCTTCAAGGCTTGCGACGAACGCTCAGCCCCCTCCATGTGCCTGCCGCACCGTCGCCGGTCTTCGCGGAGCATCTCAAAAAGGAGTACGACGCGTTCAAAAAGCAGAACCCTCAGCAGATCGCCGACATGTCAGACGCACCGGAAATACTAGACCGTGCGATCGCCTTCGTCTCACACTTTTCCGGTACGGACTTCCAATCACAACGATTCCTCGGTGGACTCATCGGCTATGTGCGAGCCTACCATCCGGAGATTGCAGACCACCTGACTAAACAGCGTGAGCCGGGCCACATCATCTTGCCAGGACAACAGTTCATGCCGCCCCCGGCCCCTGAGCAACATACCCACGACCCAGGGTGCCAGCACCACCACTAAAAATCAGTCACCACCCGCGAAGACGGCAGGCTACACACTATGAGCCAAGGAAAAGACCAACAGATCAGAAAAGCACGCCGGGTGGAGCTACATTGCACGATCGGATTTTCTTCTGGAGAGGTCGAAGGAGACGCCACGGTGACGAACATCTCGACCTCAGGCTGTCGAGCCGAGTCCGACATCAATATGGCCGAAGGACTCGACGTTCACGTCCTGCTACACTTTCCGGACCAGTCACCACCGGTGAAGGTCGAACGGGCCTCCGTGCGTTGGGTCTCAGGCAACGCATTCGGTCTCAACTTCATTCTCTTCTTCCCGTCCGAACGAGCCCGCCTCCGCACATTGCTCGAAAGCATCAAATAACGTTCTCTTTTCACCTTCTACCTTCCACAAGCAGTGCGGCCTCACGGGCTCCACCTGCGCACATCGAGCGCGCACATTCTTATTGCGCGCTCGCTGGAAACATGGAAGTCCGTGAGACCGCGATGCTATTCGACAATCGTCACCGTCATCTCAATTCGCTCGTTCGGCAGGTCGTGATCGTTTTTCGGCAAGCTCACGATCCTGTCGGCGATACCAAGGCCTTTGGTCACCTCGCCGAATGCCGTATATTTTCCATCGAGGAAGTGAGACGGCTCGACCACAATAAAAAACTGCGACCCGGCAGTATCGGGCTCAGTCGCTCGCGCCATCGACACAATACCGCGCTTGTGAGGGGTGTCGCTGAATTCCGCCTTGAGGAGGATTGGATTCCCCTTCTCATCCTTCGGCCCACCCGCCCCATACGTCTCCTTGCGCAGCGAGTTCTTGGTATTGGGATCACCGCCCTGGATCATGAAACCTGGAATGACCCGGTGGAAAATCGTCCCATCGTAAAATCCAGACTTGGCCAGCTTGATGAAGTTCTGAACATGGTTCGGAGCCACCTCGGGGTAGAACTTGAAGTGAATCTCGCCGAACTTGGTCTTGATAATGGCTCTTGGGCCAGGGGTAGGCGGAGGCACAACCGGTTGCACATCCACCTTTCCTCCACACCCAGTGAGCAGGCCGATCGCCAACAACAATCCGCAGAGCATGAGGCTCCTCGTAGCGGCAGATTCACGCATCATGGTCCTCCAACCCTTCATCGCTACTCGACTACCACGACCGTCATCTCCACACGCTCATTCGGAAGGTCACGGTTGTTCCTCGGCGAACTGACAATCTTATCCGCCACCTCCATCCCCCTCACCACTTCGCCAAACACCGTATACTGCCCATCAAGAAAATTCGAATCCTTCACGACAATATAGAACTGTGACCCGGCGCTATTGGGGTCGCTCGTGCGCGCCATGGAGAGAATCCCTCGCCGGTGAGGAATCTCGTTGAACTCCGCCTTCAGCCGCTGGCTCGGCCCTCCCTGGCCATAGGTCTCCGGCTTGTTCAGATCTTTCGTGTTGGGATCGCCGCCCTGGATCATGAACCCGGGAATCACCCGATGAAAGATGGTCCCGTTGTAGAATCCAGACTTCGCCAACGCGATAAAGTTTTTGACGTGTTCGGGGGCCTTGTCTGGGAAAAACGTGACCTCGATCTCGCCAAACCTCGTGGTAATCATCGCTCGTGGACCTTTCACCCCTTCCACTTTCCCCGCTGGAGCCTTATCGGCCGCGGAGACTGCGCCCATTCCCCACAACAGACTTACGCCCAGCACCAGCACCATCGCCACACTTTCTACCATGACTCGTTTCTGCATCATCTGCCTCCCTGAAATGAGAACTGGTCTCGTTGTGAAGTCGCCCTGCCCTGACCCTACCGACAGAATTATCGCCCTACCTGTTCGAGGGCCTGCTTCGCCGCCTGTTGCTCTGCTTCTTTCTTGCTTCGTCCTGACCCCATGCCCACGACCTCGCCTTGGAGGGACAGTTCTACTTCGAATAACTTCTGGTGGTCGGGTCCTATTTCTCGAACGGTCGCATAGCATGGCAAGGTGTCATACCGCTTTTGGCACCACTCCTGAAACTGCGTCTTGTAATCGCCGGCTCCCGGCTGCTCCTGCTGCGCAGCAACATTCGCAAGTTCCTCTGCAAAAATATGGCGCGTCACCGTGCGGCTGGCGTCGAAACCTCCGTCAAGATGAACGGCGGCCAGCACCGCCTCCAGCGCATCGGCCAACAGCGAGTCTTTCTCGCGGCCCTTCGAACGGTCTTCCCCGCGGCCCAGCTTCAGATACTCACCCAGGCTCAACCGTCGAGCCACAGCCGCAAGCGAGGCCTCACTCACCAATTGTGCTTTCAACTTCGAGAGGGCTCCCTCTGAAGACTGCGGCAATGCGGACGCGAGATACTCACTCATCACCAGCGACAGCACGGCGTCGCCGAGAAATTCGAGCCGCTCGTTATGTTGAGGCGAAACCGATTTCTGTTCGTTGACGAGAGAAGAATGCGTCAAGGCTTCCTCGAGCAAGGCAAAGGCCTCGAATCGATAGCCTAAGGAAGATTGGAGCGAGTCGATGGAAGAAGCCGAAGTCATAGTGGCGAGTATACCCCTCGCACAGACCTGTTAGGCGTCCGGCTTTCTAAAGAGCAAACAGGCATTAACCCCGCCGAATCCGAATGAGTTGGACAGCGCAACCGTCACGGCAGCCGGTCTGGCCTTGTGTGGGATGTAGTCCAGATCGCATGCAGGATCCGGATGATCTAGGTTGATCGTCGGAGGCAACATCCCATGATGAAGCGCCAGCACGCTAAACACCGCTTCAATCCCACCGGCTGCCCCAAGTAAATGGCCGGTCATCGACTTGGTCGAACTCACCGGAATCTGATAGGCCCGTTCACCGAACACCTGCTTGATAGCCTTGGTCTCAATGGCATCCGCCATCGTCGAGGTGCCATGCGCGTTGATATACCCGACCTGGTCCTTGCCGATACCGGCATCCTTGAGCGCCAGCTCCATACAGCGAACTGCGCCTTCTCCCTCTTCGGACGGGGCGGTAATATGGTAGGCGTCGCTGTTCATGGCATAACCGATGAGTTCGGCATAGATTCGAACCCCGCGCCGGCGCGCATGCTCCAGTTCCTCCAAGACCACGACTCCGGCGCCTTCGCCGAGCACGAACCCGTCGCGATCCTTGTCGAACGGCCGGCTCGCTTTTGTCGGGTCATCGTTACGAAACGACAAGGCCTTCGACGCCGCAAACCCTGCGACTCCCAACGGGGTAATGGCAGCTTCCGCCCCGCCGGCGATCATGACATCGGCATCACCAGCCTGAATCAATCGAAACGCGTCGCCGATACAGTGATTGCCCGTCGCACAAGCCGTGACCGCGCAAGAGTTCGGCCCCTTGGCGCCCAGTCTGATCGCCACCTGCCCCGAGGCCAGGTTGATGATGGTCATCGGAATGAAAAATGGCGAGACCCGTCCGGGGCCTTTTTCCTGCAAGATTTTGTGGTAATGCTCGATCGATCCGAGCCCCCCGATGCCCGATCCGATATAGACGCCGACTCGCGTGGCCTCTTCCGGCGCCACGGTGAACGATGCATCATCCACCGCCAGCTGGGCAGCACTCACGGCATAATGGATGAACGCATCCATCTTTTTGATTTCTTTCTTCTCGATGAACTGCGCGGGATCGAAATCCTTTACTTCCCCGGCAATCTGGGCATCGTAGGCCGCGGGATCGAATTTGGTGATCCGGCCTATGCCGGATTCACCGGCACAAATAGCCTTCCAGGTTTTGTCGACACCGGTCCCCAGAGGCGTGATAAGCCCCAGACCGGTTATCACGATCCGCCTGATCGAACGAGCACTCATAACGTCCTGCGCCCCTTAGGCCTTTTCCTTGATATAGTCCAACGCTTTTCCGACCGTCAGAATCTTCTCGGCGTCTTCGTCGGGGATCTCGATACCGAACTCTTCTTCGAGGGCCATCACCAGCTCAACGGTATCGAGCGAGTCGGCACCAAGGTCTTCCACGAAGCTGGCTTCAAGCGTGACCTCATCCTCCTCGACTCCAAGCTGCTCGCCGATAATTTTCTTGACCCGTTCTTCCACAGTACCCATTGATTTCCCTGCCTCCTTCCCCATCGTAGATCCTCCTTCTTGCTGCGAATCTGTCGCCGCAGCATCTTACAATACTCTGACCACACATCGTCAGGGCATCAACATTCCCCCGTTCACATGCAACACATGCCCCGTGATATAGGCGGCCTCGTCCGATACGAGAAAACGCACCGCCGCCGCAATATCGGCCGGCGTACCCAATCGTCCCAACGGGATTTGCTTTTGGAGTGTGTCTTTCACCTCCGTCGACAATCCCTGCGTCATGGCGGTGTCGATGAATCCTGGGGCAACCGCGTTCACTGTCACGGCACGGCTCGCATATTCTCGCGCGACCGTCTTGGTCAATCCGATCACCGCCGCTTTCGATGCTGCGTAATTGGCCTGGCCTACATTCCCCATCACGCCGACGATCGACGCAATGTTGACGATACGACCATACCGCTGCTTGGTCATCGGGAGCAAGACCGCCTTGATACAATTGAACGTCCCGGTCAAATTGACTTGCAGCACCAGGTTCCAGTCTTCTTCCTTCATC
>JANOMG010000147.1:0-7975 GCA_031420175.1 Nitrospira sp.
TACCGCTGGCGTACTAATCTTGTGGTCGAATCCTGCGTGGAGCGCGACGCTGAACTGGAGCCCCAACAGTGACCAGGATCTGGCGGGATATCGTGTCTATCAATGTAGTCAACAGCCCTGTAGTCGAGCCTCCGGGAAGGCCACAGTCATCGCTACATTAGGAACGGTGGCGCAGTTCAATATCGGAATACCGGCCGTGACTCAGCACTACTTCATTACCGCCTACGATAGGTCCAACAACGAGTCGAGCGAAAGCAGTCTCGTGACCTTCGTACCAGCTGGGAGTCCCCCGGTAGTGGACGTCTCCCCACCGCCGACTCCAGGAGGCCTCCACATCACCGCGATGAAATAAAAAAACGAAGGAGAGCTATTCCATACAGACTGTTCAACAAGTACTTCAACGAGACCGCAGGCGAGTCCAATTCTAAGGCTTATCATGTCTCACCCGTACATCCGGAGATGCCAAGACAGCTCGTCTCCCACGTGGGCTTCGTTGCGGATGCGGTAAGGCGAGAACGAAGCCGGCCTGATGAGGGCCCTGCTTGAGCACTCCGAGGAGGCTGCCATGCAGGTGAACGAGCTGTAGCGCTCGTTAGCTTGAAGCCTTTGCGAGGTGCCCTGGTATCATCATTAGCGCACCGGAGGTTCGGTCTACAGTGATGGTGACCGTACCGTCCAATACTTGGAGGAGCAGGTCTCCGACCAGTTGTCGTCGCCAGCCACGAAGGATGGGCACATCGAGGATGCCCCGATTCTGTTTCGCGTCTACGAGTGTTTGTAAATCCGAACTCGTGGCGAGCATGGTGGGAGAAATCCCCTCCTCTGCTGCGCGGGCCCTGAGTACGGCTTGCAGCAATTCGACGATACCGGTCGATTCGGGATCCGGTTTTCTCTCGCGAGGGACTTCCGGCCAGGCGGACGGTGGAAGCGCCAGCGCTGAGGTCATGGTGGCCAACAGTTGTTCTCCGTGTCGATCAACTTCGGAGGAATGGACGCCGCGGAGCCCACGGAGCTCATGGACCGATTTGGGTGGATGGCGTGCGAGTTGGAGGAGCACCTCGTCCCGCATGACGCGTCCGCGAGGCACGTTCCGGCGTCGGGCTTCCGCTTCTCGCCAGGCAGCCAATTCACGAAGTACCGCCGCCCCTTTGGGTTTGAGCGTGTCCCACCCGCGAATACGTTGGTAGCGTTCTTGAGGCTCTCGACTCTTTTCTCCCACCGCCGTTTCGAGGCGTGCAAATTCCTCACTGACCCACTCCAACCGACCGAGTGAGCTCAGTCGATCCTGCAAATGCGTATGGATCGACAGGAGAAATTCCACATCTTCCAAGGCGTACGCAATCTGGTCATCGGAGAGCGGTCGTGCGCTCCAGTTGGTAAAGGTATGGGCCTTCTCCAGCTTTGTGCCGTGGAGACGCTGGACCAGGTTGGCATACGCGACTTGGGCGCCATACCCCACCATGGCGGCGGCGATCTGCGTATCGAAAAACGGCTTCGGGATCTGTCCGGCATGGGTGGCGAAGAGATCGAGATCTTGCCGCCCGGCATGCACAATTTTCTCAATCTTGGGATCACAGATGAGCTCCCATAGAACATCGAGCGATCCGCTGGCCTGCACGGCGGGAAAGTCGATGACGGCAGCGGTGGTGGCCGTGGCAACTTGGATCAGTTCGAGTCGAGGAATAAAGGTGTCTTCCCCGACGAATTCCGTATCCAGCGCCAATCGCGGACTCTGCCGCAACGTGAGACAGAGGGTTTCAAGCGCACGTTGGTCGGTCACATACTGCATCGGTGGATTAGGTGTCACGCGTGTCTCATTCTGTTGGGTTGTAGGTGGCGTCTGGCGGCCGCGGCGGCTCGACATTGCTGAGACTTAAGTACTCTTTCAGGAACTGATAGGCCTCCAGCATGCGACGGAGTTCCGGTTCGGCGCTGCGGTCGCCATTATTCGAATCAGGATGGAGTTGTTTGGCCTTGTGACGGAACGACGCGGTGACCTCGGCGAGCGAACTGCCGAACTCCACGCCCATCGCAGCATAGGCGTCCATGGCGTTGTTGATGCCGCTCGATTCATGCGACGGGTCGCCGCCTCCCCCACCGGCAGCTTTCAACATATCGGCCAGGCTGACTTTCTTGCGTCGGCGGCGAGGGCGTTCACGAATCTCGCTGTCGAAGCCGTCCCAGCGGTCTTCGACAAACTCGAGACGGGATTCCAGGCGTATGGCACCGGAGAGATCACGGATCTCCCCAAGTTCCTCCTCAATCTGAATGAGGGACTTGATGATTTCCTCCAGCCCTTCTTCTACACGAAAGAAGCTGTCGACCCGTTCCTGCATCATCGTGTCGACGGCAAGCTCCAGACTCTCTTCGGCTTTCGGGCGCAACGACTCGATCCGTCGTCTCATCCCGCTCTGAAACTTGATGTGTTTGCTTTGTGAAAACGCCATCTGAACCAGCATCTCTCCTAGGGCGCGCATTGTAGCACAGCCTGGTCGCATGCCAGAAGGGCCACTGAAACAGCTCAATGTATGTGGGTTGCGTGGTCAGCGTGACGTGAAGTCGTCGCTGAGTTTGGTGCGGCGTCGGGCGACGCCCGTGTCACGTGCGGCTGCCGCCACGGCTTTGGCCACACGCGGGACGACGTCCTTATCGAATACGCTTGGAATGATGTAGTCTTCGTTGAGGGCCGCAGGGGGAATGGTCTCAGCCAGAGCTTTTGCTGCAGCCAGCTTCATCGCTTCGTTAATGTCGCACGCCTGCACGTCCAATGCACCCCGAAAAATACCGGGAAAGGCGAGCGCGTTATTGATTTGATTCGGGTAGTCCGAGCGCCCGGTGGCAAAGATCCGGCAGTGAACGGCCGCCAATTCAGGAGGGACTTCGGGGTCGGGATTGGCCATGGCAAAGACGATGCGATCAGGCGCCATCAGATCGAGGTCTTCTGCCGTGACGATGTTGCCGACGGATAATCCGATGAAGACGTCAGCCCCCTTGAGCGCATCTCGGAGTGTGCCTTGCGGACGGTCTTTGGTCATGCAGGCGGCGAGATCCGTTCGGCAAGCCCGCAGCTGCTCGCCGTCTCCCCGAAGAACGATGCCCCGAGGCTCGCAGCCGATCAGGTGAGAGAGGCCTGCAGCTAACAGCATCCGGCAGCAGGCGGTTCCCGCGGCGCCGAGCCCATTGACGACTACGTGGATGTCTTCCATCCGTTTCCCGGTGACGGTGAGCGCATTGGTCAAGGCGGCAAGGAGGACCACGGCTGTGCCATGCTGATCGTCATGCATGACTGGAATATCCAGAGTATTTTTCAAGCGGCGTTCGATCTCGAAACAGCGCGGTGAACTGATGTCTTCCAAGTTGATCGCGCCGAACCCCGGAGCAATCGCCTGAACCGTGCGAACGATCTCATCGGGATCTTGTGTGTTGAGGCAGATCGGCCAGGCGTCGATTCCTGCAAACTCTTTGAACAGCATGACTTTGCCTTCCATCACGGGTAACGCGGCCTCCGGGCCAAGATTCCCGAGACCCAACACCGCGGATCCGTCGGTGACCACGGCGACCGTGTTGCTCTTGCTGGTGAAGGCATAGGCCTTGGATTTATCCTTTGCGATCGCTTGCGCCACGCGACCGACTCCCGGCGTATAGACCATCGACAAGAGGTTACGCGTCGTGATGGGGAACTTGCTTTGAACGCGAATTTTTCCGCCGAGATGCAGCAGGAAAATCCGGTCTGAGGCGGACAGCACGTTCACGTCCGGCAGCGCCCCGACACGGGCGAGCACCTTCTCTCCATGTGCTTCGTTCCGGACGTCAAAGGTCACGTCTCGGACCATACAGTCGGCCGTGGCAGAGACAATATCCACCGCACCCAAGTTGGCGCCCTCCTCGGCCAGGACAGCGGCTACCCGTGCAAACATGCCTGGTGTATTGGCGAGTTGGAGGCGAACGGTCAGGCGGTAGTTGGAGTAGGGCCCAATCTCAGTCATGGCTGGTCCTCTTTCTTGAGACTACCACAACGCAGGTCAGAAGCCAGAGCGTTGTGTGTCGTGGTCTTCATGCAGGGAGCAAAGGAGAGGGAGAAATAAGAGGTTGACCACAGGGCCTGTTTTCGCGACCGTTCGCCCGTTTGCCCGACTTGAATGGGTACACAGCATTCTAACACTCACATTCAAAGGGGGTGACATATTATGAAGCGCATCTTGATGGCAATCATGACAGTGGCAGTGACGTTCAGCGCGCCTTCCTTCGCCGGTGAAGAGACGGATGCGAAGAAGGACGTGAAGAAGGGCTGCCACGCCGATACGTTCGGCGATGACAAGAAGGACGACAAGAAGAAAGACGAGAAGAGCAAGTAGTCGCGACGCACGTCGTGTGTCTGATCAGACACGCCTAACTTGAACGATTCTGAAGGGGCCTGCGATCTCACGATTGCAGGCCCCTTTCCTTATCGACTTATTGACCCCGCTCTGAGCCCGATGCTACCGTGGAGTCATGCAGACTCCAACAGAATCAGCCAGGCCAAATCGCCTCATTCACGAAACCAGTCCCTATCTCCTCCAGCATGCCTCGAACCCGGTCGACTGGTACCCATGGGGACCGGAGGCCTTGCAGGCCGCGAAAGCGCAGAACCGTCCCATCCTGCTCTCAGTCGGCTATTCCGCCTGTCACTGGTGCCACGTGATGGAGCGGGAGTCGTTCGAGAACGCGGCCATTGCGTCGATCATGAACCGGCATTTTGTCTGTATCAAAGTCGATCGGGAAGAACGCCCCGATCTCGACGAGATCTATATGCAGGCTACGGTGACGCTCAATCATGGTCAGGGCGGATGGCCGATGACGGTCTTCCTGACGCCGGACCAGGAGCCGTTCTTTGCCGGGACCTATTTTCCTCCTGACGATCGATGGGGCCGCCCTGGGTTTCCCAGTCTGCTCAAGAAAATTGCAGAAGCCTGGGAGAAGGATCCCGCCAGTCTCACGAATCAAGCACGTCAATTGACTGAACGGTTGAAGAACGAACTCAAGGCCATGTCCCCCGTCTCAGTCAGTGTGTCCGTACTGGATGAGGCCGTCACGCAGTTCCTGGAGGATTTCGATGAGCGCCATGGCGGATTCGGCAGTGCGCCAAAATTTCCCCCGTCTGCAGGGCTCTCGTTGCTTCTCCGTTGTTACCGGCGAACAGGAAAACATCGCACCTTGCAGATGGTCACCCGCACGCTCGATGCGATGGCGGACGGAGGAATCTGCGATCATATCGGCGGCGGGTTCTCGCGGTACTCCACCGATGATCGCTGGCTGGTTCCCCATTTCGAGAAGATGCTCTACGACAATGCCTTGTTGGCTAAGACCTACCTGGAAGCCTATCAAGTCACGAAGCAGGCCTCCTATCGTCAGGTCACGACGGACGTGTTGGATTACATTCTTCGGGAGATGACCGATCCAACTGGAGGATTTTATTCCGCGACGGATGCAGACTCGGAAGGGGTCGAAGGAAAGTTTTTCGTCTGGACGCCGACGGAGATCCAGTCCGTGCTGCAGAATGCCGAAGATACCCGTCGATTCTGTGCGTGTTACGACATTACCGATGAGGGCAATTGGGAACATCGAAGTATCCCGAATCGGCTGCGTCCCATTGAGGCTGTAGCCAAGGAGTTGAACCTCACCATCGATGAACTGCACGAAACGATCCATCGTGTGCGTCCCCTCCTCTATCGTGCCCGCCAAGAGCGAGTGCCGCCCGGACTCGACGACAAGATCATTACGGCATGGAACGGCATGATGATTTCGGCGATGGCCGAGGCAGGCCGTGTGTTAGGGGCCAGCCGTTACATCGACGGGGCCATGAAGGCGGCAGACTTTCTCTTACTGGTACATCGGCCTTCCGAAGGGACCTTGCTCCGTACGTCGCGGAAGGGCCGAGCCCATCTCGATGGAGTCCTGGAGGACTATGCGTATCTGGCAGAAGGGTTGATCGACCTCTATGAAGCCTGTGGGCAGGAACGATATCTCACCGCAGCGCTTCAATTAGGTGAACGGATCGTGGGCTCGTTTATGGATGAGGATCAAGGGGGTTTCTACACGACCGGGAAGACGCATGAAGCCCTAATTATCCGGGCGCGGGAGGGGGCAGATGGTGCGACGCCCAGTGGCAACGCCGTGGCGGTTTCCACACTCGCCAGACTCTCATTCCATTACGATCGCCAGGACCTTCGCGAGGCGGCGGTTGGCGGGATTCGCGCCTTTGGCCGACAGATGGCCCGGTACCCGAGAGCCTTTGCCAAGACACTTTCCGTAGTGGATCTCTTGGCTGAAGGACCGATAGAACTGGCTCTTGTCGGAGCGCCCAACGACCCCGGGTTGGAGGCACTGCAGCGCGCTGTACGCGAGGTATTCCTGCCGCATCGCGTGATTGCCTCCAGCGATGGAACCGGCACGCCGTTTAGTCATCCCCTGCTCGCCGGAAAAGGATTGGTCGAAGGGAAGGCCGCACTCTATATCTGTCGAAACTTTTCCTGTCAGCGTCCCCTCACCGATCCGCGTGAGGTCACCGAGGCGCTGTTGTCGGCGTCGCGACGAATCGATCAGCCACCCCAACCAACACTCTTGCAAGGTGCGACATTCCCCGGGTCAGCTAGTCCAGAGGGGACAGCCAGGTACGCCGCGCGCATCGTGAGTCAATCACGCCATGACGGCCGCATGGAACATGGATATGTTGGGTTCGGCAAGAGCGGCTTGACGACCTCCCGACTGGGGTTCGGTACCTATCGGGTCGATATGAGGGAGCCGGAGCATCGAGAAGCATTGAAGAAGGCGCTGCGAGAAGGCGTGAACCTGATCGATACGTCGACGAATTACATGGATGGCGACAGTGAGCGCCTGGTCGGTTCTGTCCTAGGCGAGTTGATCAAGAGCGGCGAACTAACGCGTGAAGAAGTGATCGTCGTCTCGAAGATCGGGTATGTGCAAGCACAGAACCTGAAACAGGCGGAGGCCCGAGAACAGGCCGGTCGCCCCTACCCAGACATGATCAAATATGGCGAGGGCATTTGGCACTGTATCCACCCGGAGTTTCTGGCCGATCAGCTGACACTGTCACTGGATCGGCTCGGCCTGGCCACGCTCGACGTCTGTTTGCTCCACAACCCGGAATACTTTCTGTCCGAGGCCGCGCAGCATACGGGCGGAGATCTCGCAGTGGTGCGGGATGCCTTCTATCGCCGGATGGAACAGGCCTTTACATTTTTTGAGTCGCAAGTAGCGGCTGGACGGATCAGCTATTACGGCGTGTCGTCGAATACGGTCACGGCAGATCCATCGGATGCTGAGGCGACGTCGCTCTCTTGCATGTGTGACGCGGCGAAAGCTGCCGCTACATCACAGGGCATGGACCGCCACCATTTCGCGGTGCTGCAATGCCCCATGAATCTCTACGAGGCAGGCGCGATGGTCACGCCCAATACCGGGACGGATCAGCGAGAGACGGTGTTGGAAGTGGCGCAACGAGAAGGAATTGCCGTCTTGGTCAATCGTCCGCTCAATGCCATGCCGACAAAAAAGAGTGGCGTGCTCCGACTGGCGGACTTTCCGATCGAAGGCGAGCCGATGGACTTTGAGCGACAATGCCAAACGATCGCGGCCCTTGAAGAGGAATATCGCAAGAGCATCGCTCCACTCCTTCAACATAGCGATCAAGGAATGGCTCCTGCCGATTTCTTCACCTGGGCTGTTGAATTGACGCGTGTGCGACCTCAGATCCAGGGGCTGGAGCATTGGGAACAGATCGAGCATCAAATGATTGCGCCTCATTTTAATCAAGTGATGAAGGTATTGTCACGGCATCTGGTCGGAACGGACGCCGAACAGTGGGAGGCTTGGCGCGATCGCTATGCGCCGCAATTACTCACCTTGTTGGGCGGGCTCCGGAGAGAAGCCACCGAACGAAGTCGAGCGAGAACCGCCTCCATATCGGCGGCCCTCG
>JANOMG010000148.1:0-3770 GCA_031420175.1 Nitrospira sp.
CGCGTTCGTGGCAACCTGCTGGCGGAACTCACGCATGTCCTTCGGATATCCTGGGCGACCCCTTGCGGTAATATGCTCAATTGCCTAACCGGAGTCAAAGGCATAAGCATTTAATACCATTGCAGTCGGCTTCGGTTGAAAACTCTGTGGCCTCGGTATCTTCCCAACCAAGGTGGCGCATGGTTCCAGAAGGCTCACTTGTTTTTCTGATCGATAGGTTAAGTGTCTCTGTTCGCCACAACGCATACTCTCCTGGAACAACCACGACTGGCAAAACCCCCAAGCGGGCAGAATAATCCGCCACTGATTGTTCTATGTTTGATACGGCAAGAGCCAAGTGCAGTACGCGCATGAAAACCTCTAACAATAATTAGACTGATCCGCATAAGATGCGGCGTTCTGATTTTCTGTCCGTATAACACGCCTTGGGATTTCTTGTCGAAGGTCTGTTCGCCCAGTTACATTCATAGTGTGCTGCTTGTCTAGCGGTTTATTGCGGCATCTTATGCGGATCAGCATAACACCATCGCCGTGAATGGATTCACAGTCCGTCTACCGGACTACGAACGTCTCCGGCCCTCGGTTGAGCACATGCGTGTAGATCATCGTTGTCTTGACGTCGCTATGGCCCAAGATTTCCCTGACCGTTTGAATATCGTACCCTCCTTCGAGCAAGTGAGTGGCAAGGGCATGCCGGAAGGTGCGGCAAGTGGCTCGCTTCGTGAGGCCTGCTTTCGCGACCGCGTCTCTGACGGCTTGCTGAACCAGTGATGCGTCAATGTGATGGCGACCGTGATGAAAGTCGGTACACTGTGTGATCCACTGGCCATACGCCTGTTCGGTCCGATGGGCATAGTGACGGGCACGCAACGCGGCCCGCAGCCGATCGAACATCACCGAGACCCATCCGCATGCACTCGGGCAATAGGCCTTTGGGAAGTATGATGCGAAGGTAACGTTTGCCCATCATGAATAATGCGGGGTCACGTGTGACGTTCGGGGTTCGACGTTCCGAAAACCTCGGACCTCGAATCCTCACCTCTCCCGCTTGTCTCGCTTTTCCCGCCAGTCTCGCCCTTGCTCGCCTTTCCCGCCCGTTCGCTCAGTGAAACGCCAGCACCGGGCATGGCATCTTGTGCAACACGGCATGAGACACGCTGCCGAGCACGAAGCGAGTGACTCCCTGCCGGCCCCTTGTACCCATCAGAATCAGATCCGATCGCCGCTTGGTGGCTTCTTCCAGGATCATGGCAGATGGGGTTCCGAGCACGGCGATCCCGCGCGCCTGATAGCCTATGGCGCGCAGACGTTTTGCTACGCCATCGATGTAGTCCCGCGCGCTCTGTAAGGCCTGCTTCTCCAGTTTCTCAGCGGCGGCGGCATCGACCGGCCATGGCGGCTGTGTCGAAGGCAAGACGGTCAGTAGCGTGATCTCAACCGGATCGTGGAACGGGTTCAACTGTAGAAAACGAATTGCGGCCTCCGCGTCTGATAGGCCCTGGAGCGGCAGTAAGATGTTTTTCATGGCTTTGACCGGGCCGTTCACGATCAGCGTGGCGCAGGGGGCCAGGGTGAGGATGCGGTGGGACACACTGCCAAGCAGCCGCTCCTTGATGGGACCAAGGCCCCGTGCTCCCATCACGATGAGATCGGCCTGTTGTTCCTCGGCCGTTGCCACAATCACTTCTGCTGGAGATCCGATTCGAAGGTGTTTCGTCGAAGGGCCTGCGTGCATGGGGAGGAGGGACTGAACCCGATCCAGCAGCCGCTCGCCGTCTTCCCTCATGCTCTGTTCGAGAGACCGATAGAGTTCCTCCGCCACCTCAGGCACCATCATGGGATAGGCTGGTCTCGGGACGTCCAGGGCATGAAGCAGGGTCAGTTGCTCTGCCCGGGCCAGGTATTTCATGGCGTGAACGGCCTCATAGGCATTATCCGATCCATCGACCGCGAGCAATGTTTTCATCGGTGCGACTCCTTTGTTGTCGTCACGCCGCCCTCATGCGGGGCAGCATGAAAGTAGCGTTGAAACCAGGCGAGTGCATGCCCTGCGACCTGTTCAAGTGTGCCGGGTTCTTCGAAGAGATGTGAGGCGCCTGGCACGATCACAAGACGTTTAGGGCAGGCGAGAAGGCGGTAGGCCGTTCGATTCATCTCGATGACCGGCTCGTCGTCTCCACCGACAATCAACAACGTCGGCGCGGTGACCGACGGGAGATAGGGTTCTGCCAGATCCGGTCTGCCTCCCCGTGACACGACCGCCACAATCGATGAGGGATCGCGGGCTGCCGCCTGCAGGGCTGCGCCGGCGCCGGTACTGGCGCCGAAGTAGCCGATGCCGAGGCCTTTCGTCCGATCGTCCTGTTCGAGCCAGGCTTTGGCCACCAGGACCCGATCTGCCAGCAGGTCGATATCGAAAACCTTGCGGCGGTCATCGGCTTCTTCCGGGGTCAGGAGATCGAGCAGCAGTGTGGCCACCTTGCCTTGCTGGAGATGGCGGGCGACGTAATTGTTGCGCGGACTGAATCGCCCGCTGCCGCTTCCGTGGGCGAAGACCACCATCCCGAGCGCCTGTGCCGGAAGGCCAAGGACTCCTTCGAGGGTGAGGTCCCCTCGCGTGAGTCGTACTGCCGTTTCAGTCATTGGCGTCCCCATGGTCCGCAGTTCATTATTTTACCTTTCGATCTCGGACGAATGGCCGAGAGGGTGTCGCCACAGTCTGGTTGGTCGGAACTCAAGGCACTTCGCTGATTCATCAACTCTGTTGCAGCGGTCATGGCAACGTCGTTCATTCCCTCGTGACGTGGTCATTCGAAGCTCATTGGCATTCCGTGGGGCAGAAAAACAGGATGTACAATCCCACCGCGAGCCCAAGCACGGCGGCGCCCAGCAACAGCCACTGTGTCCTTGTCATGAATCCGCCTCCAGTTTCATACTGCAAAGAAACTCAGCAAGTCTGATGCCGTTGGGTTAACAGTCGCGTGAGGCGTGAGGGGGTGAGTCGTAAGGAGTGAAGAGTGAAAGGCATTCGGCCTCGTGTTTCTCTTCACCCGCACACCTCACAGCTCACGGCTTCTGTTGCCTTCTGCTACAGCAGAGAAAGTCGTCCTGTAGCAAGACACCCCCGCGCAATATGCAAAGAGCCGATGGCGTGTCGCTGATGGCCTGACAAGAAAGACAAAGTCTTTGTTTCTACTGAGCTATTAACTCATAGCGTTCAGCCTGGATTGGATGGCACCAGCCTTGCTGATATAGGTAATGAGTCAATCCTGTGGGAGATGATATGGCTGAGTCACTTTTCAAGAAGATACTGGTGCCGGTAGATTTTTCTCCTTGTTCGGAAGAAGCCTTCCGCGTCGCGTTGACCATGGCCCGGACGTTTCAAGCCAAGATCGTGCTGCTGCATGTCATCGATACGAGTGCCCTGGCGACCTTCAATCAGCTGGGACTCTTGGCGGTGCCCTCAGACGCACAGGGCCAGAAGCGACGGCTGCGCCATCATGCGCGACTCAATGTGCGGCGATTGCTCGAATCAGAGTCGACCAAGGACGTGACCGTTACGCGAATCGTGTTGGAGGGCGGGCCGTTTGTGGAGATTGCGAAGACGGCCCGGATGGAAAAAGTGGATCTGGTGGTGATGGGGAGTTATGGCGGGCGCTCAGGTAACGTGGACAAGATCTTTTTTGGCAGTACGGCAGAAAAGGTGGTGCGGACCGCCGGCTGTCCAGTGTTGACGGTTCCGCTGCCACCCAAGCCGAAACGATAACTCG
>JANOMG010000149.1:0-2230 GCA_031420175.1 Nitrospira sp.
CGGCGGGACTCCCACCGTGCTCGTCGATGCCGGTGCCAACGCCGAGGTCCAGGCCGAATGGTTAACCCAGTTCGCCCAAATGGGTTCGATCTTGTCTCGCCACCGATTCGATATTGAGTCACCAAAGGTTGGTCTTCTGTCGATCGGCGAGGAACCCGGAAAGGGTGACTCGCTCCGCAAGCAGGTGTATCCATTGCTCGCAGCGACACGCGGGATCAACTTCATCGGCAATGTCGAGGGTCGCGACGTGATGACTGACGCAGTCGATGTGGTCGTGACCGATGGATTCACCGGCAACGTCACCCTGAAGACACTTGAAGGTGGCCTCAAGGTGATCGTCAAGGCGTTGCTCGATGCGTTCACCGCCGAGGAGCACTACAAACCCCACGCGGACGCCCTGATGCCGACCCTGCTCCTTGTGACACTCGGGGCCCTGATGTGGCGAGTCCGGCGGCGATCTCAGTAACTTGACGCTCAATTCTCCACGCCACTATCCTGCCGAGATTCCCTGGGACAACCGGTGGAACCCCAGTGAGATGTGAACACCGCCATGTCCCAAATCGTGTCGGCACTGTGCGAGCGACTTGGGCTCAGGCAAGTGCCGGGCTGTTATCGTTCCCCGCTTTTTCTCTCCTGCCTCGCCTTAGGAGCTGTCTTCTGGGATGTGTTGCCGCTCTAGGTGGCTTTTGTCTCACTGATGGCTAGGCCCATGAGTTAGCCTAGCAAGCCCATTGGAGTGAAGGCTTTCATTAGACGGAGCGGGTCTTCACGTTTTGGTGTCGGCACTAATTCCACGTGCCAACGCTACGGTGTAACATCTACGCTGTTCAGCTCTAGCCCTTGCAAGGGCCGACCGTATCCGCGATCGAGCAATGCCTCGGCGGCTCGCACCGCCACGCTTTCATTACGCGAATGCATGAGGGCCACGAGTCGTTGGATCGCCTCGTGTCCATGCTGGCGGGCAAGTTCACGAATTTCAGCTACAACTTTGGGTCGGCCACCAGGATTGCCGCTTTGGCCGGGTTTCCACGCCGTTGACGGAGGTTTTCTGGATCCCCTCTGTTTAGGTGTGAATGGGTATCCCCATCATCCAAGTAGCGGCCCGGGGCCGGAAATAATGACGTGGTAGGGTGCCGGCCCGACGGCGACAGCCTGTTGGGCGAGGCGGTGAAACAGGAGTCCGCGAGCCTGTGAGCGACGGCGGGTGAAGCGACAGGTGCATTCGTCGAGGTCGTCATCGAGATGTTGATACTGGATACCACCTTGGAGCGTACCGAGCCGCCACCGCTTGAGCAGCGCGGCGACGTGATGGACGCGCGGCATGACCTCGTGGGCCTGTTCGGGGCCAGCGCTGATCACCGTGACACGGTGGGGATAGCCTGCATCCGCAAGTCCAGCGTAGCCTCTCCAGCCATCGGTATGAATGGTCGCGCCAGGCTCGATCGTCTCCCGGATGAATGGCCGCAGGCTCTTCGCGGAGACGTCCTTGATGCGGCGCAATCGGATGCGCCCGATAGCATGACCCCGTTTCTCGGTCGCCACGACTACGATAGCCTTCTTCGCGGTCTCCCGGCCTCGCGTACCCTCTTCCGGGCCACCCCCAGAGGTCTCGTCGATCTCGATTTCGCCAGTGAGCCGCTCCCGCTCTGGCCGCACCATGGCCCTGCGCAGCTTGTGCAGCCGGGTCCAGGCCGTCTCGTCGCTGCCCAGGCCCAGCACTCGCTGCAAGCCCAAGGCGCTCACCCCGTTCTTCTGGCTGGTGATGAACCACATCGCCAGCACCCACATCCGCAACGGCTTGCGGGTGTCCTGGAACACCGTACCGGCCGTCAGCGACGTGCTGCCGTCGCAAGCCCTGCATCGAAACACGCCGCGCACCGTCACCCAAGGCTCCCCAGCCACCCCACAACGCTCACACCCGAATCCGTTCGGCCAGCACACGCGGCGGATATAGTCGCGGCACTGGGCCTCGGTCCGAAACCAGTCGTCCATTTCATCGAACGTGCGCGGGTAATCGACGCCCGGGGTCGGGCTTGCATGTTCCACGGCAAGAAAATATCAACATCGCCCATGTGCGTCAAAGGGATACCCATTAATGCGAAAAGTATAGATGTGATTCCGGTATCCATTCTCACGCCCGAGACCTTTCAGGCTTCCGATGTACACCCAACGATGGTCCGTTTTGGTGCAACCGGTACTGAGGCCGCTCCGGTGTAGTCTACCTTGGAGG
>JANOMG010000150.1:0-7785 GCA_031420175.1 Nitrospira sp.
TTTGATTGCTCCGCGCCATAGGACCCGTAGAAACTCACGCCGATCTTCTCGTGGGGGGTAAGGGCTACCAACCATTCAAACGATTTTCCCCTGTTATTGTCAACGACGTTGTCCCAACCGTTGATCACGCCGATCGACGCAGTCACGATCGGATTGAACGTATAGCTGAGCCGGACGCCGGTGGTCGTGAAGGCCTGGCCCAAGCCGAACATGAAGCTGCGGGAGAAGTTCGGATTCTCGAAACTATTGATCACCTCATACCCGATCAGCGTGTTGATCTTCCCCGCTTGAATCTTCAGGCCGTTGCCGACCGGAAGGATGTACTCCGCATAGAGCTCTTGGAAATCTAGCTCATTGTTGCTGGTGCCCGGCGCAAAATTCGTTCGCGCCCTCGTCACCCGGGCATCCAACCCGAAGTTCAGCCTGGTTCGGAAGCCGAGCCGATCCAGCTCACTCCCTCCTCCATCAGCGGGCCGCTCAAACATGAGCTGCGCCAAGTGCGGCATGAAGGAATTGGCGTTGGTGTCGAAGATACGCAGTTGATTGAGATTCGTATTCGGGTTGTTGAAGTTTTGGGTATAGGCCACATCCAGGAACCCGGAGGCCTTGAACCCCAAGGTCTTCCAGAGGAAGGGGGCCTCAGTTTTTTTCTCCAGTGCCTCCAGCCGTTCTTGCACGCTCGGCGTGGGCGTCGGCGGAGCCACTTGAGCCAAGGCAGCCTGGCTACCTAGCAGCGAAACCAACGCGCACATTCCTATCCCGATAAGACTGCGTACTGACATAATGACGGCCTCCCTCGTCCGATTGGTGATGTTGTGGCTCACGTGCCTTCTCTCGTTCACCTCGACGACGTCGTCGCCACGCACGCCATTGTGCGCAACCTCCAGGCCCATTCGACTCTCAGCGCCACATCGATTCCCACCAGCCATGGGATACATCTCACTTCTTGGACTTTCTGCCATTCGGTTTATCTGAACCATCGTGAATCAGCCTGTTCGAATGCAGTCAAAAAAAACGCCCTCTAGCCCGTTGGGGCCGGAGGACGCCATTGTCCATGCCGTACTATCTGGAGGCCGGTGGGAAACGCCGTTGTTCCCCTGTCCGATGGGGACTCTTGTAACATGCTCCCTGAAAATCTGTCAACGCCTTTGCGCGCCATAGACAGAAGAGGGGAATGGCGCATCTCCCTAAACTGGCATCCTCAGGGGATGACCGCACGACGTCTCCAGCCTGGAGATGCTCTGCCATCTATGCTAGATTTGCCTCACCTATGGCTCTCTTACTCCCCTCTTCGAGACTCAGTCGCCTTCCCAAAACATTGTTATTACTCGCGCTAGCCTGCTTGAGCGGCACAGCCTGTAGCGCAATCGGCCAGACAGGTCGAGTCCTTTCTGAGGATCCCAGAGGAACCGTATCCCTTCACGCGCTATCCGACCGGTCGATTCAGGCCAGTCACCCGATCCATCTGGAACCAGCCCTCATCGCCCGCGTCTTGAGCGGGATGCAGGTTCAGGAACATCAGAGAGGACTCCAAGACCTACTGGCAGGGTCGGCTTCCCCTGTCCCGGTTTTTTCGCCGGAAGAAGTTCAGTTCCTCACTCCCAGAATTGCCAAAGCCCTGACGACTGCGGGAACGGGAGAGGCCGTGTCATTTCAGGTCACCAGTCCTCGCCAAGGCGCGGGGCGCTTGGAGCATTCCGTTACAGAGACTACAGCCGGCTCCCTCTACGCCTATGGCCTCTCGCTCTACATGACACTCTCGCAATACCGATATGCACCGGGCCAGCCTAACACCAGCGACCCAGCCCACCGGCGTCTCCCAGATCCCTCTGGCCTGTCGAACCGAATCCTGCTCTTCACACCGAACGCCGCCCAACGGTCCGATCGGTATCATCGACCGGCAGGAGGAGCATCGACCGACAGGTTTCTCGCCATCGATTATCAACTACTGCAACATGCATCGCCATCGATAGCAGCCATTGAGCAGGCTTCACCTTCGGTCCAACAAGAGGCTGCGCCGACTCGAGAGCCCCTCGCAGGGGCCAAACGATCCGACAGCCAGTCGGACTCTCTCGCTCAGCGCGAAGCAGAGATCCATACACTGAAGGATCTCGTCATCAAGAAAGACTTGGAGTTGGAAGTTCTCAGGAAGGAACTGCAATCTGTGAGGAAACAACTCGACAGCCAAACGGTCAAGCCAGACAGCCTGAAGCGGAAACACTCGCTCCCCTCAAAGCCACAGCAAACAGCCCCGTAACCAGCATATCGCGGCCTATCGATTACGATAGCCGTTCGTAATCGGCATCCGCCGGTCCTTACCCAAGGCCCGATGCGTAATTTTGATGCCGATCGGCGCCTGCCGGCGCTTGTACTCGCTGCCATCTACCATCGCCATCACACGTGCCACCGTCGCGCGGTCGTACCCCGCGACGACGATTTCTTCGAGAGACCGGTCTTCTTCCACATAGGCCTGAAGAATGGGATCAAGGACCTCATAGGGCGGCAACGAATCTTCATCCTTCTGGTCGGGCCTCAATTCGGCGGTCGGGGGCCGGCTTAACGTCCGTTTGGGAATGACCGGGGCCGAACCTCTGAGATTGCGGAGCCGCGCCAGGTCGTACACCATCGTCTTGGGGACGTCTTTGATCACGGCAAATCCGCCGGCCATATCGCCGTACAACGTGGCATACCCGACACTCATCTCACTCTTGTTGCCCGTGGTGAGCACCAGATGGCCGAACTTATTGGAGAAGGCCATGAGGAGATTGCCCCGAATGCGGGCTTGGAGATTCTCTTCCGTCGTATCGGGCGCCCGCCCCTCAAACGTCTTTGCAAGCGCATCCCGGTACGTATCGAACAGCTTCGTGATAGGGAGGGTCCGAACAGAGATCCCGAGTCGTGCCCCCAGCGCTGCTACATCTTCATAACTATCTTGCGACGTATAGGGCGACGGCATGAACAGACCCCAGACGTTTTCGGCGCCGAGCGCATCGACGGCAAGCACGGCGGTCAGTGCCGAGTCCACTCCCCCGCTCAAGCCGATCACAGCTCGGGCGAATCCGTTCTTCCTCACGTAATCTCGCACCCCCAACGTGAGTGCCAGATAGACCTCCTCCAGCGGATCCAGGACTGCCACCATATCGGGGACCGCACGCACCCGAGTCCTTGGAAGAGCGGGGAGCGCTGCGCTGCAAATCTCCACCGCAGCGGCCACCTGTTTCGGCAAAACTGTTTTCCTCCCCTGAGTGCGTCGCTCGCGCGCGACCGCCTCCATATCGAGGTCGGCGACGATCAGATCTTCCTCAAACGCTTTCCCCCGCGCGATGACCTCGCCCAGGTGATCGAGGATCACACTATTCCCGTCGAACACCAGTTCATCTTGCCCGCCGACGATATTGGTGTAGGTGAGCACCACCCCGTTTTCCCGCGCGCGGGTTGCCAGCATCTGCTCGCGTATCCGGCTCTTGCCAAGATGAAACGGCGACGCATTGATATTCACGATCACTTCTGCCCCCGCCGCCGCCTGGAAACGAGTTGGTCCTTCCGGCAACCAGACATCTTCACAAATATTGACCCCGACCACCGTGCCGCGCAGGCGAATGAGCGGCAGCCGTCTGCCAGGATAGAAATACCGGCTCTCGTCGAACACCCCGTAGTTCGGTAAGTACCACTTACAATACGTCGTGACGAGTGTCTGATCGGCGATGACCGCCGCGGCATTGTAGAGCTCGTGCGCACCAGCCGGTACGACCGACGAGCGAGTCGGCTTTGGATCGAGGCCATCGCTCTGGCTCACATAGCCCACCACTGCGGCAAGGCCCCGGCAGTGACGGACTATTTCTTGAAGGGCGCGGCGGTTGTCCGCGACAAAACGTGGCTTTAATAGGAGATCTTCGGGCGGATAGCCGGTGATCGCCAGCTCCGGGAAGGCCACCAAATCGGCCTTCGCCTTCCTCGCCTCGCGCAACCAACCAGTAATCCGGCGGACGTTTCCATCCAGATCCCCGACCGTCGGGTTCATCTGCACCATGGCGATTCGAAAAGTTCGCATAGCTACCACCAACTACATTTCACAGCTACATCAACATGCGAGGGCAACACTGTGGGATTAGCGTGCCTGGATTAGGCGGGTGAGAAGGAGAGATGTTTCAGCATCCTGCTAGCCCCGCTGCCTATCCACCCGTCCTTCGATTTCCCCAGCCAGCAACACGGCCTCGGCGATCTCGCGCATCGACTTGCGTAAATCCATACTTTGCCGCTGAATGAGTTTGAAGGCCTCTTCTTCGGTCAGCTTCTTCGAGCGCATCAGGTAGCCCTTGGCCCGCTCCATGAGCTTTCGAACCGCCAGAGCCTCCTGCATCTCAAAGGACTTCTCGATCAATGTCGTATGCTCGATGGCGATGGCGGCTTGATTGGCGATAGCCTGGAGCAGCTTCACCTCTTCGCTGGTAAACACGTGCGGGACAGACGTATAGCTATTGATCACACCCACAGCCTTCTCCCGCACCATCATGGGCACCGAGACCATGGAGCACAACCCTTCTTTCTTGGCCATGTCCGGATACATATAGTCCTGCTCTTTGGTGACATCAGCCACGATAATCGGCCGACGGTCTTTCACCGCACGACCGCTGATACTCTGGCCGATCTTGAGATTCGGCTTGCGGCGATATTGCTCACTGAGGCTTTGTGTCGCCTCGATCCGTAGCTCTCCGCTGGTTTCGTCCAATAACATGATCGAGCAGATCTTGGAGCTCATCATTTGGGCTGTCATGGTCACCAGGAGCTGCAACACGTCCTCGATCAATCGATTGGAGGCCACCGTTTCGGAAACCAGCGACAATGTTTCCACTTGGAGGGCTTTGCGTTTCATCTGATCGTAGAGCCGCGCGTTCTCGATCGCGCCTCCAACCTGATTGGCGATGGTCGAGAGCAGCGCGATTGCATCCGGTCGGTACCGCTTCGGGCGCTTATGTTGGACATTGATCACGCCGACCACTTCTTTTTTGGCCATGATCGGTACGGAGACAAAGGCTTGGTGGCGGTCTTCCGGAAGGTTGTGGAAAAATTTGAACCGTGAGTCGTCGCTTGCGTTGCTCGGAATCACGACGCGCGTTCGTTCCTGCGCGACCCACCCGGTGATACCCTCTCCCAAACCGATCGTGATACGGCCAATCAATTTTGGGTGAGGATTTTTTGAGGCTCGCAGGATGAGCTCATCCTGGCCATCTGAGAGGAGATATAAAAGGCAGGCATCCGCCTTGGTGACTTCGACAACCACTTCAACGATATGTTTAAGAACCGCTTCGAGATCCAGTTGGTTGCTAATTGAGTCGGAAATACGATGGAGCACATCGACTTCGCGTGTTTTTTCCCGCAACGCCTGTTGGAGCTGGGCCACGGATGGGGTACGTGCGGTCGCCATGATGGATTTACCTTCGTGTTTGGCGGACAGGACCCTTGCCTTGACGGCGGCTACTTGATGGGCGGATCCGACGGCCATGCTTCTCTTGAAACCACTCGGCACAGACCTGCTGCTCGATTGGTTGAATGACTACCTCCCCAATGCGCACCGGCCATACCCCGATGACGCGCCCACCCACCACCTTCTTGTCATGTTGCATCGCGCTCCAGAGAGACTTAAAAGAAGCCGCCGCAACCAATTCTGATAACCCTGCCCGCTGCACCAGACTCCTGATTCGTTCAACCACTTCATCACCGCACAGCCCCATGTGGCAAGCCAGATCTGCCTCCTGCACCAACCCGACCCCAACCGCCTCACCATGGATCAACCCACGATAGCCTCCGAGTGACTCCAGCGCATGTCCAATCGTGTGGCCATAATTGAGAATCCGCCGACGGTCCGATTCCCGCTCGTCCGCTGCGACCACTTGCGCTTTGATCTCGCACGATCGCTTAATCACATGGATAACAGGTGCCTCTTTGAGTTTCAGCAGTGCAGGAATGTCTTTTTCAAGAAATGCGAAGAAGTCTTCGTCGGCGATAATGCCGTATTTGATGACTTCGGCTAGGCCGGCGATCCATTCGCGGCGTGGCAAGGTACGCAGTGTGAGTGGATCGATCAGGACGGCCCGTGGTTGGTAAAATGCCCCGATGAGATTCTTGCCCAGCCGATGGTCCACGCCGGTCTTGCCCCCGACACTGGAATCGACTTGAGCCACAAGCGTGGTCGGCACTTGAACGAACGGGATTCCTCGTTGGTAGATCGCGGCAGCGAAACCAGTGATATCACCGACAACGCCGCCACCGAGGGCCAGCAGCAGAGACTGACGTTCAAACTTATGTAGGGCTAACGCATCGAGGATCTTGCTGATTGTGGCAAGCGTTTTGGTTCGCTCTCCTGGCGGCAGGATAATCGGAACGGGATCGTAGCCCGCCTTGCGAAGGGAACGGAGGGTCCCTTGAAGGTAATGGCTCGCCACATGCCGATCTGTCACAACCCCGACCTTCGTAGAGGTGGTAAGGCCCTTGAGCCTGTCACCCACTGTCGCCAGTAATCCAGGACAGAGCACAATGTCGTAGCTCCGCTCCCCCAAGATCACTGGCACAATCTGTTCTACCACTGCAGCACGGCTCAACGACGGTCTCTCCTGACACAATATATCTGTCACCCATCCAACTCTTCATTTGGATAGGGACGCCTGGATTCACGGTACACTTCGCCTGCGATGATGATGAATTCCGAGGGCTAAAATCGGAGGGATGGTACCACAACGGTGTATAAACTAGAAGATTTTGATCGACCTTGATGATGGCAGGAGTGACCTGACAGACACACAGGGGGGCACCTGAGAGCATCGAGCTGAGATACCGACTGGGTGGCCCTGCCACCGTTAAGCGCCCATCGCAGGGCAGGGCCAAGAGCCTCGCGTCTAGCTCTTCACGATACTGGGCGTCAAGAAGATGAGCAGTTCTTGCTTCGCGACAGACTCGGTCTTCTGCTTGAAGAGCCATCCCAGAACGGGTATGCGCGAGAGATAGGGGATACCAGCCACACTGTTATTCTGCGAATCGATAAAGACCCCGCCGATCACCATGGTCTCGCCATCGCGGATCGTGACCTGGGTATTGGCTTCTCGTCTGTCTATACTCGGACCAGCAGGATTGCTCCTGGCGCCCACGGCATTCCTCGTTGCGCGGACCTTCAGCTGAATAGTCTTGCCGATCTCCTTCGGATCACGCGAGGTAATCTGGGGAGTCACATTCAATTCCAAGTTCGCATCCACGAAGGTGGTCTGAGTCCCTTGGAGGGAGGTCGTCTGGAATGGGATCGACTCACCCTGCGAGATCTTGGCTTCCCGCTTATCCAGGGTTGTGATCTTCGGCGCGGCAATGACCTTACTCAACCCGAGCAACTCACCCGCCGATAACCGCATATCCAACTTCGCTCCATCTGTTCTCCCAATCGTGAATCCGACAGCAGGAGTTGCCACCAAACCACCGACTGTGGCAGGAAGATTTACCAGAAAGTCAGATACTTGACTCCCAAATGCTCCGACATTACCCGTCTTGAAGTTCGCCACCCCACCCCCGCCGAGGTTATTCACATTCTGCACGCCCCACTGAACACCCAGCGAACGCGAGTAAGTCGTATCCGCCTGCACGATCCTAGCTTCGATTTGAACCTGCGGCACTTCGAGGTCGAGTCCATCAACCAATTGCTTCATCACCGCAATCTTACTTTCCGTATCCCGGACGATTAAGGCATTCGTCCCCTGACTGATTTGCATCAACCCTCTAGGGCTCAAATACTGCCGAAGAGCC
>JANOMG010000151.1:0-4208 GCA_031420175.1 Nitrospira sp.
TCATGCGCTGCCACATCGGCCACGTCGAGTCGTCGCGTCGCACGCGCGGACGTAAACCATGGGGCATGGCTATAGTCATGCCCCGTCAGCGAAGACTCTGTCGCCGCCACAATCGTACCCTGACTATCCGTGACCGCGAGCCACAGATACACCGGGGAATAGGCGGTCTTCATCCACTTCAAATACTCGGACAGGTATCTCGGATCCGAGGCGCGCAACGAAAAGGCGCGGGCCATCATGCGCGCATCGCCCTGGCGTTCGAACAACATCCGATCAGTTTTTTCGGCCACTTCTGCCGCGGCGAGTGTGAGCTCTTCCCCTATCGCCACGACCAGGCGAGACTCAACAAACTGGATCAGCCGGACGCCGGCCACAAACGCAAGCAGGGACATAGCAATAATGAGGTAGGGCACCCACCGATAGCGGCGAAGGTCGAGGAATGAGAGGGCCATTGACGTCTTCATGATTCACGCGCCGGGGAGGCTATGAAATTGGGAATCAGCAGGGCTGGATGATAGGCCTGTTTGGATGCGCGCAATCCGAGGAGCCCTGCATCATCCATCGTATTGATGTAGCCGGCCCCTTTCGACAGCGCCATCCGACAGGTCTCCCGAAATAGATATTGCGCCAACCCGGGAAGCGCCCGATCCGCCACCTCTAACAGGACACAGAATGTCGCGTCCGTCAACCAATAACCGAAGGTATAGGCGCAGATCCGGCCCTGAACCCTGACAACCGTCCCTATAACCCGCAGCGCCGGTACATGCGACCACAGGACGGCATGCACCGACTCCGCATCAGCTAGCAGTATCACACCGAACGATTCAAGCCCTTCCGCTTGCTTCTGGCGTGACCAGTCCCCGAGAAGGGCACGACAGCCCTCACGGTCGCCAACCTGATAGGAGTCCACCTCACAGGTCTGCTCTCGCTCAAATCGATTGCACAGTGCGCGTTGAGACTTATAGCAATCGCCCGCCAAGGCCGCGAGGTCTGTGGCGCAATACAGATAGTCCGGTTCCTTGGGCATCACACGATACCCCAGCCGCTCAAACTCTGGTACCAACTGGGCCGACACGTTCTCAACTCGGCTGACCGGCGAGTCACCGTTCCAGCGCCGCAGCAGCCCCATCGCAGCAGACAATGGCGCGTCGATGGAGCCGGTCCCCAACGGAGGCAGGAGCATGAACCACCCGTCCGGCGATTGCGCAAAGAGGCACAAGGCCCCGTGAAGTTCCATCCACCAATAGGCCAGCAGCCCGTTACTCATGTAGTGATAGACCGGCGAATAGGCGGCGGGCGATTGAGGACCGCCGAATCCAGACCGATCCAGGGCCATCGTGAGACGCGGAATATCGTCCACCGTCAGCCGATGCAACGGCACGGTCCCCCACCGAGCAACCACTGCGGCCGTGATATCTGGGAGGGTGGCCAGCACGATCACGTCCTCTTGAAACCCCCCGATGAGACGAGGATGCGCACTTACTTGTTTACGAATGACCGGTTGATCGAGCAGGGCCATCACCCGGTCAGCATGATGCTGAATCTCCCCCGGAATTTCCTCTCGCATGAACGGACATTTCGTGTCCCACCCCAATACTACGTGATTATGCGTCTCATTCCACATCAACGCCAATGGATAGAGCTGACAATCGAACGGACGCTGCTCATAAATACGGCACTGTGAGGTGGTTGAGTCGAATGCCGGACAGAGATAGCCTTCTTCATGGGGGGCTGGAACCAGAGTCACCTGCGACCCTTGCCGATCGGAAAAGGCCGTTCCCTCAACGCCCCTAGCCAGGGCGCTGGTGATTTCGTCCTCGGTAAAATAGGGACGCAGCGCACTGTCGGGGTCCGGAAAGCGACAACAGACATCGCACTGGAGACAGGTGCGGCTTGGCACGAGTTGTGGCAACGCGGTCGGGACTGTCACGGAAGCGCCCAGCAGTTCATCGGTACATTCGGACATGGGAGGATTCCAATCGATATGCAGCCCATACTAGCACCATTCTGCAGGAGTGCCCAATGGGATGTCACCTTTTCACTGGCCCCCCTCCTCAGCACGCGCCACAATATGTTCCATATGTTCCATCCCTGCGTCCGCTCCATCAGCACTCGCTGCCTCTGCCGATGCGTCAGTCTACACCGCCCCTTCCTCACCGGGCCCTTCGCCCCTTGTACGATCCTAAATCCTCGTGTTAGAGTTCCTTGCCCGCGTATAAAAGGCTCTCATTGACATGGACACACCCTCTGTCTGATTTGGCTACCTCCGACCTCCTTCACCGCTGCGGGATCATCCGTGACCAGCTGAGCCACGCTGGCCTCTTTCCCTCTCTGCCAGGGCAGGCGTCGGCTCCCGGAGCAGTCACCGCGACGACGACCTGGCGAATTGCCACTACGCCGCTCACGCTCACCAAAGAGCAGTTAGACTTTTTCCACCAGCTCGGACCGCAGCTCCTCTCCTTTTATCGCGCGCTGAACCGCCTCTACATCGACAGTGTACGCGGCCTCCAACCGGCCTGGGTCGCGGGGTACCTCGACCAAGGAAAACCGGAAGGTCTACTCGCGTACAGCCGGATGAAGCGATTTCGCGACCACCTTCCCGCAGTGATCCGACCGGACGTCATTCCCACCCAGGATGGCATGGTGATCACCGAGCTGGACTCAGTCCCTGGAGGAATCGGGATGACCGCCTGCCTCTCGGCGCTCTATGCCGATCGAGAGACTGACGGCCTTTCGCTTGTGGGAGGCCCCGAGGGGATGGTTCGAGGGTTTGCGGCCATGCTACGAGCCCAGCTTGCCCAGCATACCGGATGCGTCGCGATTCTGCTGTCGGAAGAAGCCAAAGACTATCGGCCGGAAATGACGTGGCTCGCAGCCCGCCTCCGAGCCATCGGTCTGGACGCCTACTGCGTGGAGCCCCGCCAGGTTCGATTCACTGAAGAAGGCCTCCGGTTCACCCATGAGGGGATGGACCTGCCGATCGCCTTGATCTATCGCTTCTATGAGTTATTCGACCTGCTCAATATTCCCAAATCAGAACTCGTCCAATATGCGGTCAAGAAGGACCGGGTCGCTGTCACGCCTCCCTACAAGCCAGCGCTGGAAGAAAAGCTCGCCTTTGCCCTCCTGCATCACCCGGCCTTACAACCGTTCTGGGAGCAGGCCTTGGGCCGTGAGGTCTTCCTGCACCTGACGACCATTATGCCGCGTACGTGGATTCTCGATCCTGCGCCGATCCCTCCGTCCGCCACGATTCCGGGTTTGGCGATGGGCGGACGAGCCGTGATGAACTGGCGCGATCTGGCCACGGCCACCCAGAAAGAACGGCACTTCGTGATCAAGCCATCGGGATTCTCCGAACTCGCCTGGGGCAGCCGAGGCGTATCGGTTGGACATGATATGCCACAAAGCGAATGGGCCGGAGCCATCGACAAGGCCCTGGCCTCCTTTCCCAAAACACCCTATATCCTGCAGGAGTTTCATAAGGGCCGCCTGTACGACCTCGATTACTTCGATCCCATCAGCGGCGACATGAACCGGATGTCCGGTCGTGCCAGGCTCTCCCCCTATTATTTCGTGAGTGGCGAAAAGGTTGAGCTGGCTGGTATCCTGGCGACGGTCTGCCCGGCGGATAAGAAAGTGATTCACGGAATGAAAGACGCCGTCATGGTGCCGTGCGCGGTTGAAACCACTAAGGGGCGAGTGGTAAGGAGTTAGGGGTCATAATGATACGTGTTCATTCTTGTGTCATCGCCTCACCCTTCACCCCTTACCCTTTACGAGCATTATGACTCTCTATCACGTCTCCTGGTGCCCCGACTGTGACGTGGTGCGCCGAAAACTGGCTGAACTCCACATCGAATACGAGCAGGTCGTTGTGCCAGACTTTCGCCCGATGCGCAAAGTGGTCCACGAAATCTCAGGCCAATATTATGTTCCAGTCCTCAAGGATGGAGACATCGTGCTGACGGAAACCGACGACATCCTCAGTCATCTGGATCAGACGTACGGTCAGGAGCGGATCACCGGCCGCTAACGCCGGCAAACCGCTGTCTACTCGACAGTAAAGGAGACCGCATGGAAGCCTGGAGACGCATACTCGCCGACAGCATCGTCAAACCCAAAGACTTGGCGGACCGGCTCGGTGTCGATGCGAAAGAAATAGAAGCCATCGTCGGCGACTATCCGATGCGCATCACCCCTACAGT
>JANOMG010000152.1:0-6076 GCA_031420175.1 Nitrospira sp.
AGATATCGGCATCAAGCTGGAAAACGTGAAGCTCACGGACCTCGGTCGCGCCAAGCGCATCACGGTCGACAAGGACAACACCACGATCGTGGAAGGCTTTGGCGATCCGAAGAAGATCGAAGGCCGCGTGAAGCAGATCAAAGCACAGATCGACGAGACGACCTCGGACTACGATCGGGAGAAGCTCCAGGAGCGCCTCGCGAAGCTCGTGGGCGGTGTAGCCGTCATCAACGTCGGTGCCGCAACCGAGACCGAAATGAAGGAAAAGAAGGCGCGCGTCGAAGACGCCTTGCACGCCACCAAGGCAGCCGTCGAAGAAGGCATCGTCCCGGGCGGCGGACCGGCCTATCTCCGTTGCATCGGTGCATTGGATTCGCTCAAGTTGAACGCCGAGCAGCAGGTGGGTGTCAATATCGTCCGCCGCGCGCTCGAAGAGCCGATTCGTCAAATCGCGACAAACGCCGGGGTGGAAGGCTCCATCATCGTTGAGAAGGTTCGCAACGACAAGAACCCCAGCGGCGGTTACAACGCCGCGACCGATGAATATGTGGACATGATCAAGGCCGGCATCATCGACCCCACCAAGGTGTCACGTTGCGCGTTGCAGAACGCCGCGAGCGTCGCGGGCTTGATGCTCACGACCGAAGTGATGATCACCGAAGTGCCGGAAGAGAAGAAAGAAGGAGCCGGCGGTGCAGGTGGTCACAACCACGGCATGGAAGGCATGTACTAAGAAGTACAGAGCTGATGGCTAATAGCCAATAGCTGATAGCTATTGGAGTTCAACGAAGGCCCCAGCGGTGATCCCGCTGGGGCCTTCGTGTTTCGTGGCCTTGTATCGCGTTAGAATACACCTCAGCGACAACGAGCCTGGAGGATGTGTCCTGTTTATCGAAGTCGAATCAAATGAGAATTGCGAGACCAGCTTCTTTGGTCGGTTCAAGGAGATACGCCCGGCTCGACCGGTCGTACAAGTAAAGCTCTATGACCGGAACCCCGTCGGAGAATGGTACTGGGTCACTGGTTGGAGCGACCATGAACAGACGCCTCCGTGCCCGGCCCATGCTCAGTTAGTCGAAGACTCGGGAGCGGGGCTGACGCACCTGGTCTATGGAGGGATGTATGGCCTGCGGTTCAAGCCAATCTCGACCGATGAAGCTTGGAGCCTCGACAGTCCGCACCAATGGGGAGAAGCCTACCTGTCGCTCTCCAGCGATCGTGATCTGTGCTATGCCGACGAGCAGACTGCCACTCGCTAACGTAGTGCAGCCGCAACCCGCAACGTCGCCTTGAAGTGAGGAGAGGTCTTCGGGCTGTCGAAGAACGAGCGGAAGATGTCATGCACGAAGGTGCGATGGGCGGCATGGTCGGCTTGAAACTGTGTGAGTGCTGTCGGTCGATCAGTTCCGTCATAGCCCATGCGGATCGCGCAGCGTTCGAGTTCGTCCTCTTGATCCGGAAGCGAATGCGTTTGGAGATCATGCACCATCTGTAGTTTATGCTCCACGTCACGCAGAAAGACGTAGGCAGCCGTCAGCCCATCCCGCTCCTTGCCGGAAATCAGCTTGAGGCGGACGAATCGCTTGAGCGCACCAAGCGTGCTGCGGTCGAGGAGCGCAGGAATCTGCTTACCTGCCAACACCTGAATCGTTTGCACGAAGAACTCGATCTCGCGAATGCCTCCGACGCCGAGCTTCACATTGCGCTGCTCATGCCCGCGCTCCGCCATCTTTGCATCGATCTTCTCCTTGACCGATCGAACCTCGTTCACCACCATGAGCCCCTGCTCAACGTCCAGGCGTTTCGACGAAGGCGCCAGCACAAAGGGCTGCACCATTTTGATGAAGGCCTTCCCGACCGTCATGGACCCGGCCACCGGCCAGGCCTTCAGCAAGGAGAGCCGCTCCCACACCTGCCCTCTAGTCCGATAGTATTTGGCATAGTCATCGAGCGAGCGAGTGAGCTGCCCCACCGAACCTTCCCCCCGCAAGCGGAGGTCCACCCGATAGACGAACCCTTCATGGGTCTGTTCGGTCAGCACTTTCGTAAGATCGCGCGCAAGACGCTCAAAGTATTCCTCGTTGGAAATCCCGCCCTGCGCTGGGCTTTTCGATTTCGTGCGTCCTGATACAACCGGCCTGGTTTCCCCCTCATGGGATTCGCAGACATAGAGCACGTCCACGTCGGAACTGTAGTTCAGCTCATGTCCGCCCAGCTTCCCCATCCCAATGACGGTGAAGCCGGTCTCCACCCACCGCCCCTGCCGATTCTTATGCATGGGAACGCCATACTGGGCCCGTAGATCGGCATCCACAATGCGATAGGCCTCGTCGATCAGGATCGACGCGAGGTCTGACAGAGAGGCCGTCGTTTCCACCACATCCGCCAGGCGAAGCAGATCCCGCACACCGACACGCAACATCTCGCGGCGGCGGAAGCGTCTGAGCGCATCCAGCTTGAGCTCCGGCGCCATCACGTGCCCGACCTGTTGCCGGATCGTCCGTTCCATCCCGACCCTCGTCGGCGCATTAGATAAGACATGCTGTTCAGCCAGCCAGTAGATCAGCAGAGGATCGCACACGAGGGTGAAGGCCAGCGAGTCGCTGTTCCCGAAGATCGAGCAGACCAGGTCCAACATGCGGGGAGAGCTGCGCAGATATTCCAGAATGGCCGACCGGCTGACCCCGCTGTCGAGCCACCGTTCCCAATGGTTCAACGCTTGGTCAGGATCGGCAGTCCGGCTAATCGCCTCAAGTAACAAGGGCAGGATGTCTGCCAACAGGCGCCGCTGATGCGGGTCGCCCGCCATCAGTTGTAGATTCGCATCGGCTTCTTGAATGCGACTGAGTCCATACGATCGAAGGATCGCGTCGACCTGGCCCGGCTCCAGCCCGGACGCTAAGACGATAGGCGTAGGATCCAGCCAGGTAGCCGACTCGGTTTTTGGCAAAACTGGAGCAGCAGGCTTCACCGGCTTCTTGCGACGATCAGTCATGGGCGGGCATTATACCGGCCATCCCGCACTCACACAATGAAGCCCGCTTCGGCTATACTCGTCGCCATGACGGATGAATCGGGAGCACGCGAGTCCCTGATCAAGACCTTGGCCCCCCTCTGTCCTGATGTCGAGGATGAGGTGCTGCGGGACTTCGTGTTCAGGATGGACGTCGAGTATTTCGAGCGGTTTCAACCGAACGCCATCGCGCAGCATGTTCAGCTTGCAGGCACACTCACCCCGGAGCACCTCTGCGAACTCTCGGTGCTCGACCGACAAGCCGGGCAATCGGAAATCAGCCTCGTCGCCTACAACTACTTCTCAGAATTCGCCACAATCTGCGGCCTGCTGTCCGCCTTCGGTCTGAATATCGAAGAGGGACGCATCTATACCTTTGCCGATGCTGCGCCCCGGTCGGCTCGGCCTCCTACAGCCTGGCCATCGAAACGTCCCACAGGTCGCCCGGGCCTGAGCCGCAAGAAGATCGTCGATGTCTTCCTCGTGCATCCGGTACGTGGCGAGCGCTTCTCCGCGCCGGAGCGGACCGCCCTCGCAGAAGCGCTCACCCACATGATTCAGCTGCTCGATGCCGGACAATTCGAAGAGGCCCGCCAACAAGTGAACCGCCGCCTGGTCGAACGACTGGGGAAACGGCGGAGCGCCTTCACCGGCCTCCTCCATACCGTGCAGATCACCTTCGACAACAGTCAGTCGCAGACGGACACGATCATGGACATCCGGTCGGATGACACCCCGGCCTTCCTCTATGCCTTCGCCAATGCGCTCGCCATGCGCAACATCTACATCACCAAGGCCCAGTTCGAAAACGACGGGACCAAACTCCATGACCGTTTCCATGTCAGGAACCGTCATGGCCAGAAGCTGCTCGACCCGGCCGATCAGCAGCAACTGCGCCTGACCGCCGTACTCATTAAACAATTCACCCATGCCCTGACCTGGGCTCCCGACCCGGGCAAGGCACTCGAATCGTTCGACCAATTCCTGGATCTCATCGTCGCCGACCGAGGCAAGAAGGCCAAACAGCAGGCGCTCGACGTCATCAGCGACAAGAAAACATTTCCCCTGCTCGCACGACTCCTCGGTGCCAGCGACTACTTGTGGGAAGACTTTCTCCGCCGTCAACATGGCAACCTGCTTCCACTACTCACGGAATACCGGGATGCGCCCCTCATCAAACCGCGGGCAACCCTCCGGAAGGAACTCGACCGCCTGGTCGCTCGCGCCAAAACAGACGAGGCGCGCAAAGATACCCTGAACCAGTTTAAAGATCGCGAACTCTTCCGGATCGACATGAAACATATCGTCGAGCCCTCCAGCAATCTTCCTGAATTTTCGCTCGCGCTTACGGAACTGGCAGAAGTCATCATGGAACGAAGCGTCGCCGATTGCCGCGCCAAGTTGGAGAAGACCTACGGAAAGCCGAAGCTTGCCGATAAGACTGCCTGCCCCTTTGCCGTCCTCGGCCAGGGGAAATTGGGAGGGCGGGAGCTGGGCTATGCCTCAGATATCGAGGTGCTATTCATCTATGAGGGATCGGGCAAGACCAGTGGGAAGAAGACGATCGAGAATAGCGAATTCTTCGAACGGCTGACGCAGGAGCTCCTGGGCTGGATCGAAGCCAAGCAAGAAGGCATCTTTCATCTCGACGTGCGATTGCGCCCGCATGGAGGCAAGGGATCCCTGGCCAATGCCTTCGAGGAAGTCTGCCGCTACTACAGTCCGACCGGACTCGCCGCCCCCTACGAACGACAGGCCCTCATCAAGCTGCGGCATATCGCCGGTGACGCTGCATTGGGCCATCGCCTGGAGGCATACCGGGATTCTTTCGTCTATGGCGGCGCTCCCTGGGACATCCCCACGGCACTGGACCTCCGGAAGCAACAACTCCAACAACTGGTCAAGCCGGGCCAGGTCAACGTGAAGTACAGCCAGGGCGGCGTCATCGATATCGAATATGCCGTGCAGTACCTCCAAGTGATACATGGGCACGGGTGCCCGAGCCTGCGCACCCCGAATACCCTGCAAGCCCTCACCGCGCTGGTGGAAGCAGGGTTCATCTCGCGCGCCGATGGAGAGAGCCTCCGGAAAGCCTACGTGTTCACGAGAACTTTGATCGACGGATTACGCATGGTCCGTGGCAACGCGAAGGATCTGGTCCTCCCTCCGCCCGACTCAGAAGAGTTCATCTTCCTAGCCCGCCGTGTCGGCTACGCGACGGACGATTGGCAAGCAGGAGCGAGGCATTTGCAGTCGGATATCGAGCAGCATATGGGGAAGACGAGGGAGTTTTTTGAAACGACCTTTGGGAGGCTATAAAATGGTAAAGATGCCGACCCTCAGCGAATCTCACGCGTAATCTACTTCAGATAAGTACCAGTGCCCCTCCGTGAGCCAAACACAGCTACCATTCGGCTCATATTTTCCTCTCGCATGAGCCAGATAGGCATATAATCGGCTCATGCGTTATAACTGGCAGCAAATCGACTGGCCTGAGTTCCGATACGATCTCTCTGGAGTCGAACATGCGCTGTTCGCATTTGCCGAGAGAACCGGTCACGCAAGCGGACTCTTGAAAGGGCTGACAGCAGACGCGCAGGTGGAAACCACCATCGAGATGATGGTCGTAGAGGCGCTGAAGACATCCGCCATCGAAGGGGAACTGCTCAGCCGCAAAGATGTCATGTCGTCAATCCGGCACAATCTCGGCATGGAAAGCGGCCCTGCGACAGGGGACAAGCGGGCCAACGGCGCCGCGGCACTCATGATCGACGTCCGTAACAGTGCCGACGCCCCACTTTCAGAAGACACGCTGTTTGCCTGGCACCGCATGATCATGGCTGGACACCGACGCATTGCGGCTGGCCAGTGGCGGACGCATGCCGAACCGATGCAGGTTGTGTCTGGGCCGGTGGGACATGAACGGGTGCATTTCGAAGCGCCGCCGTCGGCAACGGTTCCGGAAGAGATGACACGTTTCATTCAGTGGTTCAATGACACCGCCCCAGGCGGGAAACAAGAGATTCGAAAGGCGGCAGTACGCTCGGCGGTCGCGCATCTCTA
>JANOMG010000153.1:0-3487 GCA_031420175.1 Nitrospira sp.
TGGCGGGACGGGCGCGAAACGCGAGACCCGATAATCCTGGCTCATCTCGCAAGTCCCGCACGTCTCACCTCTCGCGCGCATTTGTCTCGCCATTCGCGCCAGTCCAGCCCATCTCGCTTTTCTCGCTATTCCCGCTCACGTTACCTTCCACTCTTCAGCGTTTTAATCAAGGCCCCGATCATGGCACTAAGTTGCTGAATGCGTTGTCTCAGCTCTGAGGATTTCTCTGGGTTGAGATAACCAACTTCTTCCGCGATGATCACTTGGGTCAGTACCTCTCCCGCTGATCCTTTTGCTATATACAAGTACCGGATGAATTCCGAAACAGTTTCTCGCTCCTTACCCTCTGCTATGTTGGATGCGATTGAAACACCCGCTCTTCTTATCTGGTCCCGCAAGCCAAAATCCCTACCGAACTCTCCGTCTTTCGAGATCTGATAGAGCGTAACTGCTAGAGCCTTTGCCTTCTGCCAGCATTCGAGTTCCTCAAATCGGATCACAGACATAGGATGAATGCGAGACGAGCGGGAAAAGCGGGACGGGTGAGAAATAGGCCGAACACCTCCCGCACATCTCGCTGTTCGCGCCAATCCCGCAACTCTCGCCTTTCTCGCACGTCGCGCCAGTCGCGCGCCCTGCGGATACAGCTCCGCCCTTTCACTTACAGCTTCGAGTAAAAAACCCTCTAAAACGGCAGCCCTGAGATTGAAGCTGTCGGCTCTACGGACGTAACCCGAGCCTCATCACTTTCTCGCGCGGGACTCCGGACTGCACCAATTGCTCTTCACAGGCAGCGGCATGCTCAAGATCCGCAATCAACACCCGGTCAAACTTCCAGCGGGCAATCCCATCCGGCGAAGAAACCGGGCAAGAGAGGAACGACTCGCGCGAACTTCCATCAATGAATCCCACACAGTCGATATTCATCTCTCGAAGCGACAGATAGGCCAATTCGGCTAACTCGGTCGTCCCGTAGATCACAACCCGCTGGCCATGAGAGCCGTCGAACGTCGACATCATCTCTTTGAGCCGAGTACGCATGTCTCGGTAGTACGAGAGGGAGTGCTGCATATAGAGATAGGTCAGGCGAGACTTTTCCGTGAAGCCCTGTGGCGTCAGAAGATACCTGATTCGATTGCGCGGGATGGTCGTGATCTTGATATAGCCCTTGCGGGCCAGACGCTTGAGATAGAGATTGGTGAGACCAAGCGCGACACCGAGTTTAATGGCAAGGGTTCGCTGAGTGGCCCCGCCATCTCGATCGAGCTCGCTGAGGAGGAGAAGGTCTCGCTGACCTTGTAAGTCCATGAATTATACGGATATATTTTACAGTCGTTCACAATATGAACAGAATGCGCGAACCTGTCAAGCAGTTTTTCCCCTATCAAGTTGATAGTGATGGCCGCCCTATCTTGCAGGGTATTCTGACACCAGGCGTGGTCGTGTGTCATTGCGTGTTCTTGGATGCTCAGATTGATTTTCACAACCTGCTGAATAGAAGGGCGCCTGACTGGGACTTGCCTGAAGAACAATTTCTATAGTGCGCGGGGAGGAGTGGACATACCATCCTGCTGCTTCACGGCATAGACCGTGATCTCAGTGCCGTAACCAAGATGACCGGCAATCAGCGATATCGGTCGGGCAATCAGACGGTCGATCAATTTGCGGAAAGGAACATTCTTCTGAAACCGATGCTTCCAGAATCGATCCCCGCTTGCCATAAAGAAGATGGCGCCGATACTGGTTCGAACGCGCTGGAACCGAAACCCCGCCTGGATAAAGATCCCAGAAAGGCTGCGCTTATCGAAGTGATAGAAATGCCTTGGAGGATCTAAGTGAAACCACCAGCGGCCGAATAGCTTGAACTCTAGACTGTTCACATTGGGCACACTGACGACCAATAGTCCGTTATCCTTGAGTAATCGATGCACCCGACGTAACGCATCTACAGGACTCGGAAGATGCTCGAGCGAATGGCTCATCAGAATCAGATCGAACGATTGAGGAGGAAACGGCGCTGACTCTAAGGTCCCGGTGTGAATGTTCCCCGTCACGAGTCCGCGCGCATGCGCGGCAGCGACCTCACTGATCTCAATGCCATAGGGTTTCCATCCCTGATCTTGCAAGGTCTTCAAATTCCCGCCGGCCCCACAGCCCACATCCAACACCTTCCCCTCTCCCCTCCAAGGCAATGGATGACGCCCCTTCAACTCCCGTAGTGTCTTGTCGGGCCATAAAATAATTCGCCGCGCGATACGCAACCATCCGGCGGAAACAGTCGAGGGATATCCATAATAGTCTTCCAACACCCAACGCTTGATCTGTGCAGAAACTTTCTTTGCCTGTTGCTGGAGCTGTGGCCGAGCCTTCGCTTTCACCGGAGGGTAATAGACCGTTGGATAATAGGAACCGAGCCGATCTTTCGACGGACGGGGATTCAGATAGACCAAGCCACAGCGGCAGCATTTGACGATCGTGAACTCGTCATTCGTGACTTCAAGCAGCAGATCCCGTTGGCGAGTCACAACCTCAGTTTTGTCCGAGTGGCACAGGTCGCAGATGACCGATTCCATCCCAAGCTTTAGCAAATCACCCGTACTGGACAGCACCATCCCCCCCCCCTTGTCGATCATCGAATGGCCGGCCGTGCCAGACCCATCAGCCCTGTGACAGCCATCATCACCTCGTCTATCGATATCAATCTCATACAATTCTGTTCGCCACGCTGGCAGGTCGGGTGGAAACAGGCCCGACAATCTAACCCTTTGTAGATCACTTCTACAGAACCACCGCGCGGCCCCCACTCGCGAGGGTTCGACGGGCCAAACAGCGCCACCACAGGAGTGCCCACCGCAGAAGCGATGTGCATCGCGCCGCTATCGCTTCCAACGAAGAGCGCTGACTTTTTGGCGATGGCCGCGAACTGTTTAATGGCTGTACGGCCTGCCATGATGATAGGGCTACTCTTTGCCATCTGTCGAATCTGTTGCGCGAGGTCGATATCTTGATGGCTGCCGCCGATCAACACCTGGCAACCATACTGGGACGTGAGACGATCGGCCAGCTCTGCGAAACGCTCTAGAGGCCAGGCTTTAAACCAGTACCGGGCGCCGGGCTGCAGGATCACCATCGACTGCGATCGCTGAACGCCGAGTTGATCCAACAATTGATTCGCACTGTTCTCCTCTTCTGGCATCAGCCACAGTTGAGGATCCTTTGAGCCTGCTTGGATGCTCATAGGCTTGAGGACTTCCAGATCCCGGTCAATCCGATGCCGCACACCGGGCCCAGGCAGGACCACCTGCGTATAACACCGCCCGCGCCAACGATGCTCGTCGTTGAATCCAATTCGAACCGGCGCCCCGCTGATCCAACTCAGAAACGCAGACCGGTCTCCATCCGTCAAATCGATCACGGTGTCGAATTGCCGACGACGCAGTCCGGCGATGAGCCGCCATTGTGCCGCCAGAGATCCTTTGTCGAGGAC
>JANOMG010000154.1:0-2182 GCA_031420175.1 Nitrospira sp.
TGTTTCAGAGGAATCTGCAACTGGAGGGAGTCCTCAAGAATGAGCAAGCCTTGTTCTATCGCGTGCTGCAAGCCGGCCGCGATCGCCATAATAGCGCGTTCTTCGCGGGAAGCTGTGGGTTGTTCCGCCGTCGTGTGTTGGATGAAATCGGCGGGTTCCGCACCGAGACCGTGACCGAAGACATCCACACGAGCATGGTGATCCATGCGAAGGGCTATCGCTCATGCTATCTCAATAAGGTGCTGGCGGCCGGGCTTATGCCAGAAAGCTTCGAAAGTTCGATGAAACAGCGAATACGATGGGCCACGGGCCACGTGCAAATTTTCTTTCAGACGAATCCGTTCACCATGCGTGGCCTCACGCTCCATCAGCGGATCGGCTACTTCGCGTCCATTTTCTACTTCCTGCACGGATTGCCTCGTGTCGTCTGTCTTGTTGCCCCGCTGTTTGCCCTGATGCTCGGCATTATCCCCGTCACGGCGGATGTCCCGACGCTCGTCAACTTTTTCGGATCCTATTATCTGGCGACACTCGTAATGCTGAGAACTGTCAGTCGGGGCACACGCAATGCGTTCTGGTCCGACATCTATGAAACGGCGGGCAGCATCGCGCTGAGTTGGGTTACTCTCAAGACCGCGATAAGACCCTGGAAGAAACGTCCGTTTGTGATCACTGCAAAGGGAGTCGCTCAAGACCGGCGAGGGTTTTCACGGTTCTCCTACATCCTGCCTCATCTTATGATCATGGGGTTGCTCATCGCGGGACTGGTGACGGGCATCCGCCTCTGGATGGCGCAGATCCCTCTTCCGGGATTGGAGGTCAGCCTCTTCTGGGGCTCGGTCAATCTCATTCTGGTCGGGGTGGCTATTTTGTCAGCCGCAGAAGCGCCTGAATGGCGCAAAACATTTCGCATCAGGCATCGTCTGCCCTGTCAATTGGTCAGGGGCACGGAACGGCTCAACGGCATCGTGAAAGACATCAATGAGACCGGCGCGCTTATTCGAGTGAACAAGCAATTCTTGAAAGGAGACGGGCAAATACTATGCAGCGTCAAGAACCGAGTGGGCGATCGGCTGACCGTCAAAGGCCGAATCTGTCGTCAGGAGGAGGTGTCATCCAACGCGGTCGAGATCGGACTGAAATTTATCGATGTGGACGAGAAGACCGCTGACTTATTGATCGTTGCCGCGTTTTGCGACTCCCGTGCTTGGAATCAGCCTGAAGTCGAACCAGGAATATTCCAGAGTTTGTGGTCTCTCTTGCGCGTGTTCAGAAAACTCGTCAAGACATCAAGAGTGTCTCATCGGGGTGACCTTCGCCTTCCCTATCGAGAGAACTGTCTCCTGGTGTTGCCAGGCCGTAGCCTGAAAGGCACGGTTGCGGAGATTTCAGCGACCGGTCTTTCGGTGAACTTTCCGGGAACGGTCGATCTTATCGGTGAGACTGGGACTCTGTATGTGGAATCCGTTGTGTTGAAGGTCCATCGGTGTTGGACGATGCAATGCGAAGGAACGGTGGTGGCAGGCTTCACAATCGAACAAGTGGACAAGGGAGCAGACCAATGGCAAGAACTCACGTCTCTTGCGGCATAGCGTTGTGTGTGGCCCTGTTGTGGCCCGGTGTCGTAGCAGCCGGGGACGTCTTTACGGGTTATCAAATCGACGATCATGGCCAGTACTACTCGTATCTGGGTGTGCGGACGCCGATCACATCGGGCGAGTCGAACCTCCAACCATTTTTCCAGGTCATGGGGGCCGGGCTCGGCTACACGTTCAAAGATAACGGAACGAAGCGTGATGCCGAGGTCCAGTTTGCGTCCCCATCGTTTGGAATCAAACTTATTCAGGGGCCATGGAACTTCATTGGATTCGCCGGTCCCCAGTTTCGGTGGAAACAGGAAGATCGTCAAACGGGGGGCAGAACAGACAAGCATGACCTCGGCGTGCTTGTTCAGGGAGAGGCCTTCTACTGGCACGAGAAGGGAACGTTTCATGCCATTACGTCGTACACGGATCTGGATAGTTTCGTCTGGAGCCGCCTCAGAGCCACCAGGTTGGTCCACAAGAGCGAACAAGGCTGCTGTTCCAACTACCAAGGTTGGGACCTCGCAGGCATGGGGAACAAGGAGTTCAATGCGGACCAAACAGGCACGCTGGTTCAAGTGCCAATCGATCGATACTAT
>JANOMG010000155.1:0-5835 GCA_031420175.1 Nitrospira sp.
CAGCTATTCAGAACGCCGTGCGGGCTCTGACGCCCGCCGATCCGTTTCGAACCGCCGCCTATACTGGCTTCACAGCTGCGGTCAACGCGGGCGGATTCTTCACCTTTACGTCCGGACTCGCCGGGGTGACCAATAACGCGACTACCAGCACAGGCGCGGTCGCTGTTACAGCCAATGGCGCCGACACCTTGGGCGCAAACCTCAATATGCTGGCCGGGACATCCACGACGGGCACGAACTTCAGTATTGCCGATCCGACAGGGACCTCGAATTTCTCGACGTCGATGACCGTCTACGATTCTCTTGGAAATAGCCACCTCCTCACGACCTATTTCACCAAGGCCGGAAGTAATACCTGGAACTACAATGTGACGACCAACAGCAATGACGTGGTGACGGCCAACTATGCGTCGGCGAATATCGATGCCACACTCGGCATCGCCAGGGTCGGGGCCGGGACCCTGACCTTTGGCACGGACGGTACGCTCGACCGCGAGAGTGTGGCCATCCGGTTCGATACAGGGACGGCGGCTGGGACAGCCGGGACGGTGCCGGGGCAAATGCAAGTCGATTTCAACGGGGCGACGCCCGACCAGCTGCTTACCTATAACTATGGCACCAGTGTGACGACGGAGGGCGGCAACGGATTGGACGGCACGACTCAGTTCGGCTCGCAATCCGCGGTGGTCCAGCTGACGCAAGACGGCTATGCGGCCGGTTCACTCCAGGCCTTTTCGGTCGATGGGAACGGGGTGATCAATGGACGGTTCTCCAACGGTCAGTTACGAGCGCTGGCTCAAGTGGTCTTGGCACGCTTTCCTGACCCCCTTGGCTTGACTCGAACCGGGAACAATACCTTTGCGGAGTCCGGCAACTCAGGGCAACCCGTGACGGGAGTCCCGGAGAGCGCGGGATTGGGCAAATTGAAGTCCAATATGTTGGAATTGTCCAATGTCGATTTGGGTGAAAGTTTTATCGACATGATCGCGGCCCAACGTGGGTTCCAAGCCAACTCTCGCGTCATCACGACATCCGACGAGATTCTCCAAGAACTCGTCAATCTCAAGCGGTAGTCCGCTGTGGTGGGTGGGTCATGCGCCGCCGCGCGCGTGACCCACCTCACGGGAGCCATTCTCTCTTCCAAAAGCCGATACCCTCGTCATCGTTCTGTGTTTCGACTGGCGTTCCCTGTCAGGATTTTGACATCGTCAATCGACTGGCAGCCCGTCCTCTTTCCCTCTGTGCTTCCTCTCCTCCGTTACGAGGAATCTACTCAACTGGCGCGAGGTTCCTCGCATGTGGCGTTTCAAATTGAGCGAAATTCTTGTGGCATACGCATTGCAAACTCCCTGTTCTTGTCACCGTTGGACTAGAGGAGGATCTTATGTCAGATGCAGCAGCCGCTGAAGATGGGAAAGCCCCCGTAGCAGTCTCCGCCGGGATCCCTATGAAAATGGTCATGATCATTGTTGTCGCGACTCTCTTGCTGGGCATCGGAGCGGCCTTCGCAATTTTCAAGATGACCTCTGGGGGGCATGGGGGCGATGAGGCGAAAACAGAGGCCAGCGAGCCGAAACCCAGCGAACCGAAAGCCGAGAGTCACGGCGAGACCGGGCATAAAGGAGAGGGGAAAGCCGGGGTGGCCAAGGGCGTCATGTTTGATGTGGACCCCTTCATCGTTAACTTGGCCGATGCACAAGAGGTGAAATACTTGAAACTGACGGTGAAGCTGGAGATGGACAATCAGGAGGGGGCGGATGCCTTGACCGAACGCATCCCGCAGGTCCGCGATACGATTCTCGTGCTGCTGACCAGCAAAGAATCTTCGTCGATCCGCACGACCCAGGGGAAATTTCAGTTGCGCGATGAAATTACGCAGCGCGTCAACAGTTTGCTCCCTAAGCCGGCCGTACGCACGGTGTATTTCACAGACTTCGTCGTGCAATAGCCACAAGGACGATCCGGCCTATGGAAAAAATCCTCTCCCAAGACGAAATCGATGCCCTCCTGAGGGGGGTCGATTCCGGTGCGGTCGAAGCGAAACCGCAGGATGCGGCATCCGCTGCGACGGGGACCAAGCAGTTTGATCTGTTCAATCAGGAACGGATCATTCGCGGGCGGATGCCGACGCTCGAGCTGATCAACGATCGCTTCATTCGCCGCCAAACGATTTCGTGGGGGGCGGCGCTGCATGACACCATCGAATTCGCCGTCGTCGGCACACAGATCACCAAGTTCGGCGAATTCCTCAAGAAGGTGCCCATGCCGTCCTCGTTGAATGTCTTTCATATGGAGCCGCTCCGCAGCAACGGGCTCTTTGTGATGGACGCCTTCCTGGTCTATCTGATTGTCGATTACTTTTTCGGAGGCAAGGGGCAGACACACGTCAAACCAGAAGGTCGTGATTTCACGCCCATCCAGTTGCGCGTCATTAAGAAATTGGTCCAGCAGACGTTCCTTGACCTGGAAAAAGCCTGGGAAGCGCTCATGACGGTCAAGATCCAGCATGTGCGTTCGGAAAGTAATCCCCAATTTGCCATGGTGGTTTCCGCCTCCGAGATTGTGGCCGTGGTGACCTTGCAAGTGGTGATCGGCGAAACCGCGCGCGATATGTTTGTCGTCTATCCCTACTCCATGCTCGAACCCATCAAGGAAAAGCTCTATTCAGGCCTGGTCTCCGATCATGTCGAGCAAGACGGAGGGTGGGCGGGCCGGTTTCGCGAGAGACTGCAAGACTGCGCGCTCAATGTCACCGTTCGGCTCGGGACCGTCTCCGTCAAGGTGCAAGACGTGCTCAACTTTACGGCGGGAGATGTCATTGTGCTGGATCAACGGCCGGGCGATCCGCTGGATTGTTTTGTCGAGGGATACCTGAAATTTCAAGGAAGCCCCGGTGTATTCAAGGGCAACCATGCCTGTCGTGTATCGAAGGTGATTACGTAAGCGAGCCCTGTGGCTGAGGAGAATGATCGATGGCTGAAACCGACATCACAAAGACTGAATCGAGCGCCGCGTCCCCCCCTGTGGCCTCGTTTCCCCCGGTCGACAATGGGAGTGCCGTGCCGGCTCAAAAGAACCTGGATTTCATCCTCGATATTCCCATGCAGGTGACCGTGCAGGTGGGGTCGACCAAGATGGCGATTCGTGAGCTGCTTCAGCTCGGGCAGGGGTCCGTGGTTGAGCTGGAAAAACTTGCGGGCGAAGCGATGGAAGTGCTGGTCAATAACAAGCTGGTGGCGCGCGGTGAAGTGGTGGTGGTGAACGAGAAATATGGCATCCGGTTGACCGATGTCATCAGCACGGTCGAACGGGTTCAGCAACTCGGCTAGGACAAGGGGAGACGGAGACGGCATGGTCGATTTCTGGGACAGTTTCCTGCGGATGGCGGCAGCCCTTGCGCTGGTCCTGGCTCTTATCGCCGGGCTGGTTGCGCTGGTTCGGCGATTTGGCGGCACGCGACTGTTCACGCCTGTGACTGCACCGATCGTCCAGGTGCTGGGGAGCGGCTACCTCGGTCCCCGCAAGACGATTTCGCTCGTATCGGTGGCAGGAGAGTTCCTGATCGTTGGCGTAACCCCGACTGATCTGGTCTCGTTTGGGCGGATCACAGACCCGGAGCAGGTTCTGGAATTGCGGTCAAGGGTAGCTTCCGGTACGTCGATGGTTTCCCCGGGGCATGTTTCGGGTTGTGTCTCTCAGGTTACGACGCAGATGAAAGGCGGCCATGCCACTGTGTAATCGTTGGCTGAGGGTATGGATGTGGGTTTCGCGAAGCGGGCAGGAGTCCCGGACGCGCGTGTGTATGGTCGCATTGATGCTGTGCCTCTGTCTGGGTTTCACGCACGATGCTGCTGCTGGAACCAACCCCTCTGTCACGATCGATTTGGGACAGACCGGCCCGAAGCAAACGGCCGTCGTCATTCAAATCCTCGCGCTGCTGACGGTGCTCTCGCTCGCGCCGGCCTTCTTTATCATGGTCACGTCCTTTACCAGAATCGTGATTGTGCTCTCATTTCTCCGGCAGGCGTTGGGCACACAGCAAGTGCCCCCGAACCAAGTCCTGATCAGCCTGGCCTTGTTCCTCACCGTCTTTGTCATGGCTCCGGTGGGGCAGACGGTGTACAGCCAGGCGGTCGAGCCGCTGCTTGCCGAAAAGATTTCGTATGAGGAAGCCTGGACGAAAGGCATTCAACCCATTCGTGCGTTCATGCTGAGACAGATCCGAGATAAGGATCTGGAGCTCTTCATCGACCTCGGCAAGATTCCGAAGCCGGACACGGTCGATCAGGTTCCTATTCATGTGGTCATTCCGGCCTTTATTCTCAGCGAATTAAGGGTCTCGTTTCAGATCGGGTTCTTGATCTATATCCCATTTCTGATCATCGACATGGTGGTGGCCAGCATTCTGATGGCCATGGGCATGATGATGTTACCGCCGGTGATGATTTCTCTCCCGTTCAAACTGATTCTGTTTGTGTTGGCAGACGGCTGGTATCTCATCGTGGGGTCGTTGGTCAAAAGTTTCCAGTGAACAGTGAGGGGTGATCGGTGATGTATCAACAACAGCATGGTAACGAGACTCGTAGGATCCTTTCGCGGGGGCGTCTCATCACGGTTCACCCATCACCCATCACGAGGTATTCATGACTCCTGAGATGGTCACAGAGTTAGGGCGTCAGGCCTTAGAGACGACGTTGCTCGTGTCCGCGCCTTTCCTGGGGCTCAGTCTAGTCGTCGGACTGGCGGTCAGCGCTCTGCAAGCCATGACGCAACTGAACGAAGCCACATTAACGTTTGTGCCGAAGGTCCTGACCATATTCGGCGCCATCGTCGTCTTTATGCCCTGGGTGTTGGGCGTGATGACGACATTTATGACGGAGCTCTTCACCAACATTCCGAATTACGTGCATTGACGACGGTTATCGAACGAACATGAACGTGACACAGCCACTCCATCTTCTGCTGCCTGAGTTTCAGTCCTTTCTCGTCGTGGCCTCCCGCGCCGGGGGGATCGTGGCTGCGATGCCGATGTTGAGCGGACGGACCATACCTCCACGAGTGAAAGTGGCGCTCGTGCTGATGTTGTCCATGGCGTTGGCCCCGGCGATTCAGCTCCCGCCGGTTCCTCCGGACGCCCTCGCCATGACGGCGGGTCTTGCCAGTGAACTGATGATTGGCTTCGTGATCGGCATGGCTGTGCGCCTGCTCTTTGCCGCACTCGAGGTCGCCGGAGAAATTGTTGGAAGCCAGATGGGGTTTAGTATCGCGCAGCTCCTGGATCCGATGACCTCGCACTCCACGCCGATGGTCGGACAATTGTTTACCGTCATCGCGTCCTTGGTCTTCCTCTCGCTGAATGCCCATATGATGGTCGTGGCGGCCATCGTCTCCAGTTACGAATCGATTCCCCCATTCGGCGCGAATCTCTCGCCCGCCGTGGGCGAGGAAGTCCTGCACCTGTCGCAGCATATGTTTCAGGTGGCCGTGCAACTGTCTGCACCTGTCCTCGTGGCCGTGCTCCTCATTAATATTTTGCTGGCCATGTTGGGGCGAGCCGTCACACAAATCAATATTTTCGTGCTGAGTTTCCCCCTGACCATTGCCGCCGGGTTACTGGTCTTGGGTTTATCCTTGTCCTTCATGGTGTCGCTGCTCGAACGGGAATTCATTGCACTGCACGAGACGATCAATGGTCTCTTGAGGCTGATGGGACATGGCTGACGATAAAGATAACAAAACAGAACAGGCGAGCGAGAAGCGGAAAGCGGATGCCCGTCTGGAAGGGAACATCCCGATCAGCCGTGATGTGACCACTGCGGCCATGCAGCTCGCAGG
>JANOMG010000156.1:0-5430 GCA_031420175.1 Nitrospira sp.
ACGCAGCCGGGCGATCTCGTCATTTTCAATGGAGATAAACTTTGGCATGCGGTGACTCCGCTTGGCGAGGGAGAAGAACGGATCGCCCTCACGATGGAATACGTCACTAACCCGGACATGGGAACCTTCAAACGGCTGTACTCCAACCTCAAAGATTCCGTTGCCTATTTCGGCCTTCGTACGGTGTTCAAGCAGGTCTTGACGCCTTCCAAGCGACGCTCTTAGCAGGATGCTGAAAATGTCCCCCAGCGGCGTTCTCAGTCGTCCGTCTCCCTGCAACGTACCCCCCGGTGACGGAGCTGTCCTGGCAGCTCGGGGTGGGCGGGTGAAGAAGGAATACGCTTCAGTCGCCGAACTCCCTGCGGCCTTGCTGGGATGCCATTTTGAGCATCCTGCGAGAGTGTTCTCCTGTGGCGCTACACGTACGGACCATCGAAATTCTCGCGTGCCAAAATAGCTTCTCCGCAGCCTGCTAGGGGGCCAGCACCTCGACCCTGTCGCCGAATCCAACCAGCCGCCACCAGTACAGCTCAAGGGCCTGTTCGTCTGCTCAACTAGCCTGATGGACCGGCTCGACCCAGCCGTCCTCCGACGATTCGATCTCAAAATCCAATTCGACTATCTCAGGCCAGATCAGGCAGGAAAACTGTTTACGCGTGTCCTGGCAATCTTCCAAGGATACACTCGACCACGACGGTCTGCGGAATCGGTGAAGACGAGGTTGTCACAACTCAGGACGCTGACTCCCCGCAATTTTGCCACTGTCGTCTGCCAGGCACGCGCTCTTGGGGAGGATTACGACAGTGATCGACTGATGGCGGCGTTGGAAGAAGAGTGTCGCGTCAAACTGCGTGGGATAAATCCGGTCACAGCATTCGTCAGCTAAGGATATCCGAGGTGTTCGCATAGCGATGGTCCATCAAACTTCGGGGACAAGAAGATGGCTATGATTGTTAAAGGCGCCAAGCTCCCTCTGCTACCGGCTAAGCCGGACGAGTGCGTGGATATTCTCAGCTTCGTGGTCACAAAAGCTGGATGGGAGGCTTTGAAGAATCGGCTTAAAATCTCCCAGTCACATCGCGTTCGAATACTGACCCAGCTGATTTATGAATCAGCAATTAAACCAATAGAACAAATAGGGAGCACCTGGCATCACCTGCCAGGAAACCATGCCAAGGTCATCCTCTATCGAAAACAGAAAGTGGCGTTACTCGGCTCCTTCAACCTCACCGAGCGCTCACTCGGCGACAACATCGAGTGTTTCTCCCAAGTAGACCCTGCCGACTACGATCGACTGGCAGATGAGTTCGAGAAGCTCTGGGGAGAGACCAAGCAAGACAAGAATGCCATTAAGACAAGAATCACCATCGGCCAAGCAATAGCCGACACCTTCTACGATGGAGAAGAAGAGGAACTGGATGAGGAAGCGCCGTCCTGTGAAGCTGAGCTTACAGAGGGTCCGTGCGACCCGTGGCCTTTCCAAGAAGACATCATCCAGCAAGTGATGGCTTGGCTGAAAACAGCAAAAGATGCCGACTTAGGCAGAATCGTCAAGTTGCCAACGGGGGCAGGCAAGACGCTGGTGGCAGCTGAGGTTATTCGTAGGTTACTGGAGCAAAAACCTCAAGCACGCATCCTCTGGGTCTGTCATCGAGTCGAGCTGCTTCGGCAAAGCTGGTTGAGCATTCGTGACCAGATCAATGGCGCCATACCCAAAGCAAAGTGGTTTGTACCCCAGCATATAAAAGATGAGTCCGGTGTTAGAGACCGGAAGGAGTTCCGCCTGAGCAAAGAATGCCAGGTTGTCTTTTGCACACAAGGAATGCTGCCACGCCTTCTTCGCTACAATCGGCAGAATCATTTCGATGTGACGGTCATTGATGAATGTCATCGGTTCCACCCCCGATCTGAGAGGTACAAAGCGCTGTATAACTACTGCAGACGTGAGAGTATTCCGCGCCTCGGTCTTACGGCGACACCGCTTGATCATGACAAACGCAATTTCGGCAAGTACTGGAACACCGAGTCCATGTTTGGCACAGACCTGACTCCGGAATTCCTTGTTGGCGAAGGCTTTCTCAGTCAGCGACACCAGACACTGACGACACATCGGGAGACGGGTTTTACCTTTCGTTGCAAGAAGGAACATGCTGGGCCTGAACACGTTGAGAGCGAACTCGTGACGCGGATTAAGGAGTTCAACGATCCCAAAGTAAACCGCGAAGTCGAAAAGGCGTGGCAGGAATACCGCGGCAAACGACAACGTGTCCTCTGCTTCGCTGTTACGATCGACCATGCAAACACGCTAAAGAGCGATCATTTCGCTAATGATGCCAGCGTGAGAGTGGCCCACAGTGAACTGACGACGGAAGAGAATCGCAATAACCTGATCTGGTTCAAGGACCCTGATACGTCTGAGACGCGGATGCTCGTGTCAGTCCTGATGTTGGCCGAGGGAATCGACCTGCCGAAGACGGATTGTCTCTTCATGGTCCGGCCCACATTCAGCCCGGAGTTGCACCAACAGATGATCGGTCGCGGGATGCGCGGGCCAAAGGCAGCGGGTACTGAGGATTACGCGGTCGTCGACTTCACTTCCCAATATGTGGATCGGAAAGGGCAAGTCCTGCGGTTCCAGCAGGTCACGGCCAACGGCGAGAACGATGTAACGGTAGGAGTGGACGGAACTGTGGCCGAAGAGGACGAAGAACCGGACGATCTCGATGCATCGGGATTGATCGAGACAGTGAAAGACTTGCGGCAGGCGGTGGTCGATTTGCAAGACACAAATGGGATGACTGTCTACGCTGCCTTGGAGGCGCTTGCTCAGGATCTGGACTGCCCCGCTCGCACGCTCCTCAACTACTGCATCACGAAAGCCGATGACTACACGCTCGGGTGCGAAGACCCGGAAGCCGAGCTTGCAGAGCAGTCGGACGATCGTAGCGCTGCAGCCGACCGTGGATCGGAAATAAATGGGCCACGAGCCGCTACGCACAACACCCTAGCAAACGGGCCAACTGGGTCCGAGGGAAATGTTACGAAGAACAAGCTACAGGATCTCAGGGCTTGCGATCCTCGACGATTCGAAAAGATTGCCTCCCTGACAAACGTGGCATCGAGCACGTTGCGGTCGTACTGCAGTGATCAGGAGAATTTCAAACGATGGAAAGCCAACAACAAGAATAAAATGGACCAAGTGCGAGTCATCCTGGCCGAGTTTCTCACACAACATAGCGACGCAGCCTAACACTGAGGTGAAAGTAAAAATGATCCAAAATGTCCAGGGAGTCTTTTCTGATCCCTCAGACCACAGGCACTAGGAAATGACGATCTCCGAGTTCGAGCAGAGGGTGATAATCCCCTTGAGAGAAAAGAAAAGATCCGTTGATGGGCAAAGGATTGCTTTGGCGTATCAGGACTTGGTCGATATGGCCACACTAGCCGGGGTCTTTGAACGCGACCCTCTGATGAGCGGAAGGGGTAGTGATGAGTACTCAATCGTGGCGAGAATGCAATTCATGCGGTTTCTGGTCACCATTCTGAAAGCGCTTTATATGTTCGCAGACATTTATATCAGCACCTTCCTTCATGAAGCTTTAGGCAGGCCGACTGACGGCATGTCCCTCATTAAGAAGTTCCTGATGCGCAAGGATTCTCCTCTTCGCCCTGCCATCAATTCAATTCTGAGTGCCTACTGTCTCGTGGTGTACCGGAATAAAATTATCGCACACCAGGACATTAGGAGAACGTACTCTTATGAGACGGACCTCTCGGGAGCTTATTGTCTAGCGCCACTTCCAGATCAGCTTGAGATATCCCAGGCTGATGGCCAGAAACTCAAAACGTTAAAGGAGAAGTATAAAAGTCACATACCGGGTCTAGCGACGGAAGAGAATCTCTTCATCATGCTTCGGCTTTTGTTTTATGGAGTACCGATTGGAGAGATTGGAGCGATAAGCAAAGATCGGGAAACAATCAACGCCGTTGCAGAGCGTGGTGGCTGCCCATCGATGACGAAGGATGAAATCATTAGAGCGGTGGATGACTTCTCCTTGGCAATGATAAACGCAGTGAGTTCACTGTGAGAGATAAGGGGAGCAGTAAATGTACCGGGAGTCTTTTCTGGTTACTGCGCCGTTGAAAGATGTATTGATCGTGAACGGACAGGTCTGAAGTAACCGCAAGGGCTTGACGTGAAGATGGCTAGTGGCGACCCTTCCGAGTTCAGGTGAATACGAATGGCAACACTTGGATCAATCCTCGCGGGAATTATTACCTGGGCGCTGATAGGATATTTTGTCTATCGGTGCTTCAAGCTCTCCCCTGGGCGCAATAGATCCGCATGGATGCGCGGGCAACGAGGCGGACAACCTGTCTCAATCGGGCCGCTGCCTTACCAGAAGAAGTGGTACCTGCTGTCCCCTGCGGAACGGGACTTTTATGAGGTGCTCCGCCAGGCGATAGGGAACCGCTATACGATCTTTGCCAAAGTGAGACTACTGGACCTCCTCTGGCTGCCGGACAATATGGAGAACCGCATCCTCTACATTCGCCGAGTAGCCTCAAAGCACGTAGATTTTGTCCTGTGTCATCCGCAAACCGTTGCACCAGCCCTGGTGATCGAGCTGGACGACGCCTCGCATCAGTTACCGGAGAGACAGGAGCGGGACATCTTCCTCAATGAGGTCCTGCGCGTCGCGGGGATTCCTTTGCTCCGTGTACCGGTGAGAAAATCTTTTTCAGCTCCGGCTCTGCGAGGTCAGATCCTGGATACATTGGGAGTGCGCAGCCAACCGGAAACTGCCGCCTAAATAAGTCGTTCGTTCTGCAGACCTAAGGGCATCAAACTGGGCTTAAGAAATGGCATCAGGCCTCGCCATCGCACAGCGCAGCCCAAACATGCAGGTGATCGCTCCCATCTCGTCGGATCGAATGCTCATTCTTGCAGCGAAGAGGCGCTGGTGGCGCCAAGATCTTCCTCTGCTGGCCAGCATACCTCTGAGGCCCACGTCGCACTCGTCGCGATCGGCCCATACACGTCGGCCCATAGTATTGGCCTCGATTCATGAAGCTGGTAGAGTGATACGCTTCGTTCACAGTTTGTGGATTGGACATGAGTTAATCTGATGACCGCGATCACTGAATTCTTGCGACGGCAAAAAGAGACTGAGTCGCCACACCGGCGAGTCCAGCGGCAGAAGGAGTGGCTCGATGCGATAGAGGGCTTACTTCGTCAGATCCGATCTTGGCTCGCTGAAGCCCAGCGAGAGAAGCTGATCAAGATCCACCCGGACAAGCTCAAGATCACCGAGGAGAACCTCGGAACCTACACCGCTCCGTCCCTCGTACTCACCGCTGCTGGAAAAACCGTAAAGGTGCAGCCGATCGGCAGCACGATCATTGGGGCTGACGGCCGGGTCGATATGG
>JANOMG010000157.1:0-3873 GCA_031420175.1 Nitrospira sp.
GGTCTCGGCGGAACACAAGTTGCGTATCATCCAGGCCTGGAAACGCCGAGGCGGGATCGTGGCCATGACGGGCGACGGCGTGAACGATGCGCCTGCGATCAAGGCAGCGGATATCGGCATCGCGATGGGGATCAGCGGTACCGATGTGACCAAGGAAGCCGCCGACATGGTGGTAACGGACGACAACTTTGCCTCGATCGCGGCGGCGGTGGAAGAAGGCCGGGGGGTCTTCGACAACATCAGGAAGGCCGTCCATTTTCTCCTGTCGTGCAATCTGAGCGAAGTGCTGGTCATGTTGTTTGCGGCGCTGCTGGGCCTGCCTCTGCCGCTCCTGCCGATTCAGATTCTCTGGATGAATCTCGTGACGGACGGCATCCCGGCCTTGGCGCTGGCGGTCGATCCCAAGGCGCCTGATCTGATGACGCGTCCGCCTCGCCGGCCGGAGGCTCGGCTGCTGGACGGCGGACGATTACTGGCGATCGGCGGAGAGGGGTTGATGCTGGGGGTGATCGCGTTAGGCGCGTTCAGCTATAGCCTCTATGGTCTGCATCAAGAGCTCGATCAGGCCAGGACGGTGGCCTTTACGGTGTTGGTAGTGGCGCAACTGGTGCATGTCTTCAACTGCCGGAGCGAACGGCTGTCGCTCTTTCAGCTGGGCGTCGGGACGAATCGCCCGCTGGTGTGGGCCTTCCTCCTCTCGCTGGTTGTGCAGGTGGCGGTGCTCACCGTCCCAGCGGTCGCGTCGATCTTCAAGGTTGTCCCGCTGCCGATTGAAGACTGGGCGTTGATGGGAGCCATGGGTGTGCTACCGTTCGTGATCATGGAAGGGATCAAGTGGATACGAAGACGATGAAGAGCGTGAATACCGTCAATATGGTGGGAGGCGAGGAAGTGTTGTGAACTCGCTCGGTCGAAAAACTGGTCGATGCATTGTAGTGCCGACAGACTTTCAGCAGCCCGCCCGACGGGCGTTCGGCTACGGGATCAAACTCGCGCGTCTGCTCGGGGTTCGGATGGAGATTGTGCATGTGATTAAGACCCCATACGATATGCCCGGATCTCCACCGAGCAGCCGCTATCTGGACTCCGTCAAAACATCGGCACTGCTTGATCTGGCACGTCTGACGCGAATCGCAAAGGAAGCCGGAGTACAGGCCGAGCCCAGTCTGCAGTTCGGAGTTCCCGATGCGTGTATCTTGCGATACGCGAACCACGCGCGTGCTGAGGTTATCGTTATGGGAACCGAAGGACGCACGGGATGGGATCGCTTGCGCATCGGCAGCACGGTGGAAGCCGTCGTCCGTCAGGCCCCCTGCCCGGTACTTGCCGTCCATGGGGGGCTTGCGAGAGATGTCGTCCACCACCCTGCGCGCGTGAAGCTGGCGCGGTTGCTGGCGGCCACGGATTTTTCTCCCTGCGCGGATCAGGCGCTGCAGGCTGTATCTGCGCTGGCGCGGCTGACGCAGGCCAAGGTCTGTGTGGTGCACGCAGCTGGTAAGGGAGCGTCCAAGAAGGACGGGCAAAGGAAACTGAATGTCCTAATGGAGGAGCTTCGCCGACAAGGCCTTGAGGAGGTGGAAGGTTTCTGGATTCCGGGCGAGCCGATAGAGACCATTCTGAGTCAGGCTGCTCGATGGGAATCCGATGTAGTTTCGGTCGGAACGCAAGGTCGACGGGGACTCTCTAGATTGGTGTTGGGCAGCGTGGCCGAAGGCGTCTTGAGGCGAGCAGGCTGTCCCGTCCTGGTCGTTAAGAACGCGCACCGCTTGTCCGTGCCGATGCTCGACACGAAAGGCGACGCACAAGCCGATGATGCCCACCATTGAATATCTGTTGCTCGGGGCTTCGGGGCTGCTGTTGCTGTGCGTGATTGCCAGCAAGGCGTCCGGGCGGTTGGGAGTTCCCGCTCTACTGCTGTTCCTCATCATCGGGATGCTCGCGGGGTCCGATGGGCCGGGTGGCATCCACTTCGACAATCCCTGGCTGGTCCAGTCGATCGGGGTGGTGGCGCTCGTGTTTATCTTATTCGCGGGTGGCATGGATACCGACTGGGCCAGCGTTCGGGCACAGCTCGGAAAGGGCATGATCCTTTCGACATTGGGCGTGGCGATTACGGCTGGCTTGGTCGGATTGTTCGCGACGACGGTCATCGGGATGTCGTGGCTGGAGGGGCTGCTGATTGGCGCGATCGTCTCCTCGACCGACGCGGCCGCTGTCTTTGCCGTCATGCGCTCGAGGTATGTGAGTCTTCGAGGCCCATTGAAACCCTTGATCGAGCTCGAGTCCGGCAGCAATGACCCGATGGCGATATTCCTCACACTCGGGCTGATCAGCTTGATTACGGGGGCCTCGACGTCGGTGATTGACCTGGTCCCCATGTTCGTCCGCCAAATGGTGCTCGGTGCGGCCATCGGGTTCGGCATCGGCAAGCTGATGGTGCTGTTGACCAACCGGTTGCGGCTCGAATATGACGGACTTTATCCGGTGTTGACCTTGTCCCTTGTCTTGTTGACCTACAGCGTCAGCACCTGGTTGGGGGGAAACGGGTTTCTGTCTGTCTATCTCGCCGGGCTTATGATGGGCAACAGCAATGTTATCCATAAGCGTAGCCTCATGCGGTTCCATGACGGACTGGCGTGGTTGATGCAGATCGCCATGTTTCTGACGCTCGGGCTTCAGGTGTTTCCCACGCAACTCGTTCCCATTGCCGGAACAGGGCTGCTTCTGGCCCTGTTCTTGATGGTCTTTGCCCGTCCGATCGCGGTGTTCCTGGCGCTGGCGTTCACTTCACTCAGTCTGCGGGAAAAAACCATGGTGTCCTGGGTTGGACTGCGAGGCGCTGTGCCCATCATTCTCGCAACGTTTCCGCTCCTCGCCGGCATTTCGCAAGCTACGATGATGTTTCATCTGGTGTTCTTCATCGTCCTGGCATCCGCTCTGCTCCAGGGCACGTCGATCCCGCTGGTCGCGCGTTGGCTCAAGGTTGACGAGCCGTTGCGGCGGCGTCTCAATGTCTCGCCGGTCTGGAATGCGCCGACCGGCCTCAAGAACGGATTGGTTGAATTGACTATCCCCGAATCCTCCGTGGCGATCGGGAAACGGCTCATCGATATCGGTCTGCCCAAACCATCGGTCGTCATCTTGATCGGGAGGAAGAAGCAATGTTTTGTCCCGGACGGAAGCACCGTGTTGGATGCGAATGACTCACTGTTGGCATTCACAGATGAGGCTTCGTCCCACCGGCTCCGTGCTCTCCTCGAAACCAGTGGTTCGACCAGGATGGCGGATGCAGAAACCGATCATGGAGGCGAGGTAGCTTAATGGCATTCATGAAACCGCACGCAGGGCAAGATCAGAGTTTACTCGAGGTGTGTTGCCCATGAACGTCTTGGCGATGAATAGCGGAAGCTCCTCCCTGAAGTTCAAGGTTGTCGAGTTCGAGGCATCTCCTGGAACAGCGGGCAGTCGTCATATGAGCACCAGCTATGAGGAATCGGTCGAAACAATCGGGCCTACGGCAACGCTGATGCTCCGTCTCACGGGGAAAACAGTTGTCCAATCCACAAGCACTGTCTCGACCCATGCTGAGGCGGTCCGTTGCATGATGCAGATGCTGGAGGAATCGAGCCGGCTTGACGGACGAGATCTCCGCATTGACGCGGTTGGGCATCGAGTGGTGCATGGAGGCGAGCGATTTCGAGAGCCGGTTGTGATTAACGACGACGTGGTGGCCGCAATCGATCGGTTGGCCGAATTCGCTCCGCTCCACAACCCTGGATCGATCGCCGGGATCAAGGGAGCGCGCGCTGCACTGGGATCGCACATCCCGATGGTCGCCGTGTTCGATACGGACTTTCACAGGTCGATGCCGCT
>JANOMG010000158.1:0-5960 GCA_031420175.1 Nitrospira sp.
ATGTCAGTAATCACCAGATCGGCCTGGTCTTGGCGATACATCGTGAGGGCGATCTGTCCATTGGCCGCTTCGCGGACCTCATGGCCGTCCTCTTCCAGGATGCGGCACAAGAGTGCTCGAATGGTTGCGTCATCGTCAACGATTAGAATTGTAGCCATGTCCCTCCGGCCAGAGTTGGATGATGTCGCTGAGGCATCTCGTGGGGCCGTTTCCTTGAAGAGACCTGTTTAGGCTGCCTGCACGACGAACGACTCAGCTCCTAGATGGACATCGTCGCCCTGGTAGTCTGGTTCGTAGCGCAGGCCGACTGTCACAGGCTTCCGTCGCGACAGGTGATACTGCTTAATCGGGGATTCATGGACATGCCCGCAATTCATGCAGCGATACCCGTCCGTCCACATGCGTCCGGTGGCGCCCTCGAAAACCAAGAGATGATCCTTCGCCATGAGACTGTAGCAGCGTGAGCAATGCATGGTCGTCCTCCTTGGTTGTCGGTCTAGGAACTCGTGTCCGCTGTTTAGAGGATAGCGAAATCTCCGGAGGGCGGTAGACCCGGAGGAAGTAACTCGGAAGGGGGGGGGCAGGAAGAACTGCTTAAATATTCGGTACGGCAGGCCGGGGTCTGAGAGGGCGGAATATATCGCGGTCTGCCTGCCGGACTTTTCACCGGCTGCGGTGCATCGCGATCCTGCCTGATGCAGATGTATGGTGAGTCTTGGCAAAGCTCCGATTCCCCATTATGATAGCGCGGTTTTTCTGGTGAAGCGGTTCCTTTCATTTCACGTCTCAAGGAGGTGTAGTCGATGAAACAGGTGATCTTGTCTGCCACGGCCTTACTCGTCGCCCTTGGTTTTGGCGCATCGACCTTTGCACAGGAGACGGCTCCTGCGCCTGTCCCGACTGCGCCAGCAGCGGCCACTGCTCCGGCGTCCGGGGAGATGAAGGCGGAAGGCAGCCCGAAGATGGATCGTGCGGCGAAGAAGGCCGAACGCAAAGCCGCGAAGGATCGCCATAAAGCCGAACGCAAAGCTGAGAGAGCAAAGCGCAAGGCCGAGAAAAAATCCGCCAAGGAAGCGCCTGGCGCAGGCGGCGACACGCGCAAGCCCTAACAGGCTGCGGAGAAACTCGGTGTCCGCGAACAATATGGCGAACGTACTTCGTATGGTGTGGGAGCCTCAATTGCCACGGGCTGCTCAAAAAGGCCGTCCAGCAAGGCCGCAGCGAGCGAAGAGGCGAGGCGTACACGCCGGTACGTTGAGCCTCTTCGTGAAGCGAGAACGCCGCTGGCGGTCTTTTTCAGCATCCTGCTAAAGGACTTGTGTCATCAGCCCACAAGGGTGGGGAGACGGAAGCGATCGCTTCCGTCTCCCCGGTTCCGCAGCGCTCTATTGTTCAGCACCCACTCCGTCACATCCTCCGTCGCGCCTCTGCCATCATTCTTTTTCTGCCCCTCTTTGCCAGGTAACCGTGGGTATGACCATCCAATGGTGGCGGTATCAGTCTTGCCTCGTGGCAGGGGAGTTTCGCATCCTATTGAACGATCGCGTATGCTGTCTGGAAAGGAGCCCGTCCGATGGCGGTCGTTCATCCATGGATAAAACGGGGAGTGGGGGCGCTGCTGGCGCTGAGCGCAAGCGGCCTAGCCGGACTCGCGATCTATGGTGCGATCCTCTCGATGAGTCTTGCCCTGCCGAAGAGCGACGAGCATCCGCCGCTGCGTCTGTACAGTGGACCCTTTCTGCTGCAACCAGATCTCTCGCTGGCGCACAGCCATCTGCTTGAGCGGCTGCAACGGTTGGGCTATCGGCGAGTGACCGCGCCGGTACAGTCGCCTGGAGACTATCAGTTGACTGATGAGGCACTCACGGTCTATCTCCATCCGCAGCCGGAGGGCCATGTCGGCGCGACGATGGTGACGATGCCGTTGGAGCAGGGGCGCGTGACGGATGTCCTGTCTTCGGTTGATGGCACCGCGCTCTTTCCCATCTTTCTGGAACCGGAACTTCTGAGCGGCTTGCGTGGTGCCTCACGCCAAGTGCGCGAATGGATTCCGTTGGCGCAAATTCCTCCACAGATTATTGACACGGTCCTGACCATCGAGGACCGCCGGTTCTATTCCCATGTCGGTATCGATCCGGTGGCGGTTGGGCGGGCGCTCTGGGCCAATTTCACCAAGGGAGGTGTGGTGCAGGGCGGCAGCACCATCACACAGCAACTGGCGAAGAATTTGTTTTATTCACCGCAGCGAACGATGGGGCGGAAATTCAAAGAAGCCCTGGCCGCGCTGGTCCTGGAAACGAAATATACGAAACAGGAGATCCTGGAAAGCTACCTGAATGAAATCTATCTCGGGCAGGCAGGATTTGTGTCGATCTACGGGGTGCGTGAGGCCGCTCATCGCTACTTCGGCAAGGTGCTTCAGGAATTGACGGTCGAAGAGGTCGCGATGATCGCAGGCATGATCAAGGGGCCTAATAGTTACGCGCCGACGAAACATCCTGAGCTGGCGAAGCAGCGGCGCGATGTTGTGTTGCGGCGGCTGCGGGATACGGGTGTCCTGACGGAAGAGACGTGGACACATGCTGTCAATGAACCGGTGCGTGTGACTCCGTCGGAGGATGTGTTGACCGATGCGCCCTATTTCGTCGATGCCGTGCTTCGGGAAGTGGAAGAGGCCGGCGTGGTTCCCTTGCCGGAGGGCTTGCGGATTGATAGCACGCTCGATCCGATGATCCAGCAGGCGGCTACTGAATCGCTGGAGAAGGGACTGGCCAAGTTAGAGGCCGCGCATCCCCATCTCAACAGTTCGATGGAATCGATGCAAGGGGCGGTCGTGGTGCTCGATCCTAAGACCGGGTCTGTGTTGGCGTTGGTGGGAGGGCGAGATTACCGGCGGAGCCAATTCAATCGTGCGGTTCAGTCCCGGCGTCAACCGGGCTCGCTCTTCAAGCCCTTCGTGTATCTGGCGGCGCTGGAAGCAGCTCGTGAGGGTCAAGCCGGCCACGTGACGGCGGCGAGTTTGTTGGCGGACGAGCCGGTGACGTTTGAATCGGAGACCGGTCCCTGGTCTCCGCAGAACTACGATAAACAGTTTCATGGCCATGTCACCCTGCGGAGTGCGCTGGAACAGTCGTTCAATGTCCCGGCCGTGCGTGTGGCCAAGGCCGTGGGGACGAAGCCGATCGTGCAGCTGTTGCATCGCCTTGGCGTGAAGAGCGCCATCGGCGAGGATTTATCGTCGGTCGCGTTGGGTAGTTCGTCGGTGTCGTTGCTGGAGATTGCGGCGGCCTATGGAGCGGTCGCCAACGGAGGGATCGCCGTCAAGCCGACTGCGGTGCGATCGACAAGAGATCGACAGGGAGATCTCGTCTGGAATGCTGTGCCGGATCGGCAACAGGCCACGTCGCCCCAAGGGGCCTATGTGTTGACGTCTCTCCTCGAAGGCGTGATTCAGCGGGGCACGGCGAGTAAAGCCCGAGTGATCGGATTCCAAGGTGCGGTGGCCGGGAAAACCGGCACGACCGACGGCTATCGCGACGCCTGGTTCGTGGGCTACACGTCCGAAGTGGTGATCGGAGTCTGGGTGGGATTCGACGATGAACGACCGCTGCGTCTCACGGGATCGCAGGCGGCGTTGCCGATCTGGATGGAGCTTGCACAGCGGGTGATCCCACCAAATGTCCCCGCATTCGTGATGCCGCCCGGTGTGGTCGCACGCACCATCGATCCGAAGACCGGGCAGCTGGCGACGTTTCAGTGTCCCGAGCAGGTCTCGGAGGTGTTCATCGAGGGTACGGAACCCAGCGTCTATTGTGAGGTGCATGGAGGGGGAATATGGGAACGGCTCCGGCATACTTTTGGATTCTCCTAGGCCTCGCTGAAAGGAATAGTGTAAGCTGGCGTCAACGATCGAGTGTGAAGGGGGAATGACGCATGAAAAGTAGTGGCTTTGCCGGAGATGACAACATTACCCTGTTGGCCAAAGGGGTCTTGCTGAAAGGCGAGATCCATGTTGACGGGACGGTGCGGATCGATGGCCGCCTCGACGGCGTGATTCAGACCAAAGGGCAAGTCATCATCGGCGAGGATGGACTGGTGCAGGGGATGATTATGGCCGGCACGGTGATCAGCAGCGGTCGTATCAAGGCCAAGGTGACGGCGATAGAGCGAGTCCAGTTGCTGAAGACGGCGACGCTCATTGGAGAAGTCCATACGCCGGTGCTCATCATGGAAGAAGGTGCCAAGTTGCAAGGTGTGACGGATATGGGGGTGACCGCTTGGCCTGATGAGCTACCGAAGTTGCCAGGCAGCGTCCGGGATCTCTCCGCACACCGGGCCAAGCAGGTTGTGGTGCTCGATAAAGATTCCCGAGGCGAAGCGCTCCGATAGGTCTGCCGGTTCTCTCCTGTTCGTATCCAACCCATAACGAAGCCGCGGCTCTTCACCGCCGTATTTTTCGCATTCTTCTTAGTGCTCCTCTATCAGATTGCCCTGATGTTTCGGCCGTTTCTCCTCCCCGTGTTATGGGCGGTGATTCTCGCGCACATGACCTATCCGGTTCACGTGCGACTGACTGCCCGTCTGGGGGGGGCGTGATGCACTTTCAGCGTGGTGCTTGACCCTGGGGTCTTGGCCATAGTGGTGGTGCCAGTGCTGCTGATGGCGGTGCTGGTGCGCGAAAGACATTCAGGCGAGGGGCTAGAGGCAATAGGCATTGCTGCGCATTCGAAAACGCTGTTGGTCCTCTTGCCCCTGGCCCTTCACCTCTCGCCTGCTTTCATTATTCCAGCGGAATGGTGATGGCGATCCCGCCCATCACATCGTTCAGCTTAAAGTCCCGTTTTGGGCTGAGCCGATGACCGTTGTGGCAGTTGATGCAAGCCGGTGAGATGGCGAGGTCTGGATAGATGGCCTGGAAAAACTGTTTGCGCCCGCTGGTGACGATCCCCGTGACTGGTTGGTCGGGATTCTTCCTGAGAGACTCCAATGCGTTGCGCTCCACTTCGGTTGCCGGAGCGTTGCGGCGGTAAATAGGCCAGAGACTGATCAGTCGATACCGGACCCCGCTCCCGCCCTCGGCCACCAGCTTACCCGAAAGATGGAGAAACTGCGCCGGCAACATGAGGGTGCTCTCCTGCTCCCAATGTTCAGACGCCGTGATGACGCCTTTTTCCTGGAGCCGATTGACGATCTCCGTCGTGTACACCGTGCGATCGGCCTTGATGACGGCGTAGAGATAGGCCGCCACTTTTTCAGGCGGGATTCCGGGCGATCCCGGACGTTCCTTCGCAAATAGGGCAGAGGGCTCCCCCCAGAGTCCACCGATTAGGACGGTGAGGGCTGCGGCATAGAGCGAGACGTGGGCTCGGTGCATGAAGCCTCCTGTGGGGGTGGCAGAAGAGGAAACACCGGGAGGGTCACAATGCACGAGGTGCCGCTCCCCTCCTGGCTCTCAATTCTAATACCCCCTCCAAATTTCTTGATGATGCGGCGCGCGACGGTCAGGCCGAGCCCGGATCCCTCGCCTTGTCCCTTGGTGGTAAAGAACGGATCGAAAATCTTTGACAGATATTGTTTCGGAATGCCGGGGCCAGAATCCGCGATCGTGGTCACGACGGATCTATCGGTCAGAGAGGTTGAGAGACATAAGAGACCTCGGCCTTTCATCGCCTGAATGGCATTCATCAACAAGTTCGTGAACGCCTGTCTGAGTTGGTCGGGGAGGGCCAGCACACAGGTGTCTCCTGCGTACGTTCTCTCGATCGCGAGGCCTGAGGCGTCCATGCTGCCCGTGAGTGTCGCGATGGCCTGATCGAGTTCCCGTTCGAGGTGAACCGGTTGCCGTTGATCCGATGTCTCGCGGGTCGTGACGCCGGTGAAGTCTCGAATAATAGCGGCCATTCGACGACCATGCTGGACGATGTCGCGGGCATAGGATCTGACACGATCGGGGTTGGCTT
>JANOMG010000159.1:0-1960 GCA_031420175.1 Nitrospira sp.
GATACCGGAAGGATGGGTGAATTTGGTGGTCAGCACGCCGACCACTTCCCCGCGTCGATTGAAGATGGGCCCTCCGCTGTTGCCGGGGTTGATGGCCGCATCCACTTGAAAGACCCGCTGGACGCCCTTCGTCCGCACCGCCGCAATCCGACCGCGGGTCACGGACACGTCCCGGAGGCCGAACGGAAATCCGACGGTGATGATTTCTTGATCGAGTCGGACGGCACCCGCATAGCCAATGGGCGCTTCCGTCAGTCCTACCGTTTCAATCTTGAGCAAGGCGAGGTCGTGTTCGGAATCGGTGCTGAGGAGGATCGCCGGCGCGCGGAATTCTCCGGCGGTCACGACGAAGATCCGCTTCGCATTGGCGACCACGTGGTGCGCCGTCAGGATATACCCGTCGCTATGGACAATGACCCCGCTCCCCGCCGGCTTCGCGGCTGGTGCGTCCAGTCGCTCGGCCCCCCAGAGGCTACTGGAGCCGGCGACGATCATCACCCACAGAAACAATGCTATTCGTCTCATGGTCGAATCGGGATCACCACACTAATCGCACCGGCATTTTGCCCGAGGCTGAGTCCCTCCCGGGGATAGCCGGTCCGGTCCAGTTCCCCTTTGGGGTCGCCGTGACAATCCAGGCATTTCCTGGTCGTATAGAGCGGAAACATCAGGCGCAACGACCCGCTCTTCGCCGTGACTTCGCTGATCACTTTCTCGCGGGGGTACGAGGGATCGGCAAACGCCTCCAACGCCGTTCGCTCAACAGTATCCGGCGCGTTGAGGGGATTGCGAGGCGCCAGCGCCGTCTGTTTCAGCCGCACGTGTGTCCGTTCAGTAAATCGGGTGGCCACTCGCGCGCCAAAGATCGCGGGGATAAACTCTTTGAGTCCGACACCTGGTCGATTGATCTCAGGGTGGGCTTCCGCGACCACCTGTTTACTGACCAAGACCAGTTCTTTGAGTAGCGTCTTCGCCCCAGCCGGAATTCGCGCTGCCTCAAGATCTCGCAGGTCGGTGCCTGAGCGACTGTGAAAGATATCCAGTACTTGTCGCTCAAACACGTCAGGTGTAAAGCCTTTCTCCGTTTTCCCCTGCTCATCGAACAGGACTTGGTTCTCGTTGATCACGTTTCGACCGGAGTCGAGCAGGATCGCGAGGAGGCGAGCCGTCGTCTCGAGTTCAAGGATGGTTTGAAGGGGAGCGCCGGATTCCGGCTGACGATCCTTAGCACAAGCATGGTCGCTGCTTGCCCAACCAGCCACGGCACAGGCCAAGAGTGATGCGATCACCCACCGCAGGCAACTAGCCATAACGTCGACCCTGCTGCGTACGCATGGTGAAAAAACTCGTGAGGCGGGTTCCCTATCCGCAATGTTGCGGAATAGGGAACCCCTCACAGATGGATGGTACGTTCAGTCACCGGTGAAGTCAAGACGTGCAGGCCGTCCCTCACTCACCGGGACCGATAGATGTCGATCATGACGTTATCGGCGTCAAGCTCGACCGTGACGGGAGCCCCTTCCTGAAACACGGAGAGTTTACTGCCCGCGAGCGCATCCACGTCGAAGCGTTCGAATCCCTCTGGCGTCGAAATCTGAATCTCGCTCCAATAGGGATCGGCGTAATGGATCGTCCCGACAATCATGCGATGGTCGGCGAACCCACGTCCTGCCTCGGTGACATCCAGCAAGACGTTTCCCGAGTCCACCAGCATGAGGATGGTATCTCCCGTCCTGGCCTCATGCAAGCCCACTCGATCGGCTTTATTGGGGCTGATCGTACGCAGCTGTAGATTATGCGGCGTTTTGACGAACAGCATGCCGGACTCGATCTTTGAGATGACCCCGCTGAAGCCATAATGAGCTCCCATCATCGCCTCATCGGCTTGCGCGACAGAAACAGAGGAAACAGGCGCGACCATCATCATGATGGACGCCAGCACCATTATGTGACGACTGAT
>JANOMG010000160.1:0-2284 GCA_031420175.1 Nitrospira sp.
TAGTTGACCTGGATGGTGTGGCCGTCGTTGATCTCGTCGGCCATGTGCTCGTGGTGCACGATCCGCAAATTCGCCGGACTGAATTTCGCTCGGAGTTTCGGCAGCGACACCGGAGAGGTCGTTGCGATATCGACAGGCGACTGACTATGGCCGTCTGCACAGAGCGAAAAGTCCGGGTCGAGCTTACCCCAGAACTTAGGACCCTTTTTGCCTTCGTAGGACCAGTGGGTCGCGTCGTGAGGAAGCGCCACGGAACGCGTATTGATTTTGGGGGCCGGGAGTTTGCCATCCTGTGCCCAAACCAGAGGACTCAGGAGCGTCACTATCGTCAACACGACCGTGCTCGCCATCGACTTCTTCACGACATGTCTCCTTTTCAACAAATTCCCGAGATTGACCAAATCGTACTGAAGGGTGCTAATTCATACACAGAGCCCAGTCGACCGACCCACGCTCCATTCGGTTATCGTCTCGTCCCCGCGAGGACGGGCAAGAATAACACGCCGAAAACTGTATGAACAACCCCCGCTCCCCACGATAACAAGCCGCCCAGCTCCGACCCTGTTGCAGTCAGAAAAGTATCCACGGCTGCAAGCAGGCCTTAGGAAATGATCCGAAATTCACCACCAGACCGGCAGGACCCTGGACATCGTCTCGGGCTTGCAGGGAGACCATCCCAACGAGAACACCCCGCGCCAAAGGGCCGCGTCAGGACTGCTGCGATCCCATCCATCGGCATTCCGAGCGACAACGATATCGGGCTCCCTCTCCAGCGCAGCCAAAAATGGTCGCGCCACGGCATACTTCTCCATCTCGGCGGGCGTGACATAACCCGGATATGTCTACTGTGGAAAGACGAGGATATTTCTAAATTGGCTTGACACCTTGGGCTAGGTTCATGTCAAGCCACAGTAGAAATGTCCGGTTTATGTGATGGCCGCCGCGGGTGTTTTTCGTGTCGGCAGCAGCCGTGAGCGCCACGGGTGCGCGCGTGTCGGCGTGACCGGGCGCTGCGGGCGCACGATCCTGGGAGACGGCGGCACGCGCAGCGGACGCGCGACGATGGCCTGATACGTGAGCGGCCGGCCTTTGTGGGTCATCCACATCGTCCCATCCACCCGTTCTTCACCCATGACGTGGGCCGCCCGGACAGTGGTCCGCACCTGATAGAGGTGCCCGTGGTGCGCCACCGCCCCGTCACGGCGCAGGCACCGGGTGGTCTTGATGCACAGGATACGGTTCAGATCTCCGCCTGCCAGCTTCGGTCGATGCAGATCGGCGGCCTGGGCCGGCTGGACCGCGAAGCGCCGATTGTAGATCGGCAGAGAGCCCTTCAGACACTGATTTGCCGCGTCCAGCGTAGAGACGTCCGCGAGCCGCCTCTCCTTGATCACCCGATCGTGAAACGTGTTAAAGCGCCGCTCCACCCGCCCCTTCGCCTGCGGCGAGTGGGCGGGGATCAGTTCGACCCCCAGCTCGCCCAACGCCCGTCCAAACTGACTCATGGGCATCACCCCGGCGAGTTGTTCCTCCACGCTGGGCGAGGCGGGCGATTGATCGGTCGTAGGCGGGTCCGCGTCGATGGCCAGCGGAATTCCCTACTGCTGCGCATAGCGCTGGAAGCGGTCCATCGCGGGAATCGTCCCTTCATCCGCATCGAACCGCGCAGACACCCGACTGGACGCATCATCAATGGAGGCCATCAGCATACACCGAGGCCCACGCCCCTCCACCCAGTCATGGTGTGAGCCGTCCAGCTGGAGGAGTCCACATGGGCTTTCCGTTCCCCGCCAGGCCCGAGGCGGGCGTTGCCGTCACGTGAAATGCTCGATCCCGCGCACCCGCAGCCACCGCCGCAGGGTCTCGTCGCTGAGCGTGAGCCCCTGCCGCGCAGTCAGCTTCTCGGCCGCCAACGTCGGCCCTAAATCCCCATACCGCTTCTCGTACAGCGTCAGTACGTGGTCTTGACCGTGTCCGGGATCTGCCGGTTCGAGGGCGTCCCCCGTCCCCGATGCGCGAGCCCTTGGTCGCCCGCTTGCTCCACCCGCGCGATGAGGCGCCGGATGTGGCGTGGCGTCAGTCCCAGCAGGGTGCCCGCCTTGACCTGCGTCAGCGTCTTCGCCCTCGTCTGGCGAAGCACCTGCACCCGCTTCAGTGCCTTCACACGCATGATGACCCTGTCCTCTCCGACCATCTGGCCCTCCTTGTGAGGGCCGACAGTCTAGCAACAAACAGGACATTGCTACGTTGGCCACAGCGGACATTCTCATGTTGGGATTACCGC
>JANOMG010000161.1:0-21638 GCA_031420175.1 Nitrospira sp.
GGTGCGTGAACGTATTGAGTACGAGTTCTATCAGTTCTTAGAAGACCAGGGCGAAAGTATCATCCTCGCCAAACGAACCGGACGTTGTTTTCCTCCCGCCGAAAAACAACTCGCCGATGCCGGGTTGCCGGACGACCTCAAGTATATGTTGCTGGTGGAGAGCAAGTGCGTGGCCGCCGCCTATTCAAAGGCGAAAGCGTCCGGGCCGTGGCAGTTCATTCCCTCCACCGGGCGACGCTATAGTCTCAAGAGCGACGAGGTCCGCGATGATCGCCGCAATTTAGAAATGTCGACGGAAGCGGCGGTCAAGTATTTGCGCTATCTGAAAGATTTCAAGCAAAATGATTGGTTCATGGCTATGGCCTCGTACAATGCCGGTGAAGAACGAGTTCGTCGGTTATTGAAAGAACAGAATATTTCCGACTATTGGAAGATGCACGGGCCACGGGAAACGATGCGCTACGTCCCGAGAATTATTGCGGCCAAGGAAATCTACTCGCAACCGGAAAAGTACTTGGGTCTGAGCAAGAAAGACCTGTATATGCCGATGGAAACTGAAACGGTTACCGTCAATGTGAAAGATTCCCAGCGAGCCCTTACCTCGATTGCCGAGGAGTATGGGACCTACTTCCTGGAACTGAAGATGCTGAATCCTGAATTCAAGAAAGATGTGCTCCCACGTGGGACCTATCAAATGAGAGTCCCCCGGCAGAGCTGCCCGACCCGGTGTTTCAAGCAGGACAAGACTCCTTAAGAAGGCTGTTGGAAAAGCCCACCAGCGGCGTTCTCGCTTTACTCAGAGGCTCAACGCTGAGTAGGAGGTTCCCGGATGTCGGAAACGCTGTAGGGGCTTTTCCGTTCGCCAAGACCCATTGCAAGGGCGAACGACCCATACGAAGTGCGGTCTGTACCTCCTCGCCTCTTCGCTCGCTGCGGCCTTGCGGGACGGCCTTTTCAAACAGCTTCTGGCTCTGCTGAATCCGTCCCTGACTTGGTCCAGGCCTGCATTCTCCACAATAGTATTTCAATGCCTTGCTAGTTTAATGTAGGTGTGATGCAGATCCCTCCCTCTCCTATCCGTCCCCTGCTCAAGAAATTAATCAGTCGAGGACTGGCTGCGGTCGACGCCTATGCGGCGGTCGGTCGCGCTATCTCCAGAGACGGAGCGGAGTTGATCATCGGCCGGCGTCGGTATGACCTGAACCGCTATGAGCGTGTCGTCGTGGTCGGGGCCGGGAAAGCCACGGCCTCGATGGCCCGTGCGGTGGAACAGCGACTAGGTAGTTGGGTACACAGTGGGTTTGTGGTGGTGAAGCATGGCCATGGCCTGCCGACGAAACGGATTGTCGTCGCTGAAGCCGGTCACCCGGTTCCCGATCGGTCTGGTCAGCGGGCGGTCGCCAGGCTCTGTGCCATGGCGGCAGAACTCGGTCGGCGTGATCTCTTGATCGTGCTCTTGTCGGGCGGTGCTTCCAGTTTACTGCCGGCTCCAGTTAAAGGGATCACGTTAGCCGACAAGCAGCGGACCACCGAGAAACTCCTGCGATGCGGCGCGGCCATTCGCGAAATCAATACCGTTCGGAAACATCTCTCGTGCATCAAAGGCGGACGTCTCGCCGAGTTGACCCAGGCCACCGTGGTGACGCTGATTCTGTCCGATGTGTTGGGTGACGACCTCAGCGCCATTGCCTCAGGGCCAACCGTCCCAGATCCCACGACCTATCAAGACGCCGTCGAGATATTGAAACGCTATCGCATCTGGCGGGCGGTCCCTCAACGAGTGCGTCAGCATCTCAATCGTGGATGTCAGGGGCTCGCGAGTGAGACTCCGAAGCCCGGCTCCTCCCTGTTCCGTCGGGTTCGTCATCACATCGTCGGGAACAACGCAGCGGCCGTTACCGCTGTCACCCGCGCAGCTAGGGAGGCAGGTCTTCGAACCCTCGTGCATACGCTGGCCTTAACCGGAGAAGCCCGAGAAGCGGGGAAGCGGTTTGGCGCCATGGCGAGGGATATTGTGCGCGACGGCACACCGCTGCAGAGACCCTGTTGTGTGGTGGCTGGTGGGAAAACCACCGTGACTGTTACAGGAAAGGGAACAGGCGGGCGGGCACAGGAATTTGCCGCCGCCGCCGCTCTGGAAATTGCCGGTCTGGCCAAGGTGTGGGTGGTGGCGATCGGTACCGATGGCACTGACGGTCCGACTGACGCGGCGGGAGCCGTCGTTGACGGCGACACCGTGGCCCACGCGCAGCGCCTCTCGGTGGATCTCAAGGACGCGTTGACGTGCCACGATACCTACCCCGCATTGAAGAAGCTCCAGCAGCTCATTATTACCGGTCCTACAGGCACGAACGTGAACGACCTTTACCTCCTCCTCGTGCTGTAGGTAGTATCCATTTCAATGGATCGCCCTCTCCTGCTTCCCTAGGCCGCCTGTACTCAATCATCTCTTGTTGGGGGGAAAGCCGTAGGCTTAGCGCGTCTGCTCGCCGGAGGATTTTCTGTTCCCCCAGGATTTTGCGTGACGACGGAGGCCTATGCCCACGCGCTCCGCACGCCGGGTTTTTCTCCAGCGAAACAGTGGCAGGCAGCCCTGCATTCGTCCGGGGTCGAACGCCAACGAATACTCTCCCACTGTCACACCATCATTCAGAACGCTGACATCGCTGAACTGACGGTTCAGATCGTCGAACAGGTGCGACGGCTTGACCTGCCGTTGCATGGTCTGTGGGCAGTAAGGTCTTCAGCGACGAACGAGGATGGAGCTCGTGCGAGCTTTGCCGGAGTGTACCGGACATGCCTCGGCATCCCGCTGGAGGAGGTGGGCTTGGCGGTGAAGGACCTGTGGCTGTCGATCTGGGATGAGCGGGTCCTGAATTATCATGCGACGTCGGGATTGAGCGGGAGACCTCCCGCCATGGCCATCGTGGTTCAACCATTACTGGAGGCGCAAGCCGCCGGTGTGGCCTATTCCATCCATCCCCTCACAGGACGAACGACTCACGTGGTGATCAATGCGGTCGCGGGGCTTGCGGTAGCGCTCGTCGATGGGCGCGCGACGCCGGACCAGTATGTGGTTGAGATGGCCTGGAACCGTCAGCCTATCAGGATTCGCGAGCGGACGATCACCGGGCAGACTCAGGCGTTGCGAGTGACCGGTCAAGGTCTTCGCGACATGCCGCTATCGGATGACGTAGTCGGTCGCGCCACGTTGTCGGACGACCAACTGTTTGACCTGGCCCGTACGGCCAAGCAGATTGAACAGACATTCGGTCATCCCGTGGATCTCGAATGGCTCTACGATGATCGTGGCCTGTGGTTGCTGCAAGCGCGCCCCATCACGAGTCTGACTCGATCTCCGCAGCTGACCAATGATGATTGCGAATGGTCGCGTGCGAACTTCAAAGAAACGCTGCCGGAGTTGCCGAGCCCGCTCGGGCTGTCGTTTCTCGAACTGTTCATGGAGCGCTACATTCTTTCGCACTATCGGCGCCTGGGGTGCCGAATTCCCGAAGGGATCTCATCGGTCCGCACGTTCCAGGGACGTCCCTACATCAATATGACGCTGTTCCATTCCCTCGTTGCACAACTGCGGGGGGATTCCTCCTTGTTGGCAGAGCAGATGGGAGGGGAAGTCCTTGCGAGGGTGCCAACGGCCCATCCGCTCGGGTGGTTCGCGTTCGCCCGTGCCGGCGTGGTGATGATGGTCGAGATGAGAAAGGCGGTGCAACATGGGCCGGCCTGGTTCGCGGACATGAAAGCCATGGCGGCCGAGCATTGCGCCGATCGGCTGCGGACTGTCTCTAGCGCCGACATCGCCCTGCGCCTGGATGCCATCGGGCAATGGCTTGATGAACACGAACTGACGTTTGGCATTGCGGGAGGGGTGTCCCAGTGTTTACAAGCGTTAGGCGGCTTGCTGCCTAGCTGGCTCGGCGAAGACTGGAGAGCCTTGCTCAATGGGGCGCTGCAGGGTCAGGCGGCGGTGATCAGCGCGCAACAGATTGTTCGGTTGGCAGAAATAGCGGACATGGTTCGACGCGACCCCGCAGTGACGTCGCTGTTCGCCGCAGAGGGGAGGGACCCAGCTGAGGTTCTTCGTCAGCTTAAGGGGACTGACGTTTTCCATGCCTTCAGCCGGTATCTCGAAGACTTTGGTCATCGCGGGGTCGGTGAGTCGGACGTCATGTCTCCTCGGTTCGCGGAGCGACCGGAGTTGTTGCTGGCGGTCTTGCGAACACAGATTCTGGCTCCAGCCAGTGCCACTCCGGCGGATATTCTTCAGCGTCAAGCAGTGGTACGGGAACGGGCGCTTGCAGAGATTCGTGCCAGGTTCGGTTGGCGATTCCATCGGTGGATCATATTTGTGTGGTGGTATCGACGGCTTTGCCGGTTCTTTGCCCTGCGGGAGGCGAACCGGCATCATCTGATGTATTACTCGGCAGCGGTGCGTCATCTCCTGCTTCGCTTGGGCGAGTGGCTGGTTGAGCGGGGGCTGCTCTCGTCGAGGGAGGATATTTTTTACCTCACGATCACAGAACGTGACGACTTGTTGGCCGGAGGATCGAGTGACTGGCGAGGCGTGATTCAGGCTCGTCGGGCCGATCGAGACCGTGACGCTACGACCAGCGTTCCAGACACGATTCGAGATTGGAACGATGTGGTCCGCGGCACGGGCACATTTTCCGCTGCGGCGTCGGAGGGGATCTTTTACGGTATCCCCATCAGCGCGGGGCAGGTCGTGGGACCGGTTCGCTTCGTCCGAACGATGGAGGATTGGAGCCGAGTCAGACGTGGCGACATTCTTGTGGTCTCGGTCATCGATCCAGGCATGGCCCCGCTGTTTGGTGTGGCAGCGGGGCTGATTGCCGAGATGGGCGGGACGCTGTCGCATGGGGCCATCATTGCCCGCGAGTACGGATTGCCGGCGGTCGCGAATGTGCCCCGCATTACCACCAGCCTCAAGGAAGGCGATCGAGTCAGCGTGGATGCGGAGCGAGGAGAGATCATCGTGCAAGAGCGGGCGGGAGACTAGGTTGTGACGGTACCAACCATGATGCACTCGTGTCGATCCGAACGACTTCAGGACGCATGGTCTCAGAGTTCCAGTACACCGAAGGCCACACATGGTGTCTCACATTAGAGGGCACTGTGACCTCATCGTGTCACAATTGCTTCGCCCAGAAAATAAAAGCGCCGTGCCCACCCTTACTCGGGGGAGCGCCGCCCGGATCGCGAAAGATGCCGAAGTTGTAGCTATAGTTGAGCTCGATCTGGGATTTCCAAGGGGCTCCCGTGACGACGCCACCACCGACAGCCGGTAATGAATCGGTCGTATTCCTGATGCCTTGCGGGGTGAACCGAGGCCGTTCGACCAGGCCGTAGGTCGCAGTCACATAGGGATAGAGGAAAAACAGCGCCTCGTATCGATACGTGAGACTCGCAATGGCATAGCGTCGAGGGAACAGCTCATTGAACTGCACGCCGGGCATCATGGGCAGCGACAACGCCTCCCATTCGAATCCGGTCGGCCGACCCGGAAGACGGAACGCGCTGAAGCGATCGAGATCTTTCCCTATGCCTCCATAGAAGCTGGTAATCAATCGATGCTGCTCACTCTTGATGGCTGGAAGCCCGCTCGCAAACACGGCATAAGCGGACGCCGAAAGATAGGTTTGTTCTTTCTTGAAGTCCGGCGTGTCAAACGGCGCGCCGCCCCACGCCTCCCATCGAGCCCGGTGTCCATGGATGACATCTCCTCCCACCGAAAACCCACTGTGCGGAAGTTCCATAAGATTGCGGATCAGGGCATCCCAACGAATACGGCCGTGGATCCGGCCTTCGTAGGTATCTTTGGGAACGCCATACTGAGGGGAGGTTTCTTTCGTACCTTGAAACCATCGATACCCCGGCTCATACGTCAGAAACACATTGATGGCGCTGTCTTGCTCGAAGGGGGTGAATGGAAAGCGATACCCGACTCCGAATCCCGCAAAAATATAGTTCCATTCGAGCTCCGACGCTCTGATGCGTTGCCCCTCGACGTATTCCGAACGCCCGAGAGGAGCAATGAAGTTATCGAGGGTAAAGATCAGCGACCAGTTGGGGAGCGAGCGGAGTCCAATCGTGTAATCGACATCATTGACCACGCCGGTAAAGGTCCCCCGGAGCCTTCTGTTGTCTTCGTCCCAATTCCGCCACACATACAAGGCGCCGAAGGGAAGCATTTCCATCTGACTCGGCCCATTTGGAATCCAGTTCACACCAAAGTTTGCCGCCGTGACACTGCGACGATCCCGGGGGGGAACGTAGATCTCCTCGTCAAACAGGGTGGTGTGAAACTCCTTGCCGGCTTCGGGTGTCTTTTCTTCCCCGGCGAACAGGCTCAATGGGGAGAGGCCGATCACCAAGGATAGCAGGAGAGCAAGAGGCCGATCTCTCCCCCACATGGTTACGCTACCTGGGGTTGCATAACAGGACTCATACCATCGCCTTCAGACAAAGCGGGGTGGGATGTATTGGCAGAACGCATAACACCCCTACAGATCGAACGCCCACTCTATCTACTTCAGGACACAGAACCAGGCATCCATTGAATCGAATGCGCCCCAGAAACGTCCACGCAGTCTGTTTCATGTTCATTCAAAAGTCGCTCACGAGACATTGGAGAAATCCATGACTTCTCTTATAGTTTGGAACCTGCGCCCACGGCGCTAGGGAGCTCCCTAGCGCGCTGAGCAATGCACCCCAGGGACGGAACAGCCGCCTTGTTAAAAAGAAAGGTGACGGAGTACATAGGCCGGACACTGCGGATCTGTCGTGGTCGGGTGGCTCCACCGCGACGAGTAACCGACTGAAAGGCGTGCTGCGGATTGTACTAGGAAGCCCAGCCCTATTAGGATAGCTTCATGCCACCATTAACAGTGACACTTTTGCGCTCGACCTCCCAGCCCCCATCTTTCTTGACCTCTTACACCGGTGGTCCATGGGACGGACGCACGGCGGGGACCCGCCCGTGCCTCATGGATCGAATTATTTGTAGGTGATGTTGCTCGTAGAGACATTTCTTACGGGACTTCAATCCTGCCCTCGCGTTTGCGTGGTGACAGGGGGGGGACATCCTTGTATAGTGAAGCCGTGGCTTAGAAGAACAGTCAGTAAGTCGTGACCACCACCTTCAGGGAAAAGGGAGTCAATCACCATGAAACCGCAAGTGATCGTGGCCGATGACCATCGCCTTGTTGCCGACGGTGTCGTCAAGATTCTGGAGAAGGACTACACGGTAGTCGCTACACCCACAGACGGACGCGGTTTCATCGAAGCGGTTGAAAAGTTTCGCCCTGCCCTTGCACTGGTTGATATTTCTCTCCCTCTCTTGAATGGACTGGATGCCTGCCGCCATGTGAAGAAATCCTGCCCCGAAGTCAAACTCATCATCCTGACGATGCATTCAGCGCAGCACTTTGTAGACGAAGCATTTCGTGTCGGGGTCGAGGGATACGTTGTGAAAACCTCAGTTGCGGATGAGCTGCTGTTTGCTGTGAAGACAGTACTAAATGGCTGCACGTACATTTCGCCGGTCGTTGCGCAGGGTTTAGTCACCCAGGCCTTGGGAGCATCGACGGGGACTCCGAGGCAACCGACAAACATTCCGACCGTGACGCTGAGTCTCCGACAGAGGGAGGTGTTGCAACTAGTGGCTGAAGGCAAATCCAATAAGGAAATCGCTTCCACGATCAACGTGACGGTGAAAACTATTGAGTTTCACAAGGCCAGGATCTCGAAGGAACTCGGCGTCCATACCACGGTCGAATTGACGAAACACGCCATCATTCTCGGGCTCATTGCTCCACCTGATTCACCTCCGGCCCCACACTAAACGAGATCCTTCTTCGAAACCACAGTCGACAGGATCGGATGGAGCGTCAGAGCTCGGTCAGTCCCTGCGCCAATGCAAATCTTGTGAGATCCGAAGCGGTCTTCAGCCCGAGTTTTTTCACGATTCCCGCCTTATGAAACTCCACCGTTTTCACGGAAATCCCCATCGTCGTGGCAATCGTCTTTGCCGGAAGACCATTGGCAAACATTCTCAAGACCTCCTGTTGCCGCGGTGTCAATTGAACGGTGTATCCTTCGGGACGGACCCACGGATGCTCGATCGATTCGCGCACGTCTGCCGCAACTTCAGCAGACACGTACCGGCGGTCGCTCATCACGGTGCGGATAGCATCCATCAATTCGGCTGAAGCGGCCTGTTTGAGAACGTAACCGTTCGCGCCCTTTCTAAACCCTTCGCTGACATAGAACGGCTCACTTAACATCGTCACGAGAATGATTTTTACACGGGGAAGTTTATCTTTGAGGGATGGGATGAGATCAAACCCGGTTATGTCTGGCATTGAAACGTCCAGGAGCACAATGTCAGGGGCCGACCTCTGGGCCTTCTCTAGAAGTTCCGCCCCGCTATGAGCCGTGCCGACAATTATCGTGTCGTCGGCGAGTAACTGCCGAAACCCTTCCACCACCAGGGGATGATCGTCGGCAATAAAGACTCGAGGTTGATACATATCTGCTCCGGAGTTCCTCTCGTCACGATGCTGGCCGACAAAGGATATCGATGCATAGGGATCGTCGGCTCGGCAGGGGCCGACGGTCCAGATGGTATCATATCGGCCGGCCGCATAAACTGTGGACAACCCTAGCTCATGAAGAGGCAAAACGTTCACCTCTACGCGTTGGGCGCGAGATTTCACGAGACAGCTCCGGACTTCTTTAAGAGAAGATTCTTGCACATGAAGTCGATGCACCGACGTCGCCGCGCGTCCAACCGAGGCCATACCCTGCCCGCGGGCAGGGCGTCGGACCAGTGTATCGTGCTGACGATTATATACGCCTGCCGAGGCGTCATTCCCCCCACAATGACAATCCCTATTGCTCGCGCCAAACGCCGTCGCCCTTCCCAGGCAGCAAGCGGAGTAATTGGCCCAGCGGCAGAAAGCACTCCCTTCTTCTTTCGTCCGTTTCGCGAGGCCTTATCTCACTCCTTGTCAGAATCCCTCTCGGAGAACCGCACGTCATGACTCGCAATCTCACGTACCAGCACTTCCATTTCTTCATATAAGAGTCTGATCGACGTCGATTCGATCGGCCAATTGATCAGCCCGATCGCGCTCACAAATGATTTCCGCCGTAGCGGAAGCGACCTCGAAGAAGGTTAACAAGACTTGATCGGTTAACCGCTGCCGTCGGATGAGCATCTCGACAGGCTCCCGTGAAGGGGATGCAGTCAATTGAGCGATGTCATTAAGAAGAGGGAGCACTCCCATCACTTCCGCTACGCGTAACGCGTCAGGGCTGAACTGTGACCCTCCCGATTTTACAGACATCTCCATAAGGGGGAGAATGGTGAAATCGCAGGACATCATGGCAGAGGTCACACGACGTCGGTATACCGAGGAATTTAAGCGGGAGGCGGTGCGGGAGTCCGCCCACCCAGTGGCTCAGGTGGCTCGTGACTTGGGGATTCCGGATAATGTGTGGTATCGCTTGCGATTCTCGGCGGAAGACAAGATAACGGGAATGTGGACCAAACCAAAGCTGATAGCTCCCTTCCACAATGAACGCGGCATCACGAGACCTTCTTGTAGAGCGGGCCTGAGTTAAGCCCGGTGGTTGATGCACGTCACACAACGTCGCCTACCGGGCGGCGACCACGAGCATGACGCATGTCTCCCATGTCCATCATATCCTCTCCTGTGCGCGGCTCCGGTCGCCTTTCCATCTCTCCTCAATCCTCCCTCATGAGGGGGTGATCCCTCTTCGTTTCCAGCTGAGTCCAACGAAGGTTGCCCGCCTGAATGACTATGCTCTCGCAGACCCCGCCATTTTCCGGCGAACCACAAGAATCACAACAGCACCCAATAGGGCCATGAGGAAACCCACCGGATCATCTTCGCCATACCACCCGAATCCACGTCCGATGAATCCACCGAGCAGTGCGCCCGCGATACCTAACACGATCGTCAGAGTCAGTCCTCCAGGATCTGACCCCGGGGTAACAAATTTAGCAACGACTCCGACGATGAGTCCGAAGACGATCCAACCTATAATTGACATGGCATTACCCCCCCCCTCAGTAATAAGTCATACAAGCCCCGCCTCACCGAACCACGCAGACAACTGATTCATGCAGCCAACGGAGTACCGCGGAGTGGGGAGGCGGCAAGACGGTCCATTATGAAACTGCCTCGCCGTCTCTCGCTGCGCGAGTCCTACCGTTCCCTCGGGGTGCTCTGGTGTGTATCGCGCGAGGCCTCAGGCGTCGGTCCGGCGTCAGAGCCCTGACCCGCCTCCGTCCCGCGGGCCGATCGAATCGACAGCGCGTGGTTCTGCTCGTTCACCGTCGCCTCAATCCGATCTCCCTGGTGAATGGAGCCAACCGTCTGGGTGGTGTGATCAGTCTGCAACCGCACTTCTTTCCCGTCCGGCCCTTGCACGAAATAGGTCTCGCCTTCGATGCGTAACACTTCGCCCTTGATCGTCTGGCCTTGCGCCGCGTCGCGGCTCTTCATCGGATCCTGCTCGCTCTTCGTGCGATCCGCCTGACCGCGTTTCAAGTCCTCTGCGGCTTCCGCTGCATTTCCAGCTTGGGCGGCCGTCGACAGCCCCAGACACAGCACCAACCCACACGACATGAGCCCGACGACTTTCGCAATCGACACCATGGGGCACCTCCTCAGGTTAGGGTGAACACCGATTTTGAGCTACGGTTGTCTTCACCCTACCCTATTCCTGAGCCGGCGCGGAGCTAGGAGGATTCCTAGTTGTAAGGGGACGAGGCCCTAGTTCTACAACGAGCCGAGCGGGGACGTGGTGAGCTGAAAGGTTCCATGTATATTTATCCTTATTCGATCGATATCCGATCCCACCTGAAACCCCTCCCGCCGCGGCATCAGAATAATCTAGCTGTGACCTATCGTCCTAATGGGAGAAGCCGTCACGGTCAGGGTCGTTGATTGTGTGGTCTTGCTCGCAGAGCATATTGGATGGCGGTCGTGTCCGGAAATTCAAGGTGCCCGTGGGACCCTTCCCACGACTCGGATGGCAGACAGTAGGAGTCGAGTATTGGGGTTTAATTGTGAGTGGACTAGGGGAAAGCCCAGTCTTGCATACGTAATCAGCATGCTACATCCAAAGCTCCACAGTGGTAGGGGCATTAAAACAATCTTTTTGTTACCTAGAAAAGGAGGTCATGGATGTCTACAAAATCTCAGGAAGTCGGCGCGTCATTGATAACCGATATGCTTCGGGACGACCACAAGAAAGTGAAGGGTCTCTTCGAGGAATTCGAGCAGGCCGAAGATGCGAAAAGCAAGCAGCGGATCGTGGAGACGGCGTTGGCCGAGCTTGACGTGCATGCCAAGCTGGAGGAAGAACTCATCTATCCGGCGATTCGGCCGGAAATCGCTGACGATGATCTGATGGATGAGGCCCTTGAAGAGCATCATGTCGTGCATGGCCTCATCGGGGAACTGAAAAAGATGAAGCCGAGCGACGACCGTTACGATGCCAAGTTTACCGTGCTGGCGGAGAACGTCAAGCATCACATCAAGGAAGAAGAGTCGGACATGTTTCCGAAAGCCGAGGACTGCGACATCGATTGGGAAGCCCTGTCTTCTCAAGTGGTGAAGCGGAAGGAGCAGCTCATGGCCAAGGCCGGCGCGACCTCCAAAACCAGCCAAGACAAAGGGTCTAAAAAGAAGTAGGAACAGGTGTTTGACCATCGCGTATTACGGGGAAGCCGAACCAGGAAAGGGTGTTCGGTTTCCCCGATGGGTCGGGGGGGCTGTCGTGAACATCAAGGAAATGTCCAAACTCCTGAAGGCAACGTTCTCAAAATGGAACGAGGACCATGCCCAAGGTTTAGGTGCCGCGCTGGCATTCTATACGGTCTTTTCCTTGGCGCCCCTTCTGCTGATCGTGATCGCCATTGCCGGGCTGGTGTTTGGGCAAGACGCGGCTGAAGGCCACATTATCGGGCAGATGCAAGGCCTCGTGGGCGAAGAGAGCGCACAGGCCATTCAAAGTATGCTGGCACAGGTTCGTCAGCCGTCCAGCGGCCTCATCGCGACAGGTCTCGCCTTCGTTACCCTCCTCTTCGGTGCGAGCGGAGTGTTCGCGCAACTCCAGGAGGCCCTCAACATCATTTGGAGGGTAGAGGCCAAGCCCGGGCTGGGGATCATTCACACCCTGAAAGCCCGGTTCATCTCCTTTGCGACAGTACTGGGAAGCGGTTTTTTACTGTTGGTCTCCCTGGTGCTGAGCGCGGGCTTGGCCGCCATGGGGGATACGCTGGAAGCGCTTCTCCCAGCACCGGAAGCCATTCTGCAGGCAACCAATTTCTTCGTCTCATTCGTGGTGATTACCCTCCTGTTCGCGATGATCTACAGAGTTCTGCCAGACGTCGCCATCCAATGGAACGATGTGTGGGTCGGAGCGGGTATGACCTCGCTGCTCTTCACGATCGGCAAGTTCCTGATCGGCGTATATCTGGGCAAGAGCGAGGTGGGATTGGCTTATGGGGCGGCCGGGTCTCTTATTGTCGTCTTGCTGTGGGTGTATTACGCCTCTCAGATATTCCTCTTCGGCGCAGAGTTTACGGCAGTCTATGCCGCATCGAACGGGTCTCGATTGCAACCGACCGAGCATGCGCGGCCGGCGCACGAGAAGGTGATGGCCCTTCCAGGCGCAAGCCCTCTATCCCCGGACAGGGCTCACGTGCGTCAGGAGTGCAGCAACTATGCGATGTTTGGATTCCCCCTCGTTTAGACGTGGTGGCATGGCCTTACGAGACGTGATCATCATAGGTGGCGGGCTTGCGGGACTGTCTGCGGCCTTGTACCTCGGTCGAAGCAGGCGAGATACGCTGCTCATTCATTCGGGCCGGTCTATGGCCAAGTGGGAACCCCAGGTGCAGAACTACCTCGGATTTCCCGACGGAGTCGCAGGCACAGAGCTTCTCGATCGGGGCATGGACCACGCAGCCCGGTTCGAAGTCGAACTACGAGAGGACGAGATCCAGTCGGTGACGACAAGCAGCGACACGTTTCATCTTCAAGGGCGGCAGGGTTCCTATGACGCGAGACGGGTGTTGATCGCGACCGGGTTGACTCATCTTCCGCCGGACATTCCCGGCGTCAAAGAATGTGTAGGGAAAAGCCTGTTTTTCTGCAAGGACTGTGATGCCTATCGTCTGCAAGGCAAACGCGTGGTCATCATCGGTCGAAACAATGAAGCCGCGGACTATGCGCTCGGCATGCTGTTGTTTACTCAGAGCGTCACGGTGGTCACCAACGGCAGTGACGCCTCGTGGGATGATGACCGCGACGGGTGGCTGGAGGAGTATCGAATTCCAGTGCGCCCGGATGAGATTACCTCCCTTGAGCATGAGGATGGGCGCGTGCGAACGATGACGTTCGCCCGTGGGGAGTCCACACAGGTGGACGCCATTTTTACGACGCGGGGCGACGTCCCCCACAGCGGCTTGGCCACTGGATTAGGGGCCTCGGTGGATGCCGAGGGACAGATCATCGTAGATGACCGGCTGAGAACCAACGTGCTGGGTCTCTATGCCGCGGGCTGTGTGACACCGGCCAACTGTCAGATGATTATCGCAGCGGGCCAGGGGGCGGCCGCGGGGCAGGCCATCAATCGGGATCTGTTCGAGGAGAGCCTTCGACAGCACAGGTTGCCCCGATTTGAGGAACAGAGCCACAAGAAGCAGACTCGAAAGGGGGCCTCTGCCGCGACTCAACGCGGGGTATAGAGGCGGGGTGTATCGAAAGGCATTGTCCGGACCGAGGAGAGGTCTCCCGTGAGGAAGGAGTTAGTCGATGGGTAAGAAGAAGAACGCACCGAGTGCCAAGAGTACGGACCTGAGCGCCTTTCGTGAGGACGGCGATCAGCAGTATTTGACGACGAATCAGGGTGTGCGGATCAACGACGACCAGAACTCTCTGAAGGCTGGTGAGCGAGGGCCGTCGCTATTGGAAGATTTCCATCTTCGCGAGAAGATCACGCACTTCGATCATGAACGCATTCCTGAGCGCGTCGTGCATGCGCGTGGTTCTGCAGCCCATGGCTATTTCCAGGTGTACAAATCGTTGGCGCCGCTGACCAAGGCCGCATTTCTCCAGGATCCGTCGGTCAAGACGCCCGTCTTCGTGCGGTTTTCGACGGTCGTGGGCTCGCGGGGCTCATCCGATCTGGCCCGCGACGCCCGGGGGTTCGCGGTGAAGTTTTACACGGAAGAGGGAAACTACGATCTGGTCGGCAATAACACCCCTGTCTTCTTTATCCAGGATGCGCTCAAGTTTCCCGATCTCGTGCATGCGGTGAAGCCTGAGCCGAATCACGAAATGCCGCAGGCCGCAGCCGCACACGATACCTTCTGGGACTTCATTTCCCTGATGCCCGAGTCCATGCACATGATTATGTGGGTGATGTCGGATCGCGCGATTCCGCGGAGCTATCGCATGATGGAAGGGTTCGGCGTCCACACCTTCCGCTTCGTGAATGACAAAGGACAAGCCCGCTTCGTCAAGTTTCATTGGAAGCCCCTGCTCGGCCTCCATTCGGTTGTGTGGGACGAGGCACAGAAGATCTCGGGAAAAGACCCGGACTTTCACCGTCGTGACCTGTGGGACGCGATCGAGAACGGGGCGTATCCCGAATGGGAATTCGGGATACAAGTGGTCGAAGAAAAGGATGAGCATCAGTTCGATTTCGATCTGCTAGATCCTACGAAACTCATTCCCGAAGAATTAGTCCCCGTGCGGCGTATCGGCAAGATGACCCTCAACCGGAACCCCGACAACTTTTTTGCAGAAACGGAACAAGTCGCATTTCACCCGGGCCATCTCGTGTCCGGGATTGATTTCTCCAACGATCCTCTCTTACAGGGCCGTCTCTTTTCGTACACCGATACGCAGTTGATTCGCTTGGGTGGTCCCAACTCTCACGAGATTCCGATCAATCGCCCGATCGCCCCCGTTCATAACAACCAACGCGACGGACACATGCGCCAGGCCATCAACGAGGGACGAGCCAGCTACCAGCCGAACTCCCTTGGCGGGGGCTGCCCCATGCAGGCCAAGGCCGCGCTCGGCGGGTTTGTCAGCCACGCTGAAAAGATGGATGGAGCGAAAGTGCGACAGCGCAGTCAGAGCTTCTTCGACCATTTCAGTCAGGCGGCTCTGTTCTGGAACAGCCAATCCGAGCCGGAGCAAGTCCATATCGTGAAAGCCTTCCGATTCGAACTCGGCAAGTTGGAAGTCCCCGCCATTCGAGAGCGAATGATCGGCATGCTTACCCGGGTCGATCTCTCCCTGGCCAAACGCGTGGCGCAAGGCCTCGGCCTGAGTGTGCCTGCGAAGCCTCCCACGCTATTGAACGAAAGCGTGCCGGCGGATGGACATGCCGCAGAGTACCAGCCGAAGGCCAACAAGGGCGCGCCGGGCCGTTCGCCAGCGTTGACGATGGCCAACACGGTGAAGGACGGTATCAAGACGCGCAAGGTCGCGATCCTTGCCGGTGATGGAGTCGATGAGGCAGAAGTGAACGGCATGAAGAAGGCATTGCTCGACGCGGGCGCACAAGCCAAAGTCGTGGCCCCTCGTCTGGGAATGTTAACCAGTGCCAAGGGGGCATCGATTCCCATTGATTTCAGTTTTCTGACTTCCAGTTCTGTCCTCTTCGATGCCATTTTCATTCCCGGAGGAGACAAGAGCGTGGCAGCGCTTCAGCAAGAAGCCGACGCTGCCGAATTTGTCAAAGAAGCCTACAAACATTGCAAGACCCTCGCTGCCATTGGCGCAGGTGGTCGGTTCTTGCGCGCGGCCTGTCTCGAACGAAATCCGATGGGCGAGTCAGATCGTGCAGGGGCTGAGACCACCACGGATAAGGGGCTGATCATCGGCCAGGACGGCGAGATCCGTGACGTGATCTCCAGGTTCATCAAGGCTATGGCCCAACATCGCCATTGGGAGCGAGAGTTGAAGGCCCAGCCGGCCTGAATGATGGCTGATGAAATAGGGGAGATTCCCTGTGTCCGCACCACGACGTCGAGGAGGATCAGAGATGGCTACAATTTCAGGTTTTGAGGACAACAGTCTGTCAGGACGGCGCGGCTATGGAAGGTCAGCGCGAGGCCTGATCCTTTTCATCGGGGCCGTGCTGCTCACCGGACTACCCGGGTGCCTGAGTTTTGGAGCCAGCAACGACGCCGACATGCTTGCGTCCAGGAAGGCTGCGGAAACAGCGATTTACCGGGAAGTGGCGGAAATGGCGAAGTTGTATCGACTCTGCCTTCAGAAGAACGAGGATAGTCCGGTGAAGGCCAGAGAGAACTGCGGCCTCTACAAAGATGCCATTCGGGACCTGGCTCCGGACAATATGAGAACGATCGTTGCGGAGGTACTGGATCGGCTGCGAGACAAGAGTCAGAAGCCGGCCCATCGTCGCGACATCGAACCATAGCCAGGATTGATCAGCCTGACAGCGGGAGCGCTGCCCCGTCGTGGCGGTACCGCCGGTAAGAAGGGGCAAGCAGGTAGTGCAAAGGATGGTGCGGACTGGTCAGAAACGGTGAGACCCGGCTCGCTGGCCTGAACAGAGGGAGGTACATTATGCCCTTTGCGTGAACCCTTACGAGGGTGACGGTCTATGTGCGACGGCAAAAAAATCTTAGAATTGTTGTACCCACTTTGAGGGAAGGAGAACACGATGAAACCGATGCATGTCTTGTCAGCAGCCCTGTTAACGGCGGGGCTTATCTCTGTTTCAGGCTATGCCGCCTCTTTGGTTCATGCCGATGGCGGTTCGCCATCTGATGGAGTGCTCCTCGCGGAGGGCCCTAGCGGGAGCGGCGGAAAGGGCAGCAGCCCGGGAGGTGGAATGGGCAGTGGAAGCCCCGGCTCAGGAAGCCAGGGCACCGGACACCCCGATGCCGGAATGGGCAGCGGAAACTCTGGCTACGGAACGGGTGGGAATCAAGGCACACCAGGTGGAATGGGCAGTGGAAGCTCTGGCTCCGGCATGGGTACTGGAGAAAGTGGGAGCAAGGGCTCGACCGGCGGAAAGAGCGGGTCGAGTTCCGGTGGTGTAGGCTCCTCCGGGTCTTCGAGCGGGAGCGGCTCATCCGGAATGGGTGGTAGCGGAAGTGGTCCGACCGGTGGTTCCGGAAGCGGAGGCAGGTAGCGAGAATCCCCGAGGGCTTGGCTCAGTGAGATGCTGCGCTGAGCCCTCGCGTGGTTCGCCAGACTTCTACAAATTCCTGACGTACCTACCGCATCTTCCTTTCACTGCCTTAACGGTCGGCAATCTCCCGCCACAAAAAGGGGATGGCCCTAATCTGCAACGCGAATCATCGCCTAGGATATGGTGTGAAAACCACCGATCGGTCCGATACGGACTGCTGCGTCATCGTTGCTGCATTCATCTAGTACGTGCCCTCGGTAAGATGGGGCAATCAATTTCCAATCGACGCGACGATCTCTTGATGCACCTTGGCCGCACCGTGACCATTCCAGGACAGGCCTGTAGGGTGTGATTACGCTGGAGGGCCTTGTTCGTCGTGCGGCGAATCTTCCACGTCGACTTTCCCAACTTGAGCTATTGTGAACAGCCGGCCATCGATCTTTACAGCATACTGCTATTCGCATGTGCCGTTTGTTTAAAACCGATATCGACTGAAGGCCACGGGGCGACAATGAGATGGAATCGTCGCTGCGTGGAAGATCCTCCCACTCTATTTCCGACTCCAGGAGAGATTCAATCATGAGACAACACATTCTCGTAGTCGATGCCGATGTGGCCTTCCTGAGCATGCTGCAGATGCGCCTCAAGAGTATCGGACATACCGTGGATACTGCCGAGACTGGCTGGGACAGTCTGACTAAGCTCGAGCACGCGAACTATGACGTGGTGCTGCTCGATTATATGATGCCGCGGTTCACCGGTTTGACGGTCTTGCAGCACATTCAAGCGCGTCGTCCGTCAGTCCCGGTGGTCATGATGACAGGGCATACAGGCCGCCAGGTGGCGGCTCAGTTACTCACGGCAGGGGCGCGGGCCTGTCTGGTCAAACCCGTGGACCCTGTGGACTTGGATCGGGCTCTGCAGGGCTGCGTCGGAACGGCCGCGAGTGCGCGCTCATATCTGGGTCTACCCATGACCCCGAGCGTAATGCGATCCAGTAGGGACATGTGAACAGTGCCCTCGCGCATCGACCATGATGTGCGAACGCGATAGCGCCAGGCAGGAGTGCGACGGATACATGTACATCGTCGAGCGCGAAGAGCGCAAAGGGGGACCCATGAAAGCGTTGGTGTATCACGGCCCCAGAAACGTCAGTGTGAAGGAAGTGCCCGATGCGAAGATCGAGCATCCGATGGATGTGTTGGTCAAAATCACCACGACGAACATCTGCGGCTCCGATCTGCATATGTATGAAGGACGCACGAACGTCGAGAGTGGAAAAGTTCTCGGGCACGAGAACCTCGGCGAGGTGGTCGAAGTGGGCGAGGCGGTGGCACGCATACAAGTGGGCGACATAGTGTGCCTGCCCTTCAACATCAGCTGCGGGTTTTGCAAGAACTGCGAACGCGGTTTCACCGGGTTCTGCCTCACGCTGAACCCCGGCACGGCCGGGGCCGCCTATGGCTACGCCGGTATGGGACCCTTCAGCGGCGGACAAGCCGAATATCTGCGCGTACCGTACGGGGATGTCAATTGTCTCACGTTGCCGGAGGACGCCAGAGAAAAGGAGAACGACTATGTGATGCTGGCCGACGTCTTCCCGACCGGATATGAAGCGACCGAGCTGGCCGGCGTGAAGCCCGGCGAGACCGTCGTGGTCTATGGCGCCGGGTCGGTCGGGCTCATGGCCGCCTCTTCGGCGTTCATTAAGGGCGCGAGCCACGTCATGGTCGTCGATTGCCTGCCCGATCGACTCAAACTCGCCGAGAAGATCGGCGCCATCCCGATCGACTATTCCAACGCGTCCCCGGTCGAGCAGGTCCTGGAGCTGACCGGCGGCGAAGGCGCCGACCGGGGGTGTGAGTGCGTGGGCTATCAAGCGCACGATGCAGAAGGGAACGAACAGCCGAACCTCACGATGAATCAGCTCGTGCGGTCGGTGAAGCCGACCGGCGGTATCGGCGTGATCGGTGTGTTTGTCCCTGAAGACCCCAAAGCCTCCGACACCCTTGAGAAGAAAGGTCAGATTGCCTTCGATCTAGGATTGTTCTTCAGCAAGGGTCTGCAGATGGGGTCCGGTCAGGCTAACGTCAAAAAATACAACCGCTATCTCTGCAATCTGATTCACGAAGGCAAGGCCAAGCCATCGTTCATTGTGTCGCACCAATTGTCGTTGCAGGAAGCCCCCAACGCCTATAAGCATTTCGACGCGCGCGAGAAAGGGTGGACGAAGGTGTTGCTCAAGCCGGCGGGGTGAAACGGACGTAGGACGGCTATCCGGATGAGAAGGAGAGCGCACACACGATGACGGAAGATGCGAATTGCGCTCTTTCAGAAAAAGGCGATGGCGAAGGACAGGAGTGAGAACCGCTCAAGTCATGGCGATACACGTACTCTTGTTGCGAAACGGGTCATCGCAATCTACGGCAGCATGACACCATTTATCAAAAGGTTCGTGTTGACCGTTGTCGGCCTCATACTGGTGGTCTCCGCCGGCCTGTGGGTGCTCAATCGGGAATTGCCCGCGTTCATCGAGCGGCAACTCAACGAGCAGGTGAAGGGCTATAGGTTTACGGTGGCCGAGGCGGCCCTCTCTCCGACGCTTGCGCTTGAGATCCGGCAGATGACCATGGTTCAGACCGAACATCCCGATCCTCCAGTCGCGGAGATCCCCCGATGGCGTCTCAGTATTCAATGGGACCAGATTTTCTCCGGGGTGTTGGTCAGCGATTATCTCATCAGCCGACCAACCCTCCATATCACCCTTCCGCAGGCGAAGAAGGAACTTCAAGAAGAAGTTCCGATCCACGAGAAAGGATGGCGAGAGGCCGTCTATTCGTTTTATCCCATCAAGATCAACGAGTTTAAAATCGAAGATGCCGACGTCACCTATGTGGATCAGGACCCCTCTAGCCCCCTGTACGTCACGCACCTGAACCTGCTCGCCGGGAATATTCGAAACATCCGATCCCACGATAATACCTACCCATCCGATCTCGATCTTGACGGCCATATCTTCGGTTCAGGACGGGTGGAGATGAAGGGCCATGCCAATTTCCTGGCCGAACCCCATGCGGGCATCGAGGCCGATGTGACCTTGCGGCATGTCGCGCTCGAGCCGTTGCTTCCCGTCACAGATCGCTACAATATTCAGGTACATGGAGGGGTGCTCTCGGCAGACGGGCATTTGGAATACACGGCCGACGGCGAGACCACGGCGAACTTGAAGACGATGACGATTGAGGATGTCCGCGTGGATTACGTCCACACTTCCGAAACGACGGACAAGGAAGCACAGGTGGGCCAGGCTGCCGTGAAGACCGCCAAGAAACTCCAGAACAAGCCGGACACACTCATCCGGATCGGTCACGCGGAAATCAAGAACAGCGAATTCGGATTTGTGAACGAAGGGGCCAAGCCCCCGTACCGCGTATTTATAAGCCAGGGCGAGCTCCTTCTCGATAACCTCAGCAACCATCTCAGCGAAGTGAGTGGTACCGTCAGGCTCACGGGCGCATTTATGGGCACCGGGAACACCGTGATCAGCGGGACGTTTCGACCCGAGAAGACAGCTCCGGACTTCGATCTACGCGTCAAGATCGAACGGACGCAGATGCGTGCCATGAACAACCTGCTGCGGGCGTATGGCAACTTTGACGTGACCGCCGGCCTGTTCTCGCTATATTCCGAGCTGACCGTCAAGAACGGCCGCGTGGAGGGCTACATCAAACCGCTCTTTAAAGATATGAAGGTGTACGACTCACGGCAGGACAAAGAGAAAAATCTGTTTCACAAGCTCTACGAAGGTCTGGTCGGCGGCGTGGCCAAACTGCTTGAGAATACACCACGGGAGGAAGTTGCGACCAAGACGGATATCTCAGGCACCCTGGATAACACCCAGATCAGCACGTGGCAGACCGTCGTCAATTTGGTAAAAAACGCCTTCTTCAAGGCCTTCCTTCCCGGCTTTGAAAAAGAGGTCAGGCCCGCTCGTGTCACGAGATAAGCAAGGACGACTCCGGTATTCAGTAGTTTTGCAGAAGGGTGGCTTCAGGGCTAGAAGGCATGGGGACGCCCCGCTGATGTTCTCGTCATGCCAGATGACGCCCTGTTGGTTTCAGAGGATTCGGCGGGAGCGATTAATCGGATCAGCTATAAGAGAGCAGTAGATAAATATCCTCTCCACCTCTCTTATAGAGATTCATTCTCGCGAGCTTCTTTACGACCGAACTCGAGAGAGGGGCATGCCGCATGAGAGAACGAGCGCCCATACGGGAGCCAGAGCCGAAAGGACCGCCCCAGCGAGAACCCCCGGATACCTCGCCGTCACGGCAAGAGCCGCCTACCGACGAACCGCCGCATGAGGAACCTGATAATGGTAC
>JANOMG010000162.1:0-2953 GCA_031420175.1 Nitrospira sp.
GCAAATCTTCGCCCCGGCGGATTCGCTGAGCGTCACATCCCCATGCAATTTTTCTTTCATTGAAGGTGTTTGGTTCGCAAGCCAAGTGTTACGCAAAGCGCGCCGCGATCTAGAATCATTAATTTTTGGGATAAAATGGAGCGGGCGAAGGGATTCGAACCCTCTACCCCAACCTTGGCAAGGTTGCGTAGCACCCTTTTCGGGGCCACTCCAGAGCACTCCATACTACGCTATAATCCGTTGTTTTTATTATAGTATATTTGGAGTTTTTACGCTAGAAATATCCCAGGCAAAACCTCTGATTTCCGTTCTGGTGGACGCCCGGTGGACGCCACAATGAACAAATTCAGAGAAGGCAACTGGAGAGAATGATGGCCAATCCATCGAGCGTGTCACTGACCAAACGCCTGATCGACGCAGCGAAGCCTACCGAGAAACGCTACGATCTCTGGGATAGCGAGGTGGCTGGTTTCGGGGTGCGGATTGGCGTCAGTGGCTCCAAGACTTTCGTGATCCGTTATCGCGGCGATGGCGGTGGCCGCGACGTCCCTCGTCGGCATGTGACGGTCGGGCGCTTCGGCGCGCTGACGGTCGAACAAGCGAGAAAGAAGGCCGAAGAGCTTCTTGCCGCCGCCACGGTTGGCGATGACCCCGCAGCTGAACGGAAGGCGAAACGGCTCGAGATGCGGATGAACGCCCTGATCGATCTCTATGAGGAGGAAGGCTGCTTCATCCAGCGGGGCAAGCGCCAGGGCCAGCCGATGAAGGCGAAGACCAAGCAGTTTACGGTCGCTCGGCTTCGCCACCACGTCGTCCCGCTACTCGGACACATGCGCGTAACCGAGGTTGGAACTGGAGACATCGAGCGATTCTTCCGCGACGTTGCTACGGGCAAGACGGCGAAGGACGAAAAGGTGGCTCCCCGCAAACGCATCATCGTGCGCGGTGGCGAAGGCGCTGCGCGCAAGGTGTTCCGTGACCTGTCAGCGGTGTTCAGCTTTGCCGATCGGCGAAGCATCGTACAGGCCAATCCCTGTGAGAAAGCGGTCGTGCAGAAGACTGACAATCATCTGGAACGCTTTCTGACGCTGGATGAGGTCGAGCGGCTCGGCGGTGCCTGCGACGCGTTGGAGGCCGAGGGCACCAACATCAAGGGTCTCAACATCACCCGCCTTTGGGCGCTGACCGGTTGCCGGCGTGATGAAGTCGCCGCCCTCAAATGGACGGAGGTCGATTTCGAGCGAGGCATGTTGGTCCTCGATGACACGAAGACCGGCAAGTCAATGCGGCCGTTGGCGGCTGCCGCCCTGCTTCTGTTCAAGGGCATCGCGCGAGAAGAGGACAGCGGCTTTGTCTTCCCGGCAATGTCAGGCGACGGTCATTTCCAGGGCACCAAAGGAATCTGGCCGAAGATCATCAAGAAGGCTGAGCTGCCAGGAGTTACCCCGCATACGCTGCGCCATACTATGGGGTCTACCGCAGTATAGACCGGTGAGGCACTAGCACTGACCGGCGCGATCCTTGGGCATAAGAACATGCGTTCGACCATGATCTACGCCCACGTCCAGCATGACCCGTCTCGGAAAGCGGCTAATCGCGTCGGCAGGAAGATTGCGGACGCGCTTGCGGGCAAACAGAGGGTTGCTCCAAGGCGGCGCGATCCTCGTCCCAAAACGGCCACCTCTTGACAATATAGCTTAGGAGCTATATTAACGTGACATGGGATGTCGAGTTCGACGATGCGTTCGAAAGCGAATTCGCGGCATTTGCCGTAGATGTTCAGGATGCGTTGCTCGCGACCGCCAAGCTGCTCGTAGATTATGGCCCGCAGCTTGGGCGACCCCATGTGGATACGCTCAAGGGTTCGAAGCACGCCAATATGAAGGAGCTTCGGTTCGAGGGTGACGATGGAGAATGGCGTGCGGCCTTCGCGTTCGATCCCGAGCGCAAGGCGATCATACTCGTAGCTGGCGACAAATCCGGCGGAAGTGAGAAGCGCTTTTACAAGCAGCTTATCGCAAAGGCAGATCTTCGGTTTTCCACTCATGTGGACAGGCTGAAAGCCGTGAAGAAGGGAAAGTGAGATGGGTCGGAATCTGAATGAGATCATCACCGCTCTTCCGCCCGAACGGCAGGAGGGCATCGAAGCGCGCTATCAGGAGCTATGGCAGGAGGTCGAAGGCCTTCGCGAACTGCGGCTGATCACGGGCAAGGCTCAGGCCGAAATCGCGACCACGTTGAAGATCAAGCAACCGTCAGTGTCGAAGATCGAGAAGCAGGCGGATATGTATCTCTCGACGTTGCGCAGCTATGTGGAAGCGGTCGGTGGTAAACTCGAACTGCTGGTAAAGCTGCCCGAGAGGCCGACACTCCATCTTCACAATCTCGGCGATGCCTTGGGGCAAGTGGTGGTGACGACCAAAGCGGCGCCACGGTCCCGTCGAAGGGTGTCTGCTGCGTCGTAATCAGCACGGACACCGTTTAATTCTTAATCAGCGGGTCCTTTGGTTCGAGCCCAAGTGCGTCCACCATAAAATCAATGACTTAGCCGGATTTTACACCCTTCGAAAGAAGCTATAAATATTCTGTGTAATCGCCACGTAATCATTTTCACCTCTTTGTATCCGTGATGCCCGTGTGAGTTTTTGATTCAAGAGCACCTGCACAGCATTGCAGACTTCTAATGGGGGAAGGCCTTCCCCTGCTGCCAAGCCTGACTGTCTTGGCAGACCCCTTCTGCGGGAGTGCCCGCAACGCCCCAAGAGTGAGAGGCCTGCGGCTTCGCCGTGACGGATTTGAGAGGCAGAGGAACAGTCCCGCTGCTGGTCCGTCGCGGAGACCTCACCATGACCGAGCAGCGCGCGGATGTTTACACCCGCATCACCGATCAAATTGTTGCAGCCATTGAAGTCGGAGCTGGAAAATGCCGGATGCTGTGGCACCATGACGGCCA
>JANOMG010000163.1:0-2382 GCA_031420175.1 Nitrospira sp.
CATCCTCACTGATCGGCATCTCCAGCATTCATCTTCTCAAATCGTTCGTCAACATCGCGAATGAAGATCCCGAACACATCAAGTGGAAAATCTTTATCCACATGACCTTCCTTAGCTCTGCCATCCTGCTCGCCTGGACCGATAAAATCATGCAGAAGGATCGCAAGCACTGACACGAGGACGACGGTATCGCATCAGATACGGACGTATCCGATGCGATACTAACCTGCTCATGCTATTCCCTGCGTCGTTCGAAAACTCAGCCACATCCAAGGTGTGTTTTTCCTCGCAGCCACCTTCTATCGGCATGGCTGTTGCGTATTCCCTCGAGTCAGCAGAGCATGTGGAATGATCCGCGGCTCAACAACAACGACCACCAAGAGTCAGCGATGAAACGATTACCACCTTCCCTGTGTACCTTGCTGCTCGTCCTGCTCGTACAAGCGGGTTGCAGTGCTTCGGTGTTGCAACTACGCGAGCAACTGGATCTCCATCGCGGGGAGTTCCGCCAGAAGCTGGCCGACAAAAAAGAGCTCGCAGCGAAGTTCCTGGCCTGTACCAGGCAAGCCCACGACGAACCGTTGAACGAGCGTCATGATGCCGGCACCTCGCTCGAGCCTCTGTCCCTCCAGACCCTGGAAGGACAAGCGACAAGCGTCCGTCCCCTGGCCGCCGTCATCGAGCGGGTTCGCCGGCGGCATCACGACAAAGGAGCCTCCCTCTCCATCCTCGCCCACGTCCTCGATGACCTGGCCCATGACAAGGCCCCACGCATCGATGTGAACAAACTCAAACAGGTCATTGAAGTGGCCAGACAATGGCAAGGGTATCTCGGTCTGGATGAGGATCAACTCGAGCAGGATTCCTCTCGCTTCGCTCAGGTGCTGCTGACCTACAACAAAGCCTATTTTGGCGATCTCAGTTTCACGGCACGACCAGACGCTGGGGGAAACGGCCTCCGCGGGGTCGTGAAAGTGACCTCGAAAGGGTTCGTCGATCGAAGCGGCAACGCCTTTCTGTTTCCGGGGATCTCGGCGGAGCTTGAGGTAAGTCCTACCCATTCAATTCGCATCTCGGCCACCACGGTCGATTCTCAACGTGTCAGTGCTGATCTGATGCGCATTTTCCTGGAAGCTTTCTTCGACGCAGCCTACCGAGTGCCGGCCGTACATGGGGCGACCGCCTTGCGAGTGGGAACGAACTCCCAAGAGCCGCCCTACACTGAATTCGATGCCAATCATCCCACGATCTCCCTGGAGGCCTTGGCCCGGGTGACCCGTGACGCCTTGCGCGCCGAAGCCGCCGTCACATCGCTCGTGGGAAAAACGGTTCGTGGAGGAAGTGTCTTCAGTATCCAGAACGAGACCGTTGCCGCCACGCTAGAAACAGCCGCAGGGGTGATGGCGAAGAAACTTGTCGAGCACGAAGGGTTCTGCTACTACCAGGTTACACAGGGCTCATAACGGACACGACCGGCACATTGTTTGGCCATTGGTGAGCCACGATTGAACCAGAATCCGCAGGGAGACACGATGATGAAGACTCTGTCGATTGCCCTCAGCATGAGCCTCTGCCTCACCCTGACCGGCTGTTTTGCGAAAATCCATCAGCTTCCTGTTCATCCTGACAAGGCCACGCCAGTCTTTGCACCCCTACCAGACCAAGACACGCTCGTCGGAATTGCCGTGTCGGGAGGGGGCAGCCGAGCCGCCACCTTTGCGGCAGGTGCGCTCGAGGCGCTTGCCAACATCCGCGTGACAAACGATGGGCGCGAACGGAGTGTGCTCGAAGTGGTCACCCATATGTCCAGCGTGTCCGGTGGCAGCCTCGCGACCGCCTACTATGCCGTCAAAAAACCAGCCAAACCGGTAGCCGTCCTGGCAGCAAATGGGCTCTCACCAGCCTACCAGCAGTTTTTTACATCCTTCAAAGAGGATATGCAGTTGAATTTCCAGCTCCGGGCACTTGGCCGGCAAATGGCAAACTTCCGTGTGGCCAACCCCACGAAGCTGGCCCACTCCTTCGCCGATGTCTGGGACGCGAATTTCTTCGACGGCATCACCTTTGCGAGATTGTATGAACGAGAGCAGCGCGGGGATGCGCCGCGAATCATGTTGAACGGCACCGTCTATAACAGCGGGCGCCGGCTGGTCATGACCACGCTCCCCCCATCGGACTTTGCCTATGACTTCACGAAGGAGCTGCGTGCCAAATTAGTCGCCAAGGGCCTGCAGTTCACCCCGGAAGGGAAAATCAGTTTCGACAAGAGTATCGAACGAGCCAAGAATCAATTCCTGCCGCAGACCTTCGAAGATATCGAGGGAGACCATCGTGACCTTCCCGTCTCCCTCGCCGTGGCGACATCCGCCTCTTTCCCTCCGG
>JANOMG010000164.1:0-23991 GCA_031420175.1 Nitrospira sp.
GTCCGGCTTGCCTTCAGCTGTGAGGATCGTGGCGCCATTGAGGAGGGGACCGTACACAATATAACTGTGACCTGTGACCCAGCCCGGGTCGGCGACACAGAAGTAGACATCCTCTTCTTTAAGATCGAAGACGTATTTCGTGGTGATGTAGGTCCCGACCATGTAGCCGCCGTGGACATGGACCACGCCCTTCGGCTTTCCGGTGGTGCCAGACGTATAGAGGATATACAGCGGATGTTCCGCATCCAGATGCTCGGCCTCGCAGACCGCCTTCTCGCCCTTCAACCAGTCGTGCCAATCGATTTCCTTCGGCGCGGATAAACTCACCCCAGGGGTCTGACGCCGTAAGACTATGACCCGTTCGACGGTGGGGGAATTGGCGACGGCTTGGTCGACTACCGACTTGAGGTTGAGAACTTTTCCCCGGTCAAACCCGACGTCGGCCGTAATGACCAGTTTAGATTCTGCATCCTGAATGCGGTTCGCGAGGGCCGGGGCGCTGAATCCTGAATAGACCACACTATGAATGACGCCGATGCGTGCGCAGGCGAGCATGGCGACGATCTGTTCAGGAACTTTCGGAAGGTAGATCGTGACCCGGTCTCCCTTCGTGAGCCCCAATTTCTTGAGCGCATTCGCGCACCGATTGACCTGTCGATAGAGTTCGCCGTAGGTGATGACCCGTTCCTGGTCATTCTCGCCGACCCAGATGATGGCGACCTTGTTCTTGCGCCAGGTTTTGACGTGACGATCCAGACAGTTATAGGCAATGTTGCAGGTGGCGCCGAGGAACCACTTGGCCCAGGGATAATTCCATTCCAGGACCTTGGTCCAGGGGGAGAACCACTCCAGCTCCTTGGCGACGGTGCTCCAGAAGTCTTCCGGGTCGGCGATCGATTGCTTGTAGGCGCTCTCGTAGTCTTGAATATGGGCCGCGGCTTTGGTCTGAGCGGTCGGCTGATACACGCGGCTTTCCTTGAGGAGGGTATCGATGTTCTCTGACATGGTGCGATGACTCCTTCAGGTCGAGGTACGAAGCACAACCTGGTTATTATGCTGGAGGGACGGGGGGGAACTCAACCTTGGTACGGGAGAGGGAGCATGCAGGGCCACGTCGGGGCCCTGCATGCTCCTAGCAGGCTGCGGAAAAAAGCTGTGGGGGCGCCGAATTTCACTCGTCTGCACGCCTAGGATAACAGGAGTACACTACGCAGGATGCTCAAAAAGTCCGTCCAGCAAGGCCGCAGCGAGCGAAGAGGCGAGGCGTACGCTTCGGTACGTTGAACCTCTGAGCGCGGCGAGAACGCCGCTGGCAGACTTTTTCAGCATCCTGCTAGACCTCGGTCTGCCGTTTCTTGACAGTCGCGCAGAGGCGAGAGTAGGCTGAATTTGTTACTCGCCCCACACCGAGGCCGATCCAATTGATGTTGCCGATCTTTCCCCGACACCTGCGGACCTTCCTTCTCGCGCTTCTCGCATACTCGTTGGTGGCCATGCTCTGCCCGCCATCGGCGTCTGCCCAACTGGGGAAGCCGGAAGGGCTCTATTACAAGTCGTGGGCCATTGTCATTGGAGTGGAGAACTATCTCCTGGCTCCGAAAATTCCCGGCGCGATTGAGGATGCCAAAGCGGTGGCCCAATCCTTCCGCCAACTGGGCTTCGACGAGGTCGTTGAACTCTACGACAAGGATGTGAGTTTTCGCCGTCTGCAGCAGACGCTCTCGGATTTCTTGCCTCGCAAGGTTGGTCGACATGATCGGCTCGTGCTCTATTTCGTCGGACATGCAGGTGTCACGCAGGATCTTTTCGGTAAGGAGCTGGGGTATCTCGTTCCCTGGGATGCGCAGATCGGGAATGTGTCCAAATCGGTGACGTTTGAGCAGTTGAAAGAATTCAGCCGGCGTAGCGCGTCCAAGCATACCCTTTTCCTCTTGAATGCCGCGGTTCGCGGGTGGGAGGTGAGCACGGCTCAGCCCCTGTCCCTCGAAGGGCGATTGGCCCCGGAAGACGATACGGAGCGGCGAGCCGTGCAAGTGTTGACGGCAGGCGACAAGGGGGAGTCTCTGAGTCAGGAGAATGGGAAGAGTCTTTTCGTGCAAGCGCTGGTGAATGGGCTGAGTGGCATGGCGGATCGTAATAAGAACGGCTGGCTCATGGCCTCGGAGGTCGGAGACTATGTGAAACAGCAAGTCCTTGAACGGTCGAAGGGCGTCCAGCATCCCCTCTTTGCGCAGCTTGAAGGGGACGGGGATACGGTCCTGATCGAGGGCCGAAAGGCCGCCTTTATCATGGGGGAAGAGCCCCAGTCTCCGGCCGAACAACGACAGGCTGCAAAGATGCAGTATGAACAGGCCTTCGGGCTTCTCCAAACGGGGAAGTCGTCAGAGGAGGCGTTGGAGCGGCTGAATAAAGCCTTGGAGTACGACCCCGCGTTCGGCGACGCCTATGTGCTCAAGAGCTATGTGTTGTTAGAAGTCCTGCCGAACCTTGACGAAGCCTTGTCGACGGCGAAGCTGGCGGTGCAGTATGCGCCGAAAAACCAGGATTCTCAGTATACGCTCGGATTGATTTACGAAAAACGCGGGCAGTATGTCGAGGCGGAGCGTGCCATGCGGGAGTCACTGGTGGTCAATCCCAACTATGTGGATGTCTATTTCTCGCTGGGGATCCTCTATGCCGACGAGATGAAGGACCAGCCGAAGTCGGTTGAGGCGTTTACGCGCTATCTCGAACTCGGAGGGAGTCACGCCCGTGCACGAGCTGCCATTTCACCGCCACCGCCTGCCGCTCCCTCAAAACCTTAAGCAGGACACTACAGAAAAAACTATTCTTTACGCGAGATCTTTGACTGCCCGCATCTGTGGCAGAAAGGGAGAAGACTCTCGCAGGCTGCTCAAAAAGACGTCCAGCAAGGCCGCAGCCGATGAAAGCACCGGAGGCGTAGCCTCGGGCTACGTTGAGGATGCTTTCGAGGGGAGAACGAAGCTGGCGGACTTTTTCAGCAACCTGTTGTTAGGCTCGTTCGCCGCCCTTGAGAGACCCTAGCCCTATTTTTACTGCCTTTCGCGTAATCTCTGCCCAGCGGACTTGAGGGTATTCGGCGAGGACCGCGGCTGCTTTGGGATCTTGCACTTCCAGGCTCAGAATCTTAATGATACCGTCATCAATCTGAACGTCTGCCACGGGGATCCTCCTTATAAGAGAACAGTGAGACGGTCAACCATCGGCCGTCTGTTGCGTTGACGGAAGTAGGGGTGCATGTTAGCATGATTTCGTTGAATTCTCGAACGTTTGTGGCCCGCATCAGCCGCTGATACGCCGCCGTTTCACCGTCCTGATCATCACCAAGGAGGCATACGCATGAATAGGGTACTGGGGTTCAGGTCGAGGTTAGTCGGGGGAGGAGTGGCTATCGCCCTGATGATCGGACTTGCTGCCTGCGGCGGTCCTCCGAAGTGGGTGAAACAAGGGTCTGGGGCCTTTAACGAGAAAGATAGTAAAGCCTTTTATGGCGTCGGATCCGTGGCCGGTGTTCGGAACGAGCCGCTGGCCTGGGACACCGCTGAAAATCGTGCCAGAGCTGAAATTGCCAAGACCTTTGAAACCTATACCGGCTACTTGATGCGCGATTATGCGGCTTCCACGACGGCCGGAGATTTTACCAAGAACACGGAAGAGCAGAATGTCGAGCGGGCCATTAAGACGGTGACGACCACGACCCTTAGTGGCGTGCGTCCCATCGAGCGGTACAAGGACGAGAAAACGAATACCTACTACGTGCTGACCAAGCTCAATCTCGAGGAGATGAAGGATAATCTTGAAAAGGCGAAGGAACTGAACGCGCAGGTTCGTGATTACGTCAGGAAGAATGCCGATAAACTCTTTGATCGGCTTGAGAAAGAAGAAGATAAACGGGCGCCGCGGTAAGGGTTCTGACTGATCGACTGCCAATGGCGGTATGTGCGAGGAGGTATCGCGTGAGCGTGATGGATCGTGGACGAATCGGGTTCGTGGCGCTGGTGGTGCTGATGCTGGCCGGCTGTGCGCAAGAGACCAAAATCACCAGGGTCGACTCCGGGGTCGTCACGGATCTAAGCGGCCGCTGGAACGATACCGATTCCAGGATCGTCGCGGAATCCATGGTCAAGGAGGCGCTGGAGTACCCGTGGCTCAACAATTTTGCTAATTCGAAGCACCGTCAGCCGGTCGTGGTCGTCGGGACCATTCAGAACAGCAGCCACGAACATATCAACGTGAACACCTTTGTGACCGATCTCGAACGTGAGCTGACGATTTCACAAAAAGTGACGTTTGTGGCAGGAAAGGGAGACCGCGATGAGCTGCGCACCGAGCGTAAAGAGCAGGCGATGTATGCGCGAGAGGATACGCAGAAAGCGCCGGGGAAAGAGATCGGTGCCGACTACATGATGAAGGGCACCATTGCGACGATCCTCGATGAGGCCGACGGGACGAAGGCGGTGTTCTATCAGGTCGATCTGCAGATGGTGGATTTGGAGAGCAACGCCAAGGTCTGGTTCGGTCAGAAGAAGATCAAGAAAGTCGTCGAAAAGAAACGTTCCATTTTTTAGGCGCCACGACCTCCGTTGAGCTCTCTTGCCTCACGCCCCACCGCCCCTGCTCAGGCACGGTGGGGCTTTTTTATTTCCATCCAGTCTTTCGCTGCCTTGGTGGCGTTCGTGCTGCTGGCCGGCTGCGGCCCCTCGGTCAATCGGTATCTCCTCATCGAAGCAAGTCTTCGCGCCCATGACCCCAAGGGCGCCGATGCCATCGTCGCTGCGGCGGAGAAAGATTATGGATCGAAAAGCCGCGTGCTCTACGGCATGGACCGAGGGATGACCCTCCAGCTCGCCGGCGACTATCCGCAGAGCAACGCCGTATTGGAGCAGGCCGAGGAGGAACTGGATCGCCTCTATACGCGAAAGATTCGAACGGAAACTCTCGCGTTCTTGACGAGTGATACGGCGTTACCCTATGAGGGTGACCCCTACGAACAAGTGTTGATCAATGTGTTGAAGTCCCTCAATTACGCGATGTTGGGTCAGTGGCAGGACGCCCTGGTCGAAGCCCGCCGTATCGACCACCGGCTCAATGTCCTGTCGGATCAAACTCAGGAGAAGAATGCCTATCGAGATGACGGATTTGCTCGCTATCTGAGCGGCATCCTCTATGAGAGCACCGGCGATGTGAACAATGCGTTTATTGCGTATCGGAAGGCGTATGAGACTTTTGAAGCGACTCGCACATGGTCACACGCGGCCGTTCCTTCTCAGCTGCGGGCAGACTTATTGAGAACAGCCGAGGCCCTGCACTTCACGCAAGAGTTGGCCGAGTACCAACAAGCTTTTCCCGAGACCAGGTGGGAATCGAGTCAGGCGTTGCAACAACTCGCTCAAGTTGTTGTGATCAGCTATAATGGCCGCGCACCACGCAAGGAGGATCAGTTTCTTGACTTGCCGATCAGCCTCGATGCACTCCAGTTGGTGCTCCTCAATCGCGGGTTTTCGCAGGCAAACAGACATTCCAATCGGCCGGTGGACACGGTTTTGTACGGGCTCAATGGCCGCGTCGTTCGCGTGGCCTTGCCGCAGCTCATCCGGCAGAAGACCCAAGTGCCTCTCGATACGGTGAGTCTTGTCCCGGATAACGGATCACGGGTGACGTTGAATACGGAGTTGGTGCAGAACGTGACGGCTTTGGCAGATAAAGCGCTATCGGAACGAATAGCTGGAATCACCGTCAAGGCCCTTGCCCGTGCCGCCACGAAGTTCGCGCTGGCCGAGGGAACGACGAGAGGGGCTCAGTACGCAGTGGGGAAAGATGCGGCGCCGTGGGTCGGTCTTCTCGTCGGGTTGCTGACGAAAGGACTGGCTGTGGCATCGGAAGAAGCCGACAAGCGGAGCTGGCAGACGTTGCCCGATGAAATCCATCTCGCGCGGGTCTGGGTTCCACCGGGTCGCTATCAAGTACCGGATCGGTTCATTGGCGGGCCTCATAACCCGCTGAATCCTGAGGCCATGCGGACCCTGTCCCTCGGTTCAGGCGAGACTGCTGTGCTCATTCAACGGGTGATGCCATGAGAGCCGGATCGTTGTTCGTGAGCCGAATGTGGCTCATGCTGATGGCGTTGGTCGCAGTCTCCGGCTGTGCATGGTTTGGAGGGCAGGCGAAGCCAGACTGGATCGACGGAGTGAGTACTGCTTATCCGTCAGGCCAATATCTGGTTGGCGTGGGACAGGCGGAAAGTCGTGCGACAGCTGAAGATCGCGCCTATGCCGCGGTGGCCCGTATTTTTAAAGCCGAGGTCAGTGCGCAAGCGAAAGATTGGGAGTCGTATCTGCTGATCGAGCAGCGCGGACACAGCAGCGAGGAACGACGGTTGACGCTCGATAATCTGACGCGCGTGTCGACCGACAAAGTATTGGAGAATGTCCGGATCGTCGATCGGTGGGTCGATATGCACAGAGGACTCCATTATGCTTTGGCGGGGATGCATCGGTCTCAGGCAGAGACATCGTTTATGGAACGGATGACTGAGCTGGACCGGTCGATTGGAGACGATATGGAAGAGGCTCATCGCCCCTCCGCTAAATTGGCCAAAGTCAGAGCACTGAGACGGGCTGCGAGAAATCTGGTGCTGCGGGAAACCTATAATGCCGACCTTCGCGTGATTCGACCGAGCGGGCAGGGGACTGCCGCGGCCTACCGCGTGAGCGAACTCACCCACGAGCTCGAGCAATTCCTGGCGACAAATCTAGTGCTGGCGGTGGCGGTGACCGGAGACCAGGTTGAACCGGTGCAACGTGCCTTGACGGAGGGACTGCTGAAGGAAGGGTTGCAAGTCACGAGTCGGTCGTGGAGAGGGGATCGTTCGATCGGCGGCGATTCCAGTGGACCATCCCCGGAGTTGCTCGTGCGGGGCATCGTGCGGGTGTGGCCGATCGACGTGCGTGATCCGCAGTTCAAGTTCGTGCGTTGGTGCAGCGATTTCGAAGTCGTGGATTTAACCAGCCAGCGGGTAGTCGGCGCCTTGTCAACGGGTGGAAAGGAAGGCCATCTGTCGGAGCGCGAGGCGACAGCCAAAGTTGTGCGTGTCATGCAGCAGGAGTTTTCTTCGGACGTGGCAAAGGCCATTGCGGCACATGTGTATGGAGAGTCGGAACTGCCGACACAGGCGAACCACCCTGCGGGATGTCCGCGGGACGGGTTGGGATCTGCGCCGGCGTCAGCATCTCACTAATTCAGAGAGAGAGGCAGGGTATGGCCAAATCGAAGTCGGAAGCAGGACAGACATCAACGCGTGCTCCGCGCAGCCGTGGACGCGGGTTGACGGTCACACATCAGCGGGTGCCTAGTCGCTTGGCGAAACGCCGGCTGGGTGAGCGGCTCAAACACGACACCGCGTCGTTCAATCAGGGCAACCTGGCCGATAAGTTCCGCAAGGAGGGGTATGACGAGTTGCCGCTGGATGAAATCCAGGATCGGCTCTCGAAAATGCCGGGCCCATTGGCCGCCATCATTCTGAAGGGAAGGGTCTGATCGCATGCCGTACTACTATTTCGATTCAACGGCTCTGGTGAAACGGTATAGCATGGAGCGCGGCACACGCATCATCAGCAAACTCATGGTGAAGCGGGGGATGGTGGCGATTGTCCCGACATGGTCCGTGACGGATTTTTATACGGCATTCTCGAATCGAGCCCACCACGGAGACATTACCCGTGACGATTGTTACTCGGTGATTCATAAGTTCGAGAAAGAATCGCAGGAGGGTCTCTTTCAGTTCATTGCCCCGACAATGCAGACGTATTTGGCGACCAAAGAACTGGCATTGGAGTATCCTGCCCTTCGCTCACCACAGGTCTTGCACTTGGCGCTGGCGTTGGAACTCAAGCCCTTGCGGCTGACCGTCGTCAGTGCCGATCTGCAATTGCTGATGGCCTGTCGTTCTGCGGGCCTGCATATCATTAATCCGGAAGAGGACTGACGAGATCATGGGGAGTTATCGGCACTGATAGTCGGTGATCATCGAGTCGATGACAGTTACCCAACCAGTGGCTGCCTCCCGGAGTTGGATAGCCTTCGCGGCGAGGGAGCCTGGCGCATTGTTCTCGTCAGTGAACGTTGCGAGTGCCTGCTGGAGGCTGTGTTGGGCGAGCGAGAGGCTTCCGCAGACCCCGGAAGAGGCCGGCAGTTGGCCTCCCGCCCGGCGAAAGAGGGCCATGGCTCGATAGCTATGTTCTTGTGAACGGAACAGGGTTTCGGCTCCTTGGAACAGACGAACCGCTGAAGCATCAGCCTGGTGAGTCTTTGCGAGAAGTTTGGCCATGAGCGCCGCACGTCCCATGTTCATGGCAGCGCCTTCCGGGTCGTCATTCCCGATCGCATCTTCCGCTTTTTCCTGTAACCGATCCATCTCTGCTTCGTTGCCACTGACTTGAGCGGCGACACCATTGGCGACGACCAACGTGCCCCCACAACAGAGGCAGAGCACACATATTAATGTAGCGGCGCGGGTTGCGGGTGGTTGTGCCATGGGTCTGTGCCCCTGTGATGAGTCAGGAGAGTGCATGATCGTTTCCGCACTCTACGCAACGTGTGTCGGTTCATGCAAGTTGCCACGTCGGCAAGGCGATCAGTATAATCGCCCCAGCGAATCGCGTTGCTCAGCGCAGGTCGCGCCGCGCGGATCGCACTCTCATGTATGGCTCACGACAATCGCAGGGTTATCTGTGTTGGAGCGGGGGGCTGTTCGAAGGACATTGATCTCCTCGGTGGAGCTGGTAGCGATACGTTCGACAGAATTGGTGTGACCTCGTAACGAAGGAGCGGCACTGTGCAATATTGGGTGAAAATTGTGTTTGTCGACAACCAGGAATTGCTGGTCAAGGATGCGATCCGCCATACCATCAGTGACGACATGGAAGTGCTGGAGGTCGACTCAGCGAAGGAAGTGATCATCATTCCCATGAAGCAGATCAAGTATCTGGCTTGCGACGCAACGGTGTTTGCGACGAAGAAACCCGGTTGATGAGTCCTTTCCTCGGTGGTCTGGCTCAGTCGTTGTCTGATGATACCTGTGCCAAGAGATTTAGGACCGCTTCATTCCATCCCACCGGTCCGATGCCGGGCGCGCGAATCATTCTCGGCAGATGGATGTCAGGGTCATAGGATCCGTCTGGTTTCTGAACCAGAATCGGATAATCCACCATGGCGAGCAGCGGGGCGTCGTTGATGCTGTCCCCGATCCCGACCGTTTCGATCCGCTCGGTCTGTCCACTCATGTGCTGTTGGCGATGGTAGCAGCGCAGGAGTACGGAAGCGGCTTCCCCCTTATCGTTTTCCCCCATCAGATGAAAGAGCCGTCCCCCTTTTGTCCATCGAAGGCCCCGGGTGACGATGTGCCGGCAGACTTCTTCGATGAGCGCCTGAGGGCCTTGTAGAAGAAAGGGCTCGTCGTATTCCCGGTGCTTGGCCAGGATGGCGTCGGCATGTGGGAGTCCGGTTGCCTGCATGATGGCTTCGACCGAGAGGTCGCCAAATCCTTGTAACGGCGTTTCCACCGCATGTTCGATTTGTTTCAGCACGTCTCGTAGCATGTGATAGGGAAGGCCTAATTCGATGACCTGGTAGGGCGACCTGGTTCGCATGCGTTCCAAGGGGAAGTCGAAGAGGCCATCAGGGACAAACACCGCGCCGCCGTTTTCGACAATGAAAGGGTCATGAAGGTCGAGGCGTTGCCGAAGTGGTTCCATTTCTGCGCGTGTTTTACTCGACACCAGCACGAGCGGAATGCCTTGCTCGCGGAGCGCCGTGAGGGCTGGTGTGGCCGCCTCGTAGGAATAGGTCGTGCCGTCCAGGAGCGAACCATCCAAGTCTGTAAAGACGATCAAACTGGACATGGTCTTGCGCCGTTATAAGTGATGGAGATCATCGTCCGTGCTGGATTTGGATCGGGCCACCAGCCGTTGTTCCAAGAACTCTTTCGCGAGATCAGCCGCGCCTAGTCCGAATGCAATGGCTCCGGCCAGTACAATTCCTCCCCAGGTAATGCCAAACCCCACGACGACGATGTGTTGGGCAATGCCGAGTTGCTCGAGTGCCATGGCGCCTGCGAGGACTTGGAGTCCCCAGCGGGAACAGGTTGCGATGAGTCGGGCGGGAGGCAGTCCGGCGTTGACGGCGGCAATCAGGACGGCCTGGGATGCAAAGTTCGAGAGAAAGTACCCGGCCAGGAGAATCACCGCTGCCGTCACCAGATGAGGTACATAGGCCAGCAATGACTGGGCGAACTGGTTGATCGGAGTCAGGTTCAGGGCTCCTAAGGCCGCGATCGAGGCCAGCACCATCACCATCCAATAAACGCTGCGACCGACGAGGCGAGAGGGATCGGTTTTGACGCCTCCCCGCAGGAGCGCCGCATTCATCCCCAGCCGATCACAGAGATGGTCGAATCCGATCACGCGAAACAGCCGTTCAGCGAAGGAACCGATCGCCCACGCGGTGAAGAGGCCACCGAGCAGGATAATGCCCATGGCGAGCACATTGGGGAGCACGGTCAGTACCTGGCGTCCGAGCAGTTCCAACGGCCCTAGAAGCGCCTGGTCGATGAAGTTATTCATGATCACCTCCTGGGTCGGTGGTTGGTTGGTGCAACAGAGCCGGCGCTGCGGGTGGCAGCGCCAGCGGTTGCCAACGCTCAAGTAGATAGGGTTTCATGCGTTCGTACGTGAGGCACAGGGCTTCAATCTTCTGTTCTGCCTCCGCGGAGGTCAGGCCTTGGGTGGCGTGGACGAACGAAGCGGTCCGACCTAAGTAGAGGGGGGTGAGGGCTTTCAGGAGATGCTCGCGCGGCATGACTTGCTTGTGATAGGCGGTGGCCGCATCGTAGACGACCTGGACCCATAACTCATCGGGAATACGGCAGTCGGTGCTGGAGGCACCCTGGAGGTTGCGCAACTGCGTGAGCGTGTCGTCGGCCAGGATTTGCCGCCAGATGGGTTCAAGATCGGTGAGGCCCTGTCGATAGTGCGATACCATCCGCTCCACGTTGACATGGACCGGTTCGACCCCGACCTCGTAGCGAAATCCAAAAAGTGGAACTGGCTGCGATCCCCCCTGCCTGGACCAGAGTCCTTCATGCTGTTCCATTGCGGCAAAGAGCGCCCCCATCACTTGCATCAACATGGCCGACAGGTCGGCCGCAGGATCCTTCGGATTATGGATTTTTGCGCCGAGAAAGCTTTGGCAGACCCGTGCGCCGCTGGCGATGGCTTCCGTCGTCATCCAGATATCAATGCCGAACCGCGCGACTTCCGATTCCCAGACATGTTGGTCAAGATAGTGGGCCGCGAGTGCACCGGAAAATCCAAACTCCCCGCCGATGGGCTGGCGGATCCGTTGCCCGTACAGGGCCCTGGTGAGCGGATAGGCGAGACTGTTCGTGATCGTCCCGTCGTATTTGTGACGTAGATAGTAAGGGGCGACGTAGTCGTACCCCTCTTCCAGGATCGGGCGGAGCAACAGCTCGATCCATTCCGGTGAAATGCTGCGCAGGTCCGCATCGACGACTGCACAGGCCCTGGCCTTCAGTCGTCGCGCAATCTCGAAGATCGTCCGGAAGGCACTGCCTTTTCCGGGAATGCCATGGTAGGGCGTGACGATCCGATGCAGGACGCTTTGCTGGTCGCCGATGAAGAGGTGTTGGAAGTCGACGGCGGTGCGGGCGACGATGGCCGGTGTCCCATCCGAAGAGCCGCCGTCGGAGTTGACCAGGACGGCCCGACGACCAGGGAAGTGTTTGGCGAGACCAACGCTCACGGCCCGCACGACATGCCCGACCGTGTCCGCGTTGTTGTAGCTTGGAATCCCGACGAGAATCTCCGTCGAATCGATATCCTGAAGCCGTGCTTCAGTTGGCGCAGTGAGTGGTGTGCGACCGGTGCTCATGACGGAGTGGTTGCCGGTTCAGACGTGGGGTCCCAGGCGTGATCCGTTTCGACGGCGTCAACCAGGCGATCGAAAATATCGGGTACGGCATGGGTCACGCGACTCCAGTTGGAAATCATGGGAACGCCGAGTGGATCGTCGAGAAACCCGTCGGTGGCCAGTTTCATGCCTTTCAAGAAGACTTCGACGGCCGTCCGTTCTTGGTGTCGGTCAAACGTGAGGCTGTTGATGGCCGCGTCGTTTTCGTAGCGGCTGATCGCTTCCTGAGCGGCTTGCAAATACGTCGCCCGCAAGGTTTTGAGGACCCCGTCAGATAAGACGACGCCTTCGCTCGCCAAATTCCTGAAGAGCGACTTCGTGATATCGACGCACATCTTGAGGAGGCCGGCATCGGGATTGTGATCTGAGAGTTCTTGATGTTTGTGGTCATAGGCATCCGCAATATCGGCTTGGCAAATGCGCCGCAAGGCACAGTTCCGATACACCTCTGCGAGGACACCGATTTCGAGACCCCAGTCGCCTGGAATTCTGTTGGTCCAGGCCAGGTCCCGCACCATGGCGAATTCGCCTGCCAGTGGGTAGCGAAAGCTGTCGAGAAACGTCAGGAGCGCGTGAGGTCCCACGAGTTGTTGGAGGCTTCGGATCATGGGGGTGATGAAGAGACGCGTCACCCGGCCATGGAGACGGTCAGTCACGCGGCTGTAATAGCCTTTGCAGAACTCATAACCGAGATTCGGGTTGGCGATGGGATAACACAAGCGTGCCAGATACTCCCGATTGTAGCTGGTGATATCGCAGTCGTGGAGCGCGATGACCTGGCTCTGATTTCTAGCCAACACGTAGCCGAAGGCCGTCCAACAGCCTCGGCCCTTGCCCTGTAGGCCGATATCGAGGTTGTGGTCGACCAAGAGCTTGAGGATGGCCTGGATGCGCTCGCCGTCATTCCAGATGAGACGCACCCGCTGAGGGAGTTCGGAAAAGAATTGCTTGGCTAGGCGGAATTCCAAGGCCGAGGCGCGATCCAACGAGATGACGATTTCGTTGAGGTATGACACAGTTTTGAGGGTCTCCACGATGGCCTTCAATGCGGGGCGCCCCAATTCTGCATAGAGGGAAGGGAGGACCAGGGCGATAGGATTGACGCGCCCATACCGCGCCAACTCTCGCTCCAGTTGGTCGACGTTCGGCTGTCCGAGGCGGTGCAGCACCGTGACCACACCGTTTTGGTAGAAGTCTGACATTCGGTCCTCCGATGAGCGAGTCGCCTGCCGGGCTTGGCAATAAGAGGCAGAGGTATCAGGAGTGATCGTCGACGACGTGCGCCGTATTCACTCTGGGGCGTCGCATCAATACATTATGACTACTGTGCAGGTGACATGCCACTAGGGAATGACCTAAGCGCTGGATGATCGGGGAACGAACCAAGGGGGAGGTGAAGAGGATGGTGGGAAAACCCTTCACTTGCATGATCATGCCGCGGACGGTTCTGCAACGAGAGACGAACGACGCTTCACGAACGACGTACGAAGAGGAGGCCCTTCTTCAGCTCCGCTACGGGCGATCGGTGGAGAGTCGTTTGGCGAGGCGATGGGCAAGTCGTACCATGCCGGCTGAGCGATCGGCTGGGTCGAGCAGCACATTCAGGACATGCAGGTGGCGGGAATCGGCCAAGGCGGCGGTGAGTCCTCGTTCGAACTCCCCTTGGGTGGCGATCCGCGTACCGACTCCGCCTCCGATCATGTCGCAGATCCGTTCATAGCGCCACTCGTGGACGTCGTTAAAAGGGCCTTCGAGAATCTCCCGTTCAGTGGAGTAGCCTCGATTATTCAGCACGATGACGATCGGCGTCTGACCATAGCGTACGGCGGTCGAGAGTTCCGTTCCCGTCATTTGAAATGCGCCGTCGCCGACCAGCACGATCGGTCGAAGCGTAGGATCGGCAAACCAGGCGCCTACGGCTGCCGGGACGGCAAACCCCATCGAGGTGTAATAGGCTGGAGAGAGAAACTCGAATCGTCGGTGGACATGGAGATCGGCCGCGGCAAAGAGGGATTCTCCGACGTCGGCGATGACGAGGGTCTTTTCATTCAGCAGACTATCGAGGTGGCGGAAGAGTCCATTTAAGGTCACAGGGGCATCCGGGGCAATCGTGCCTTGCGCCACAGGCAGCGGTGCCGGGAGCGGACGGGAAGGAAAGGAAGGGAGGGGGTTGGTCGCCAGTGCCCGCACGAAGTCTTGAAACCGGATCGCATCGTAGCGATGGTGCTTGATGGCCACTCGATCGGCTGTCGCATGAATCGTGCGGCCTTCTGTCAGCAAGGGCGAATCAGCATTGAGATCCTCGACATCGGATAAGATCGACCCCAGGATCAGGAGACAGTCTGATTCATTGATGTACTGCTGGACCTCGTCGCGCGCGATGAGGCCGCCATACACGCCGATGTAGAGTGGGTGGTCTTCACGGATGACGGATTTGCCCAACAGGGTTGAGGCGATGGGGACATTGAGTTGTTCGACCAGACGTGTCAGTTCGTCTTGCAGTCCGAATCGTCCGATTTCCGCGCCAGCCAAGATTGCAGGGCGACTGGCTGAGGCCAACATGGCGCGGACTTCGGCGAGGGCCTCGTCCAGCGCGGCGGCATCGCTCGGCTCATCGTCGAGACAGAGGGGTCGTAAGGGATGTGCGAGAGGCGTATGGACGAGGTCCCGAGGGATCTCGATGTAGATCGGGCGGCGATAGCGCAGCAGGGCTGCAAAGGCTCGATCCATTTCTCGTTCGGCCGTTGAGGGATCGTCCAGTGAGACGGCAGCCACCGTGATTTTCTCGAAGACCTCGCGTTGCGTGGAGAAATCCCGCACCATGTGGTGCATGTAGGGTGTGCGAACTCGTTCCGAGAGTCCTGGTGAGCCGGTGAGCAGCACGACCGTCGACCGTTCTGCATAGGCGCAGGCGATGGCGTTGACGCAGTTCAATCCCCCGACACAATAGGTGACGCAGACTGCCCCGATGCCATTGATGCGGGCATAGGCGTCGGCGGCAAACCCCGCGCAATCCTCGCGCGTCGTGCCGACATGGCGGATGGGTGAGGCTTCGATCAATTGGTAGAGGCTAAGGACGTAGTCGCCGGGGATTCCAAAGATATGACGGACACCCAGCTGATGGAGCCGATCAATTACGGCGGAACCGATGGTCGGCATTCGTGTCATCGTTGGGCTTCCTGGTTCATAGAGGGGAAACATGCTGTATCTGACGCGCAGGCGCAGCAAACCACAGCGCGGGGCAGCCGTCAAGCGAGCAGATGCGTGTAGAAGGGCTTGACGTTCGGCTCGCGCCATTGGATAAGTACGCTATGACACTTCATGATGACAGTCCCTGCGGGCAGGTTCGGCTCTCTCGCACACGTGCGGTCGAGGAACCGGGGCATCTCTGGATCTATGCCGGCTATGTCGAGGCGGTCAGCGGCGAGTTGGTCTCAGGCGATGTGGTGGATGTCATGGCGCCGAATGGACGGTTCTACGCCAGAGGCCTCTACAATCCTGAGTCCAAAATTCGCGTGCGGATACTGACTTTCGACGACGAACCCATTACCGAACAGTTTTGGAAGGGGCGACTCGCGCAGGCGGTCAGGCTGCGTCAGAAGATCGTCACTGGCACTAATGCGTATCGCCTCATCTATGGAGAGGCGGATCGGTTGCCGGGCTTGATCGTCGACCGCTATGACGATGTCTTAGTTATGCAGACCCTGTCTTCCGGTATGGACCGTCGGAAAGACCTGCTAGCCGATCTCCTCTGTCAGGAATCCGGAGCTTCGCGGGTGTATCTGCGCAACGATGCCAAGAGCCGCACGTTGGAAGGACTGCCGGTGGAGCGAGGTTTCCTTCGAGGGGGTGGCGCGACGATAGTCGATATCCACGAGGGGCCGGCTCGATTTTTCGTCGACATCGAACGAGGGCAGAAAACCGGTTGGTTTTGCGATCAACGGGAGAATCGACTGGTGGCAGCGAGATTCGCGGCAGGTGCGGAGGTGCTGGAGGTATTTGCGCATACCGGAGCCTTCGGCATTCATGCGGCACTCGCAGGAGCGAAGTCGGTCGAAGGATTGGATGTCAGCGAGGAGGCCTTGGCGCTCGCGCGCAATCATGCGGTTTTGAATAAAGTGGACGACCGTTGTGTCTATCGATCGGCGGATGCGTTTGAAGAGATGCGAAAGCTCGAGCGGGCTGGGCGCCGCTACGATCTGGTGTTGCTCGATCCTCCGGCCTTTGCTCGCAGTAAACAGGCCGTGTCTCGTGCCTTGGCAGGATACAAAGATGTCAATCTGCTTGGGATGCGGCTCACAAAGCCGGAAGGATTTCTGGTCACGAGTTCCTGTTCCCACCATGTCACTGAACAGGAATTGTGGACGGGCATTCGTCTGGCTGCACGAGATGCGAAGCGGCAGGTCCGCTTGCTGGAACAACGTGGTCAGGCTGGCGACCATCCCATTTTTGCTACCATGCCGGAAACGCGCTACCTGAAATGTTTCATCCTTCAAGTATTGTAAGTGTGAGATCTGCAGGGTGAGATCGTCGCTCGTATGCAGGGAGCTCAAAAAGGCTGTCCAGCAAGGCCGCAGCGAGTGAAGGCCCGAGGCGTACCCTCGTGGTACGTTGAGGGTCTGAACGATGCGAGAACGCTGCTGGCAGACTTTTTCAGCGTCCTGCTAATCGCTCGGTGGTTCGAAGTGGCCCGATGGGCGGTTCTGCCAGGGGACTGTCGCCTGTTTGGCTTGCTTGACGAGGCTTCGTAAATTCACCTCCGCGGCACGGAGCAACTTCGGTTCGCCGCTTTGCATGATCGCCGTCAGCAGGACGTACAGCGAACGATCCATCCGTGATCCGGCGAGAATTCGTTCTGTGACAGGATCCGGGCCTGCAGGGGCGGAACTCTCTTTTTCATCCGGGTCTTCAAACAAGGTACGAAACGAGGTTGGATGGCTAAAGAGCCAGGCTGGAGGGATTTTCAGCGCTGCGGCCAGCGCTTCGAGTATCGAGGCAGACGGATCAACCTCTTCCGCTTCAATCGCCTCTAGCGCACGAGGCACAAGATGCGACTCGGTTGCCATATGGTCGACCGAGTAGCCTCGCGAGACGCGCCAGGCTTGAATCTGTTGTCCGAGCGCCATGGCGCATGATACTGAACTGGGGCGCTCTCCGCAACCTCGTTCTGACAGGATATGGGGCAATACAGTCGTGAAAACAATGGCGTATGTTTAATTCTCGTCAGTGGAAAATGAGTGACGAAATCAGGTATAATCCATGCGTAGTTCATTCTCGATCCAGTGTAGGAGGCATGTGATGTTAGGAACTGATATTCGCGGAATTATCGCAGAGGAAGAAGAAGTGCAGCGGCGCAAGGAGGCGTTGAAATCGCTCTTAAGCATGCGCTCCAAGCAGTTGCGCGAGTCGTTGGAACAACGGATTAAGCGGGCCAAGACCTGTGGGGATTGGATCCATCTTTCTCAAGAAGAATGCGCCACGCTTCACACGCGAGAGAAACTCCATCTCCAGTCTCAGTTCGACAAGCTCCAGCACGAGCAGGATCGAACCAGCGGGAAGCTGACCGCACTCAAGCGAGCGAAGGTGCGGGCTCAACGGATTCGGGCTGCCGAAGCCGCATCCGGGCGGAAACGTCGCTGAACCTGTTTTGTCCAGCGTGACGTACAATCGTGGCTGATTCACTTCCCCTCCTGACGCGCTCGCAAGGGGCGCACATCCGCGAACTCCTCCTCGATAGACGCGTGCGAGCACAGGAAGGCGCCTTCGTGGTCGAAGGCGCCCACGCAGTTCGAGACCTTCTGACTCGGTATCCCGACCAGGTCCTCACGATCGTGACATCGCATGGGTACCTGCCCAAAGATGGGCAGGATGACCCATTGATTCGACTGGCTTCCTCGATACAGCGGTATTCCTGTCCTGATTTTCAATTCGCGAAATTATCTGATGTGGATGAGCCACAAGGCATTCTCGCTGTGGTGCAGCAACCGACTTGGGATGAAGGAACGGTTCTGAGTCAGCCGACTGTCTTGGGAATTTTCGGGGAACAGGTACAAGATCCCGCCAATGTTGGGGCTATTATTCGAACGGCGGCTGGACTGAGCGTGAGTGCCTTGTGGCTCACGCCGGACTCCGCCGATGTCTATCATCCCAAGGTGGTTCGTGCCACGAGCGGGGTTCTGCTCGCGCTGCCGATTTTTTTCACCAAGGATGTGTCTGGGTTGATCCGGCAGGGCTGTCAGATCTTCACTGCAGAAGTGGCAGGGGAGGGGACCGTTCCGATTGATGAGATTCGGCAGGTGCCACGGAAGCTTGTGTTCGCGGTCGGCAATGAAAGCCGAGGGTTGTCAGTTCAGATTCGAATGCAGGCCACCACTCGATTCACCATCCCGCTCAGCCGCGACGTGGAGTCCTTGAATGTTGCGGCGACTGTGGCCATCGCCACGTTCTACCTCGGGCGACTTCCCCAAGGGGAATGATCCGGAAACCATTCGTGTGCATGAATGGACCTGGCCAGTCGGTCATCAATTGACAATAGGCCTATGCACTTCACTCAACCACCCGACTGACTGTAATTGGCGCGTATCTCGCCCAAAATCTGTTGTGGAAAAACCGGCTTCGGTTGAGTCAAGTACATGGGCCTAATTGACAATGAAAAGTGAGGCGTGGTGCCGAGGGACAGAATGGAACTGTCGACACCAGCTTTTTCAGGACGGGATCGCTCTTTATGAGGAACTGAAACTGCTTGTAATGTGCCACTGCCGTGAGCATGGGCCCCTAAATGGCCAACCGGCCACTTCCAAGTAACCGTGCTGAGGCTGAGCTGAAACATGAAAAGTTGATTGCCTCCACGTGAGGTGCGAGCCCTTTCCTCAAGTGACGTATGGAGAAGTTTTCGGGTCGTGCCGAAGAAATCGTGGCGGAATGAATTCCTTCTCACTCGCATCCGCGGAATCTCAATGCAGGCGACTGAGCTTTTCCCTGAAATTGCGTCTTCCCATGGATATGGATAACGTATGATCGCAGTCACCACGAACGGGAGGACGATGCAGCTTCTGGATGAATGGCGGATGGCTCAACATGCTGAAAGCCTGGTAGGCTGAACCCCGCCTGCTGGAAAACGAAAAACAGAGAGAAGCTCAAACTTCTATAGGTTCCAGTCGCTGGTTGGAATGTCAGGCCTGTTTCATTGCGCTTTGAGAGGGCCTTTACTATAATGCGCCACATTTTGAACAGGAGTCACCCATGAGTAGTGCCGCAGGATTATTGCGAGCCGACGGGCGCCGAAAAGACCAACTTCGTCCAGTAAAGGTGACGCGGAATTTCATAAAACATGCCGAAGGGTCTGTGTTGATTGAAATGGGCGACACCAAAGTCATTTGTACGGCTTCGATTGAGGAGAAAGTGCCTCCGTTCCTGAAGGGGAAAGGACAAGGATGGGTGACGGCGGAGTATTCGATGCTCCCTCGTTCGACCCACGATCGATCCCCGCGTGAAGCAGTTAAAGGGAAGCAAAGTGGTAGAACGTTGGAAATTCAACGTCTTGTCGGGAGAGCCCTCCGTGCGGTGACCGATATGGGGCAGATGGGAGAGCGCTCGATCTGGCTCGATTGCGACGTGATCCAAGCAGATGGTGGGACCAGAACGGCCTCCATTACCGGAGCGTTCATCGCCCTGGCCGATGCATTCTCCTCGCTGAAGAAAAAGGGGCTCATCAAGAAACGTCCTTTGACGGACTATCTGGCCGCAATCAGCGTCGGGAAAGTGGGCGGGGAAATCCTGCTCGATCTGGCCTATACCGAAGACTCCATGGCCGATGTCGATATGAATGTGGTGATGACGGGGCAGGGGCGCTATGTCGAAGTGCAGGGCACAGCAGAACGGACCCCCTTTGCCAAATCGGAAATGGATGAGTTCATGGCAGTAGGATGGAGCGGAATTCAGACCCTCACTGCGCTGCAGAAGGATTTGATCGGGGAATTGGAGTAGGGCAGAGACGATGATTCGTGAATTGGTGCTCGCCACGCGCAATCGGCATAAAGTCATAGAACTTGTTGCGCTCTTACGTGATCTGGGCATCACGATTCGCAGCCTCGATGAATTTCCTGATGCACCGGACGTGGTCGAAGATGGGGCCACCTGCGAAGCCAACGCGATCAAGAAAGCGCGTGCGATCGCTGAGTTCACAGGGTTGCCGGCGGTTGCCGATGATACGGGGCTCGAAGTGGATGCGCTCGGCGGACGTCCCGGTGTCTATGCGGCCAGGTATGCTGGCGAAGGCGCGACCTACGAGGACAATTGTCGGAAGTTGCTGCGGGAGCTGACGGGCGTGCCTCGTGAACGACGAACCGCTCGGTTTCTGACGGTCGCAGCGATCGCCCTTCCTTCAGACGGAGTACGGGTGGCGCAAGGAATGTTGGATGGAGTGATTGCAGAAGAGGCGAGTGGGGCGTTAGGATTCGGGTATGATCCTGTGTTCCTCATTCCGGAATTAGGGAAGACCTTGGCTCAGTTGTCCGCGGATCAAAAAAACATGATCAGCCATCGAGCCAAAGCGTTCAATCAGGCTAAAAATCTGTTACAAGAGATGACGTTCGAGATACTTGAGTCGGGGCGTAGCGCAGCCCGGTAGCGCGCCTGCTTTGGGAGCAGGATGTCGCAGGTTCGAATCCTGTCGCCCCGACCAACCACAGCTTGCTCGACCCGGAGCCGTATAATTGCGGCGACGGGATGAACATCTCCAGTGTTTAGCATCCGCATCTCAGGTTCATCGAGCATCAGCCGTGTAAGTACAACAAAGGGGATTGTCCAAGCGATGGACAATCCCCTTTGTCGTTGAGGCGATTCGCCGATTCAGACTTTCGGTTCACATTGAGGAAGAAGCGCATGCACTCTTAAGAATATCTGGCGAGGCAATGGTCGGATATTTGGGCGCGCTCAACGATGAAGATAACCGGGGTTTTGTGACCGTCAGGGGTAGAGGCCGTGCCGCAGTCTATTTGATTGCCGCGAGGGGGAAATCCATGCCGCGAGACTCGGCGACCGGATATTGCCGTTCAGTTCTAAACTTCAAACTCAGTTCCGGTAGGCGCGCTTCCACAAATGCGAGGAGTTCTCGTACCGTGACGATTCCGTCTTTCGGGCTTCCGTCGGCTTGTCCTCGAAGACCTTCGAGCAACGTATAGGTGAACACGCCATGCCCGAGCTCTTGGACTTCGCTGGCATATTGATCTTTTGTGGATGCGGCTACGATATGGACGCCATTGGCTCGTGCCAACTGTGCAAGCGCCTGGCGCTCATCCACTCCCCGCGCTGAAAAGGCTTGTAGGGCGAAGCCTGATTTGCAGGCGTCCATCAGTAAGAGAACTTTCTTGGCTCCGATCTGGATTACGAGGTCTTTGATTTCTTGAGACGATATTCCCTTCTGTCTCACCTCTTCAGGCCGTTCGGGATACACGACCTCATGCGGCAGAAAGTACCAGTCTGGTCCCACGCTTTCACCGTGCCCGGCAAGATACACGATGACGACGTCTTCCGGAGCCGTATTTTTCAGACCTTGGAGCGTTGCGAGCAGTTCTGCTTTGGTCGCCCCGTTGTTGAAGAGTTCGGTGATGTTCACCGTCCGAAAGAGCGTGGACGGTGCAGAGGAGAAAAACTTCAGAATGCCTGCGGCATCCGGTTGGGCGAAATTGAGATTCAGCGCAGAGTTCTGATACTGGTTGATTCCGACCGCAATGAGATGCAGGACGGCTTGTTTCTTCGGCCCTTTGAACGTCATTCGCAGTTCGAACGACTTCCCTTCGATCCTGGCTGTGCTGATGGCCACGGCTCTCAGGATGTTCTCTCCCTGAATGAGGCGGATATGAAACGGGAGGGTGTGCTGCTTCCGTAAAGCGGCATCCGCCGTCACGGTGACCCCGCGAGTGTCGGTTCCGACGAGTTTGTCGTTGTGGTAGAGGCGTATCTCGCCGATCCCGCCTCCTTGATCCTCAGCGGTCACGGTCACGTCGATCTCTTCTTGATTCAACTGGGCATTCAGCGCAGGGGCCGTGATGGTGGCCGTTGGCGGGGAGGTAAATCCGACGGCCAAGTTGACTCGTTCCTGTTGGCCGAAATATTGGAGCGCGGACGTATCCGCTTCTGTCGTGCGGAGGACTCGTGCCACGAGTTCGGGGTGATAGAACTGCTCAAAGAAGTGCGACGCATCGTAGAACTCGGCTTCGTGGTTGCTGCCTCGATTCAGGTGCCATCCGATGAGTGCCTCCGCGTTTTCACCAGCGTCGAAGTAGCCTTTGGGAGTCCATACGATCCAGCGCTTCCGATCCGTGTGGGGGTAGAGGGCCAACAGTTCCTGACCGTCCTGGAGGCGGTACCATCGGATCGTGCCGTCTCCCAGTGCCGCGACAGCCAGGCGGCCGTTCTTCGAAATGGTTACGTTCCAGGCAATGCCGGGAACGGAAATGCGCCACCGCGGGGTCCCGTCACGGGCGAAGAACCGTAACTTGGATTCCGTGCCGAGCAGAAAACTTTCCTGGTCCGGTGCGATGGCGAGACTGCGAGAGAGTTCCCCGGGCTGGAGGGCCAGCGGTCGACCGTGTAGTTGAGGAGACGGCGAGTCACGCCATTCCGTGATCCGGAGATCTTTCTTGTCGCTTCCGAATAGACCGAACAGGGTGCCGCTTCCCTCTCCCCGGAGTGGACCATGCAGCACAAGGTCTGGAGGAGGATCATGTGTGAAGGACCGGGCGGGGAGTGAAAACACGGCAAACGACTTGCCGCGGTCATAGGCAAACCTCACGATCGCGGCATCCTCCGAGATCATGAAGTCTTCGCCCATGCCGCGAAAATCCGGAACGGGTCGGCTGAGAAACTGGGTGCGAGTGCCGGAGGAGTCGATGGTACCCAACGCAGGATCGTGCGTGGCGAAGACCACATCCCCGTTTTTCAAGGAGAGCAGCTGCTCGATGGAACCTTCTGAAACGGGATAGTCTTGGAAGGTTCGGTCCGCACCGATCGTCCATCGGCGGATGAGGGTCGTGCCGCGTGCGTGTCCGGTCTTGCCACGTTCTTGATAACTCCCTGCCGCATACACGTTGTTTCCATCGCCGGACCACGCCACGGATATGAAATACTGATCGTCGTCCGCTTTGGAAGTGGTTAAGGTCGTCAGCGCGGTGAGATCCTTCCCCGATACCAGATCCACTCGTGGATGGTCCACAAACCCTACAGCCAGCTTGCTGCCGTCCGGGGAGAAGCTGGCAGAACGGGGGCGGTCACTGGCCATCTTTCGTTTGCCGATGAGCGTGAGCGGTGACGGTGTGGTTGCAACAAGCTCGTAGAGACGAAGATGCCCATCATCCGATACCGTGATCAATCGTCCATCGTGGCTGAATTCCGCATAATGGCTTGCCGCCCCATATGCGGGGTCCTGATCTACCTGAGTATAGGTCCGGGTGTCGTAGAGCCGGATACCCTGTTGGCCTCCCAGCGCTATCACGAGCCACCGGCCGTCCCGTGAGTAGGCCAGATGTGTGATGACATTGGGAAAGCCCTGCAGTCGATTGGTCAACCGTCCTGTTTCCCGGTCAAATACCAGAACTTCTCCCTCAACGCCTCCGCAGGCAACGGTCTGGCCATTGGGGGACATGGCAATGGCATACAGAGTGCCCTTTATTCCACTGCCGATCGGTGGACGGAGCACGCGTTGGAGCTCAAGTTTCGGCAGTCCCCAGACGCGCACCGTCTTGTCGAGGGAGACACTCGCCAAATAGCGGTTCTGTTCGTCAGCGCTGATTCGCAGAATGCTGCTGGTGTGCCGACCGGCTTCAATGCGGAGAAGTGGAGGTGAAGAGCCCAGTGGCTCCGGTTGAGCCTGTGAGGCAGCCCACCCGCTGGTCACAGATTGAACGGCCGCGCCAATGCACAGCAACGCGTATAACCAGACGGGGGTCCAGAGACGACGCGTCACAGGATGACCTGCAGCGGCGA
>JANOMG010000165.1:0-11166 GCA_031420175.1 Nitrospira sp.
AAGTCTTCTAACGATCCCGCCTGCGCCGTCTCTGCATTCATACAGTACAGGGCCGCGAAAACGCAGAGTCTTATCGCACACCACAGCCATCCGCGCTTCCGGCTTGCTCCTGCCTGAACTGGGGCTGTGGATAGGTCCGCACTGAGTTCATACATTCGTCTTATCCTGGTCTTGGTTGCACCACACATCATCATGCCCTTTTTCTCCTGTTGGGGTCGCCCTTACCTTCTCTGGCCTGAAGGGTAGCCCCAGTAGATTGTGACCAGGTGACAGCGCTGTTACGGAATTGTTAACTTTTGATGGGGGTCATGTTTATCTCGGTGTTATCAGGAGGCTATCGGGAGGACACGAGAGAGGCAGTTCACACGATGAGGCAAGGTCCACAGACTCATAACACGCGGTAGTACAGCACCACACCCGTTCCGGTGCTGGGATTGCGCTGGAGCACCACGGTCGCATTCCTGGTCACCTCGTTCACGCTCACGATCATACGGGCCAAGAACAGGTCGCTCTTGATGTCGTACAGGTTTTGGAGACGGAGTTCCTTCCCAATCTCCTCAAAGCTACTGACGCGATCTAAGTCCTGAATGGTCTTGAAGGGACGCGCCTGGATGATATCTGCCGCCACGCCTTGCGTGATGCGAGAATCGAGGGCCTGAAGCACAAGGGGGTCGGCCGTGTTCACATTCACCCGGCTTTCTCCTTCTTGCGGATAGACGGTCACCACCTTCGAGAGCTTCTGGATGATGTCGGGAGTTATTCCTTTGATCAGGCGTAACTCTAAGAGCGTCTGCAAGGGAACATTGGCCGCCCGATAGGAGGGCCGTTGTGTTTGATAGTAGAGGCTTTCTGCCCCCGTCGCTTCCGGTACCTCGTCCTGATCCACCCAGTCGACGATGGCGTCCACCAGATCCGGATTGACCTGCACGAGTTCGAAGAGGCGCTTGACCCTCAGGACCTTGATCTTCCTGGCAGCGGGATCTCCGCCGGCAGCCAAGTCGTTCAGGTTGAGCTTGCCTCGTTCATCCTCGATTCGCGCGCTCAGTAATCCATCACCGATGGCATAGTTTGAGATGGGAAAGGCCCATAAGTCGGTGGGGGCATCGAAGAACTGTCCCCCTTGCTTGTCCTTCAAGAAATCTTGCTGCAAGACGCCACGGGCTGCCTGCACCGCCGCGCGCGCCAGCACGGTCGCTTTAAAATTATCGCGAAACGCCGCGGCGTCTCGGTATTCACGCCTCGCCTCGACATCGAACTCGAGAATCAGCGCAACCAGGAGGGTGAGAACCAGGAGGGTCAGAAGAAGGGCAATGCCACGCTCATCAGACCTTGGCATAGGTCACGATTTTCAGCGTCGCGTCGAGATTGACCGGATTGTCGTATTTCGGTTTCATCTGGAGATGGTGCACCTGCACGTCATACGGGGCCTGTTCAATGGCCACCAGCAGCGCGAGGATCTGGGGAAGCGATACGCCGTCGAGCCGAAGGTCGACTGATGTTTCCTGATAGCCCTGGACGACGATGGGAGCCTGTGGCTGCATGCCGACGATGCGATCGCGAATCTGCGCCGTCGTCGTCGCTTCTTCCATGAACGCCAGCAGGGAAAACTGGGCCGGCGGAATCGGCATGCGCTGTTCGAGCTTGCCAATGCGCGCCTGCTTGACGAGGTACTCCTGCGCCACCAGCGCAAGTTCCTGGCTGTCTTTCGCTTTCCGTCTGGCTTGTCGATCGAGTTTATCGATCGACGTCGTGAGTGGATCGATGATCACCAGGAAGACGAGGACTGCTGCGACCACGGATCCGCCGGCGGACACGATGATGCGCTCACGTTGCGAGAAATGCTGCCACCGTTCTTTCAGCATCTGCATCATGGCCGTTGCACCGTATAGGTCAGCCGAAACACGACTTGGTTCGGCACAGCCCCGACACGGGTATCACTAATGGACACGTCATGAAGCGTCACGGCTGCCGCGAAGGCCTGCTTGATCTTCTCGACCGCATCGAAGGTTGTGGTTTCCCCCTCTAGATGGATGCTGGTCCCGTCAATCGTCAGGTCTCGTACTTTCAACGGCACGCCTGGCGGGACATGCTTCACCAGCTCTGCAAGGCTGGCAAGGACGTTGTAGCGCGTGCCGTCGACAACCGAGAGCCCTTTCTCTACCTGCGACACTCGATATCGGGCCTGGTCCAACTCCTCACCAGGGCTCGCACCTGGACCAAAGGTTTGCTCGTATTGAGTTTGGAGCCCTCGTTTGAGATCCTTGACCGTCGAATCTTTCAGCATCACGCGCGCGGAGAGATCCATCAGACCCAGAACGGCCAGGATGAGCCCGCCCCACAAGGCCAACCGGCGATCGTGCTTCGAGACATCTCCTGTGGCCGATGCGTCTTGGCTGCCGGCTTTAAAGTCTAGGACGAGACCTGATCCCGCCAATCTCGACTTCCAGCGGGGACGGACGATATTCGGATGGATCGCCAATCCGAACGCAATGGAAAACGCGCGGGGACAGCTCGATCCAAATCCTTGTCGCGGACCAACCGGCTGCAAGCCCAATTGATGCGCCATATACCCGCTCAGCTCTCTCAATTTGGAGCCACCGCCAGATACCCAACAATGGGTCAACCGTTGATGGACGCTGCCTTCGTAGGCATGGAGAGAGACGCGCAATTCCTTGAGGACTGGTTCGAGCCAGGCATCGATCTCTTTCACGGCCATGGCCCGCTTCCGTCGTTCTGCTTCGGCGAAGCTGCAGGCATAGCGCACGGCGAGCGCATGCGTCAGATGATTTCCACCCCACTGCACGGTCCGCAACAGTACCGGACGGCCTTCATGCACCAAACACAGGGTTGTTTTCGAGGCTCCGACATCGATAATCGCCATGTCGCCTGGAACCTGGGCCCCTTCTTCTTTCAAGAATTGACTGACAGAGAACAAGGCCATGCCGTCAATTGTGATCGCAGAGGGGTTCAGATCGGCAGAGGCCATAAACCGCAGATGCTCAGCAAGTTTTTCTTTGGGCGCTGCGGTGACGAGGACGTCGGACCCTTTGGCTTTCGCGGTCCCTTCCTGGGATTCTCGCGCCGGCAACAACAGACTGCCGACCGTGACGTCCTCCAAGGACATGGGAATCAGATTTTCCATTTCGAAGGGAACAACCTGCGCCAGCTTGGCAGCATCACGAAAGGGGAAAGAAAGGGTTCTGACAAACACATCCTGGCAGGGGAGCGCGGTCACTATTTCCCCGCTACTATACAAACCATGCTGCCAAAGAAAATCTCTGAGCATGCCCGCGCGATGCGCAGATTCAGTCTGTTCCCGACGCCCATAAGGAACGGGCAGGTGGAAATACTCCACCGATTCACGCCCGCTCAGACGGCGGCGAAACCGTACGGCCTTGAAGGCCGTCTGTCCGATATCAAGCCCGACACATTCAGCAATCATCGACAACTACCTCTCGGCTGATATTTTCTCGGGACGCGCGAGACTGGCGAGAAACGCGAGAAGTCAATAGAGCGGATATCCGCCTTGTCTCGCTCATCCTGCTCATCTTGCCCGTCTCGCATGTCCTGCCTTTCTCGCGCGTCCCGCCGCCTGCTAGAGCGCCACTCTCGCATTGGTAATCGGCCCCACCAGCTTGAAGGTCAAGGGGGTCCCAGGCTGGAACGGCGGCAACGAGAGGCTCGCCGCTTTTTGAGCGAACCCGGCGCCTGGAACGATGGTGACCGTGAGATCCAGCAGGCTCTGCTGCAGCGGCTGCCGCAATGTCACATGCCCCAGGGCCGTAAACGATCCATCGACGCCGTCGCCCTTCAATTCCGTCACATCGCACGCTGCATCGCGGCAGGCGAGCGCGGCTTGGATGCGGCCGAACGTGAGCGAGGGAATCGCGGAGGTGCCGCTAGCGATCCGTTCGACGACGAGGTCCTTGATCTCGACCTTCACGGTTCCTTCACCCTTGAGGGCAGCAGTGGCGCCTTGCGTGCTGTCCCATCGATGCATGAAATCCCCCTGGGCGGTTCCTCGGCTCACGTAGGGTTTCAGAATCGTCGCAAGATCTATTTGCTGGAGATGGCCTTTGACGGAAACTGGACCGCGTAAGCCCCAGGAGGCCGCAGTCAGAGATCCGGTGGCTCGCCCAGCGCCCACTTGGGCTACTCCTGGGAATTGAACGGCATAGTCTATCACCAGTCGGCCGAACAATGCCTGAAAGACTCCAATGGTTGTCCGGACGGCTTCAAGTGGAATGGCCCCGATCGTGGGGCCAGCGAGGACAACATCACGCCACTCAATGGACGCGGGAAATCCCACCGACCAATCCGCGGCCCGCACCTCCCATCCACTCGCTCGATTGAATTCGGTCACTAGACGGTTCTGAAGCGGGCCATAGGGAAAGGTCAGGGACAGAAACACGATGAAGCTGGCTAGGGAAGCCAGCCCCCAGCCTAACGGGCCTTTCAACTTTAGTGCCTCAGGCCAGGCCAATGACCATGACATTATGATGCCCCCACTGCGACCCATTGGCGAATGGTCTGGGGTTTGGCATTCTCCTGAACCATGGTTAATTCAAGTAAGACCGCCTTTGGAGTCCCTGGACGCCCACGACCATCCCATTCATCCACCCAAATATTGTTCTTGCCGTCGTAATAGCGCACGTTAAACCCTGTCACCTTTCGAGCCAACTCCACCTGCTCGATGGATTCGTCTGTCAGACCGTACAAATTCCTTCGCACGAATCGAAGAAGTCGATCGCCCTCTCTGGTATAGACGATACGAACCAGCTCCGAATCTTTATTTGACTCCGTTCCTCGAAACTGGCCTATCGTGAGAAAGGCAACCGAGTCGGCCGGCTGACCGTCCTGCTGGCCGTTGACTCCCATCCAAGGACCGGACGCGCGGGCCACACCGACCGACAGCTCATCGGTCATCACGCGTAACGTGCTTCGAACAACTTGCTCGTTGACCGAGTTCGCTCGCGCCGTGTCGATGGCACTGATCGTGACATAGAGCGACCCAAAGACCAAGGTCGCCATCATGGCGACCAGAGACACTGCCAGCAGAACTTCAATCAGGGTAAAACCGCCCTCACTACGGAGGGGAGTTTGTCGAAAAGACATAGGTGCTGACCTCGACCATTTCTTCCGTGGTGCCACGTGGCCACAACACCTGGATCTTCACTTCCTGCACGATCGGCAATGGTGTGGGTGAGACAATTCGCTTCCACCGATAATTGGCCGGGCGATTCGTGACCTCGGCCGTGGCTTGCGACCCCAGAGGGGTGGACTGAAATTCTCCACCCGTTTCACCGAGTGGCACAAGCGTCCCTAGCTCCGTTTCGATCAGCTTTTCCTGCGCGAGATTCGTAGCAGTCGTGAGTTCATTCGCTCTCGCATGGAGGTCGAGATCCCAATTGCGAAGCCCCAGCAAGATCGGTAGCGCCAGCGCGAGAATGCCGAGCGCGATCAGCACCTCCAGCAATGTAAAACCCCGTTCGCTCCCCATAGAAGAACACCTACGCATGACATGACGCTCTCACGGTCGTCCGGTTATCTGACTGCCTCCGCGTTTTGCAGCAACGGTCTCACACGATCGGGAATGGTGAGCGGCTTGGGGGGCTCGATCCGCTCATCGCTCATGCGGATCGCTCCTGTGACCGGCTCAATGGCAATGGCCAGAATGTTGTTGCTCTTATCCACTAAATGCATCGTCGCCGGATCAATCCTTCCGGTTGGGTAAAAGAACAGATCGACCCGACCGGATTCTTTTTTTCCCTGACTTGCCAGAATGTCTGAGAAGCGAATGGTGTCCGGGAGGTTCAACGGCGTGGCCCAGGTGGCATCGGTCGGCACCTTTTCTTGATTTCCATCCAGGATCACCGGCCAGTAGACCCCTCGGTCCATATCAATATTGAGACGCACAGTTTTTTGAGTCGACATCGACAACCCCTGAAGAGATCGCACGGTCCCGACCATCCGCCGACCGACAGAACCAAGATTTTCATCCAGCGAAATTCGAGGCAGGACGATTCCCAGCAACCCGACGAGCAAGAACAGGACAATGATGATTTCCAGAATGGTGAATCCCCGTGAGGACCGCAAGGCGTAAGGCGTCAGGCGTAAGGCGCAGGGAGACAACCACTGCGTCTCCCATATCCATCGCCCTTTATCCCTTACCCCCTTTACCCCTTGCCCCATCTTCTAGTCCTTATCTAAATTCCAATTCGTAATATCCGCATTGATCCCGTCGCCGCCCACTTCACCGTCAGTGGCGAGAGAGATGATTTCGTAATCGCCTTTCGGGCTGGGGCTCAAATACTTATAGGGATTTTGCCAGGAGTCTTCTGGAAGTTTCGGGAGATAGCCTCCGAGCTTCCACTTCTTCGGGATCACCCCGACCGAAGGTTTTTCGACCAAGGCCTTTAAGCCTTGTTCTGTTGAGGGATAGATCCCGTTGTCGAGTTTGTAGAGCTGTAAGGCTCCTTCGATATTGCGAATCTGCACCTTGGTGGCCGTACGTTTAGCATCGTCAGTTCGCCCCATGATGCGAGGAACGACCAAGGCGGCAAGAATCGCGAGAATAGCCACCACGACCATGATCTCGATGAACGTAAAACCACGCTCACTGCAGAGACCATGTCGTGATGTGTGATGCCTGATGCGTGATGCGAGGGAACTCGGCAGCCGGTGCCTGTTGTTCCACATCATCCGCGCGCGCTCGAACGGCTCTCTTCCACTCATCAAATACCTCCCTTTCCCTTCAACCGCATCACTCATCACTCTTCACCGATCACGGGCTTCAGCGAACCATCTGTCCCATCTCAAAGATGGGCAGCAAGATCGCCACCACGATAAAAAATACCAACACACCCATAACAAGAATCATGATGGGTTCCAGCAGCGACGTGAACCGCGTAATCACCCGATCCACTTCCCCATCGTAAATTTGTCCGACTCGACGCAACATCTCTTCCATTTCGCCGCTCCGCTCACCGACCGCGATCATGTGGGTGACCAAGGCGGGAAATTCTCCGCTGCGCTTCAGCGGTTCGGCAATCGTTTCCCCTTCGCGAATATTCTGTCTGGCCCCCTCAACGGCATGTTCCAGTACGCGATTATTCATGACACGCTTTGCGACATCCATGGCATCCAGTAATTGCACACCGCTGGCCAACATCGTCGCCAATGTACTTGTGAGGCGTGAGATGGCAACCATCCTGGCAACTTCGCCGATGAGTGGAATTTTGAGCAGCCATCGGTCGGACTTGAGCTTCCCCGCTTCCGTGTTCAGGGCCCGACGCACCGACCACACAATGAAAATCACCCCACCAAGTATCAACACCCAATAGTCGGCAAGAAAATGGCTGATGCTCATCAAGACGACAGTAGGCCAGGGGAGGGCCTGTTTCAGGCTGGTAAACACCGCGGTGATTTTCGGCACGACAAAGGTCATGAGGAAAAAGAGTACCGATACCCCGACAATCAACATCAGGGCTGGATAGAGGATGGCATTCGTGACTTTATGTTTCAGCGAGAGCTGTTTTTCGAGAAACTCTGCGAGGCGAAACAAGATCTGATCCAATGCTCCGCTGGCTTCACCCGCCCGTACCATGTGCACATAGATCTGAGAGAACTCACGTGGATAGCCTTCCAACACCGCGCTATACGACTTGCCTCCACGGATTCCTTCTCGGATATCGGCCATCAGGCTCTTCACGGGTTTTTTCTCGGTTTGATCCACCATCACGCCGATCGCTTCGACCAGCGGCAGTCCAGCAACCAGCAAGGTTGCCAACTGTCTGGTCATCATCGCGACATCCGTCGTGCTGAGGGCAGGGGAGCGAACGATCCCCGCAGAGGAGGCACCAGGAGCGTCTGCGCTCGAGGCAGCGCCTTGCTCCACCATATCGGTGGGAAACACGCCGACCTTCCGTAATTTGACGCGAGCCACCTTCGGGCTCTCGGCATCGATAATGCCGGTTGCGGACCCTCCGTCGTTCTTATAGCCCTTATAGTGGTAGACAGGCATCTGGCTAGATCTCGACTTCCTGCTGGGTAATTCGCATCAATTCTTCAGTCGTCGTGAACCCGTGAAATACTTTCTCTGCGCCTTCATCTTTCAATGTCACCATGCCCTTCGCCATCGCCGCTTGGCGAATCGTCGCCGAATCCGCTTTATTGCCGATGAGGCGACGGATTTCATCGTCGAGGACGAGGAGTTCGAAAATGCCGGTTCGGCCTCGATACCCGGTTTGGGAGCAGGCCGGGCAACCGGCTCCACGATAGAAGGTGGGGCGCACCCTTGGGGGGACGATGCCGAGGCGAATCAGTTCTTCGTCAGCCGGTTGATAGGGCTGTTTGCAGTCCGAACAGACTTGCCGCAGCAACCGCTGGGCTAAGACAGCGACCACCGAGGAGGCGACGAGAAACGGTTCAATGCCCATATCGATCAATCGAGTGGCCGCACTCGCAGCATCGTTGGTATGTAGGGTGGAAAAGACCAAATGCCCCGTGAGCGAGGCATGAATGGCAATTTCAGCGGTTTCACGATCTCGGATTTCACCGATCATAATGACATCGGGATCTTGCCTGAGAATCGATCGTAGTCCCGCGGCAAACGTCAGGTTGATCTTGGGGTTCACCTGCATCTGCCCCACACCGACGAGCTGATATTCGACGGGGTCCTCAACGGTAATGATGTTCTTGTCCGGTGCATTGATCTGAGTCAACGCGGCGTACAGCGTCGTCGTCTTCCCACTCCCGGTCGGGCCCGTCACGAGCATGATGCCATGTGACAAGTGGATCAATTGTTGGATGATCCTCAGCCGATCCTGCGAAAATCCCATCTCCGACAGATTCAGAAGACGGTTCTCTTTCTCCAGGAGACGCAGAACGACGCGTTCTCCATGGGAAGTCGGCAGTACTGAGACACGCAGATCGACATCCTTCCCCGCCGTCCGAATTCGAAACCGGCCATCCTGAGGCAAACGCTTCTCCGCAATATTCAAACTCGCCATGATTTTCAGTCGCGCGATGATGCTTGCTTGCAAGTGTTTGGGGGGGGTGAGGACTGGATAGAGCACCCCGTCGATGCGATAGCGCACGACCAGCCCCCGTTCGAACGATTCGAAGTGTATATCGCTTGCCCGTTGTCTAACCGCTTGGAAGAGGACGGAGTTGACTAAGCGGATGATGGGGGCTTCGTCCGTCGCGTCGAGAAGGTCTGTCGGCTCATCTAACTCATGTGCAATTTGATCAAGACTTTCACTGGCTGCGATATCCTCCATGACTTGCTCCGCGCCTGCAGGACTTGCCGCGTCGTCATAGACACGATTTAGGCAGGCTAAGAGCGAAAGGCTGGTCGTCAGTATCGGTTTGATCGGAAGTCCGAGCAACAGACGAAGGTCGTCCAAGGCAGCCGTTTCCATGGGATCGGTCGTTGCCACAAGCACCGCGCCATCCTCTGTCTTGAGCGGGAGTACGTGATAGCGGCGCGCGAAGTGGATCGGAACTTTCTTGACCCATTCGTGGTCGACCTGGCTCACGTCAAGATGCGGGAGCCAGGGCAGTTCGAACTGAATCGCGAGCGCTTGCAGAAGGACATCTTCTGTAATCACCCTGAGTCGGATCAAGATTTCGCCGAGACGTCCCCCCTTGGTCTGTTGGAGGTTGACCGCCTCAAGCAATTTGGCTTCGAGGACGCCGAATTGCTCCTCGAGGATCGCTCCCAACAGCGGCCGATTACCCTGTTCGTCGTTCATGACAGAAAATCCAATATTTGATTGAGCATCCCAGGGAAAAGCCATCGGCTTCGAGACAAGACGACATGCCCGCGGAACTTAAAACGAATGCGCGTTGCCTGATATCGCTAACAAAGTCACAACGGCCATCCAATCTCGCCTTTCAATGGGAGCGGTGACTTCATGCCCTCTGCCCACACCAGAGGATCCAGAATGTCAGCCAGCTGTCGAATGCAGAAAGGAACGGCTACACATGAGGATACAGCGGGCTCAGCGAATGTCGAACGTCATAGCGGTTCGCTGATTGTTACGCAGAACGTCAAGTTTCACCGTCTTCTCGTTACGGAGCTGCTGGAAGAGCGTGAGCATCGTGCCAGGATCACGAATGTCCACGCCGTTGACCTGCTGGAGAACGTCCCCGTACTTCAAACCGATTTTCTCATAAAAACTGGAGGGGGCAATAAAGTCGAGACGGAACCCATTCATCGCTCCGTTCACCATATAGGGCACGGCTCTCGCCTGGGACAATAACTTGGGCAGATCGCCCATCGCCTGTTCGACTTCTCTCCGATCGAGCACGCTACGTACAGGGCTCCCAGGCACCGGAACTCCCGCTGCTCCCGCTGTGACTTGGGCAGACGGGGGCTTCTCGATCTGTGAGGCGGCGAGTTCAAGCAACTCCTGTTGATCGCCCAGACGAACGACCATCCCATCCCGACGGATTTCGCTAATCTCACCCACGTCGGGTATCTGGTCGTGCAACCGGAAAAATAGTTGGCGTTTACTGGACAGTTCTTCCACGATGGCCGAGACTCCCTCATGATCGCCGATCACCACCCCCAGCAGCTTGAGCTTCGACGCCAGATTTAATGGAGCATGGGAAGGCGGTGCGCCGGACCCTGCAGTACTCATACCGAAGGGATCAGGCGGAAGAGGAAAGAGTCCGCTCGTGCGTATACGCTCAACCATCGCGGGCACGGAAACCCTCACGTCAGCCTCTCGGTCGAAAGCTGGGGATGGTCGTACCAGACCAACCGGAACAGACAAGGCTTCTGCAATGACGGCGTTGATGATGTGAGCCACGAGAAACGTGCCACACCCAACATAGGCGAATATGATGCCTCGCCGCATATTCATAGTCTTCGAAACCGACTCCGAATCATTCGACCCATTTCAACAAGGCATTCTAGTGCGGAGCGACGGTCTCGTGCAAGAACAACCACTAGGTCTATGAAGCGATCAAAACGTTATGTATATGGACAACATAGCCTAATCGAGACATAATTCAGCCACTTTCTGCCGCAACCAAGGAGTAGTTTTGTGAAAAAAGCGCTGATCAGTGGCATTACAGGCCAGGACGGGTCATATCTGGCTGAGTTTCTTCTCGGGAAGGGCTATGAAGTATACGGGATTATTCGACGATCGAGTTCGT
>JANOMG010000166.1:0-8598 GCA_031420175.1 Nitrospira sp.
CGGCGACCAATGCCAGTCCGATCCCGGTATTTCCACTCGTGGGCTCGACGATCGTGCCGCCCGGCTTCAAATGACCCAGGCGTTCCGCCTCATTGATCATGTTGAGACAGATCCGGTCCTTGATGCTCCCGCCAGGATTAAAGAACTCGACCTTTCCGTAGATCGTCGCTCCGCCCGCGGGCGAAAGCCGGTTCAGACGAACAAGGGGAGTCCGCCCGATGAGTTCGGTAATATCCTTGTGCAGCGGCATCGTCACCGGCCACCTCCCATATAGAACAAGAACTCGACGCGGTCGCCTTCGATCAGGCTGGTGGTGGCGAGGAGATTCCGGTCCAGCATGGTGTCGTTCACTTCGACCGCAACCATTTGCGGTTCGATCTTTTTGGCCTGGAGGAGGTCGAGGACCGTTCCTCCTGAAATCTCTTCTGGCTTGCCATTGATTTTGACCTGCATGAAGACTCCTAACATGGCCCAGAGATTAAACAATTTCAACACGTTATCAAACGGACTTTGTCGTTGTCAAGGCAACGAAATGGGCCGGTTCGTGGCTTGACTTTGTTTGTGATCCGCCGCCACTATGCCATCTTTTGGAGGCGTGATTGCATGTGGAAACGCAATTTCATGTTCAGGTCCGCTGAGGCCATTCCGCTCAAAGAATCAGAAAACGAGCTGTTTCACGATACCGATCCCGCCATGGATAGCGCCGGACTCCAGTTAGAGAAGTTTTTATCGGTGTGGATTCAAGGTGAGGGCGAGGACGAGAAGCCGACGATCTTCACGAACATGTATGTCCGCACGGCCACATTGGATTTTCAGAAGCGGGTCGGATTTCTCCAACCCCTCCAAGGCCGCACGCATCAGATCAAACAGCTACTCACGCCGGGCCAAAAGCAGTTTCTGCAGCAGTGGCTCGCCACCGCGGCGCCTCAGGCCTGGGAGGCCACGGACGAACATTTCAAGATGTTGTTTGAACTTGAATGATTCCGGTTATCCATCTATGAGAGCCGTCTTCTCCCACTCAATCTTCCGGTCGCTCTGTCTCGTCGTACTGATGCTTGCCATTCCGGTCGGAGCCGGCTGGAGTGCGACGGTGGAAGTCTACTACGCGCCGGAGGATGCGCCGCTGGATCGCTTGGCCACGCTCTACGGCCATGCAAAACGATACCTCTATGTCTCGGTCTATGGGCTGACCTCGCCCCGTGCCGTGGAGGCGATGGTCGCGGCGAAGAAGCGGGGAGTCGATGTGCGAGTGATCACCGATCGGCAGCGGACCGAGGACACCAAACAGCGCACGGCGCTCCATACGTTGCATCTGGCCGACATTCCCATCCTTGTCAACGAACACGACGGGCTGATGCACCTGAAGCAGGCCGTGATCGACGATGAGGTGAATGCCTCCGGCTCGATGAACCACACGACGAGCGGCAACCGCTATAACGATGAGCGGCTCGATATCATCACCGATCACGCGATCTCCGTGAAGGCCAGGGAGAAATTCCTGACGATGTGGAACGATCACACGAAGTATCGGCCTTGGGAGGCCCACTGAGACCATGGCAGGCTTGACTGAACAGACTGACGTGGCGGTGGTGGGGGCAGGGGGCGGCGGAGCCGTCTTAGCCCTGGCGCTGGCCAAGCAAGGGATCAGCACCGTCGTGTTGGACCAGGCTGCCGGTCCGCCCCAGGGATTGCGGGGAGAAATTCTCCAACCGAACGGGCAGCACGTGCTCGATCGCTTGGGCGTGTTGCAATCGTTGCCGGTCGACGCCACGCGATCCGTGCGGCACTTTCATTTCTGCCGGGCCGGAGGCACACGCCTCTGTAGTATCGATTATAACGATCTGCCCGCACCATACAATCGCGCCATCGTGACGTTGCCGAACGTGGCGCACCATGCCATCGTCGCAGCCGTGCAGCAGCAGAAGAGCGCGACGCTCCGTTACGGAACCTCCTTCGCTGGACTGTTGCGCGAGGGAAACCGGGTGGTAGGCCTGTCCACGCAAGGGCCGGAAGGCACGAGCACGATCCGCGCCAAGATCGTCGTCGGCGCCGATGGGGCCTTTTCCAAAGTGCGCGAGGCCCTGAAGATTCCCGCCGACCTGCATCGCTATCCCGACGGGTATCTGATTGCCATTCTGGAATCTGAGGAGCCGATCTCAGAATCGTTTTACTACGTCGGACACAAGACCATTTTGGGTGTGTTTCCGGCGACGGGGAACAAGGTCTATCTCTTCTACATGATCCCCAGCGGCTCGATGGAGGCCGTGAAGCAGGAGGGCATTCCGGCATTGCAGCAGACCTGGAGCCGGATCGCGCCGCAGTTCGCCGGGCTGTTCCGTGGTTTGAGCGATTGGAGCCAGACAGCCTATATGCCGACCGGGCGGGTTCGCACGCAGACCTGGGTGGCGGATGGAGCCGTCCTGATCGGCGATGCTGCCCATGCGATGAATCCCCATGCGTCGCAGGGGCGCATGCAGGCGATGGTCGATGCCATGGCGCTGTCCGATCTGTTGCCGGGCTGTCTGGCCGATAAGGACTATTCAGCCGCCCGGCTGAAAGAGTTTGAACGAATCAGACGGCCGCACGTCACCATGTTGCAGCAGTTGGCCGACCAACAGGTGTTCTATTGGAATACGGGGAATCCGGTGGTGGCTTTCCTGCGCGATCGCGTGTTTCAGACGCTGGATCGGAACGCGCGGCTGCGGTATCAGGTCCTGTCGACCACGGCGGGGTTGCGAACGACCGCGCCATTCGACCTGATCGATCGCGTGATTGCCGCGGGGTTGTTCCCTGATATCCGTGCGCATGAGCGCGCGCCACATCCGATGTCTTCATGAGGAATATGGGCATGGCTGAACGTGTGATCGAAGGATTGTCTGGCGAAACGCAGCAGCTGTTGCAGACCTATGTGCAGGCGGTCAAAGGCTGCTTCGGAGAACAGCTGGAAGGCATGCTCCTCTATGGCAGTGCCGTCCGGGGTGAGTTTCTCCCAGGGCGGTCCAATCTGAATATCCTCCTCCTGGTGTCGTCGTACGACAGCGCCGTCCTCAAACAGTACAGCGCCTTGCACCGCCAATGGAGCCAGGAGCAGATCGTGGTCCCGCTCTTTCTGACGGAAGAAGAGCTGCGCATGTCGGCAGCAGTCTTCCCGATCGAGTTTCTGGAGATCCAGGAGCACCATCGAGTCCTGGGCGGGCGCGACCCCTTCATCGGCTTTCACGTGAAGGCCGATCGGCTCAGAGAGGCCGTGGTCCAGGGTCTCACGAGTAATCTCTTCCGGCTGCGTCAACGGTATGTTGAAGGGGGCGGGACCGACGATGCCGCCACGATTTTGCTGCCGCTCTCCATCACCTCGACCATTCCGCTCCTGCGCGGAGTGCAGCGTCTCCTCGGGCGTCCCGTCCTTGCTCAGTCCGATACCGTGATCAAGGACGTGGCCGAGCAGTTGAAGTTGGATCTGCAGGGCTTGCTCGACGCCCTGTTGCTCAAGCGCGGACAGATTACTCCGGGCCCTTACGAAGTGCCTCGTTTCTTCGACCGGTATTTGCACACCATGACGTTGCTCACGCGTGCAGTCGAACAGTTGCCGCAGTCGGGGCCACGATGACGAAGATCGTCAGTTTTGCCATGGTTCTCTGCCTCGTCCTCTTCGAGGGGATTGCTCAGGCGGTGCCGTACGATCGGCCGAAGATCCAGTTGCCGGAGCCGCGAGGGTATGTCAGCGACCATGCGCAGGTGATCGATACGGAATGGAAAGAACGCATCCGGTCCGTCTGTCAGGATCTTGAGCGGAAGACCGGCGTGGAAATGGTCGTGGTGACGGTCCCGAACATCAAGCCCTTCGGAACGGTCAACGAATATGCGACGGCCCTCTATGAAAAGTGGGGGATCGGATCGACGCAGCGGGAACATGGGGTGCTGGTCTTAATAGCGGTGCAGGAGCGACAGGCCGCGATCACGCTGGGCCGGCAGATGTTGCCGGTGATTACGCCCACGGTGATGAATCAAGTCGGACACGAGCATCTGCAGCCGTTCATCGACCGGGGCCAGTTCGGCGAAGGGCTCTATCGCACGGCAGTCTCGTTAGCCGCGCCCGCGCAAGAAATACGGGTCGGCACGCCCTCGAAGACCCATTTCAAAGGCGTAGGTTTCTGGATCACCCTCTTCACCAGCATCGGGGCCATCTCCTTCTTCTGGTGGATTAGCCGACCGGACCTCCGGCATCCCTACAGACGGATTCAAAAAGGTGAGTATTGGGGAACGGGGCAGGGGGGATTCGGGGGAAACTTCGGAGGATTTGGAGGCGGGACGAATGGCGATGGATGGCGGTAGAGGAGGGGGAGGGTAGCCTGATGGTCTCCTGTGCTCGCGGAACGCCCACGATCAGAATGTGCTCGTTCGACGCGCGCACTAGAGGATCAACCAGGCCGCACTACCTTTGAGTGGAAACGAGCAAGCTTGGAAAGAGCATTGATAGTTCTGTTCTCTGTGAGGATAGCGGCATGATTGGAAAGACGATTCAGCAATAAGTGTGTCTGACTCATTATGAGATTGCCGGTCGACACAACCATCGCCGAAGACAAGCTCATGCGCGACCTGCTGTTGCCGCAAGTGCGTGGCGACAAGTCGGCTTTTCTGGCGCAGGCTGGCTATGTCTTGGAAAATGCAGGTCAACTGCTGCATGATGTTCGTAGACGGATTGTGTCAGTAGATGCGGTACCACTCGAATCCAATAAGTTCGGACAATATGACGAGATCTGCGGAAGTCTCATCGGCCCCAATGGCGTAAAGCTGGCCGTTCGTACGATTTGGATGACGGAACACTTGTCGGGAATCACGAAGTTTCGTTACACTGATTCCAGACAGACGGAGGGCAGGATGAAGTTTGAGCTGTACACTGATGTGGCATTGACGTGCGACCTGCCCGCGCATCGTCTCCGTCGTGGTGATATCGTCAAGCTGGTAGACCATTACATAGCTTCTGACGGTATAGAAGGCTGCTCGATCGAAGTTTTCAATGCTGTCGGCGATACGATCACTGTGACCGCCGTTCCTGCTTCCGCTCTCGAAGCTCTCCGCGAAGATGAAGTGCTTTGCGCTCGGACCTTGTAACGAGCGAGTCTTTTCGTCATCTGGCAAAATCTATTTCGCTAGCCTCTCAGCAGCTAGCAGTACAGGGCGGGTTTAGGCACCCACGTTGGTCCTGTGCTGCCTTGAACGCGCACGCTCAGAAGGCGCATGAGAGGGCAGCCTAGATGGTCTCCTGTGCTCATGCAACGCGCGGTCTCATAAGGATGGGATGGGCAGCCTGGTCGTCCTCCTGCTCGCGGAACAGAGAGTGGGATGGAGGCTGATGATCTTCTGTGCTCGCGCAACGCGCGGTCGCAGACTCCCCTCGTTGGACGCGCGCAGTGGAAGATCACTCAGCCCCCATCCCTAAAGAGAGAACAAGCAAGCTTGGAAGGAGCATATATATTTTCCGACGCGCGCCATCGAGGATCAACCAGGCCGCACTACCTTTGAGTGGAAACGAGCAAGCTTGGAGGGAAGATTAGTAGCTGTGCTCGTTTGACGCGCCCAATCGATTGTTTGTTTCTGCGTATGGGGTAAAGCCCTGCCCGCGCTTTTGCACGTACTCGGAAGAGGCTTCCTGCTTTTTCTGCATTCGGATTGGGTGCTCTGATTATCAAACGGAGGATTGCATGGCAGTAGTGTGGTCGGTGACGGTCTTTCTGAGCGCCTTCTTGCTGTTCTTGGTGCAGCCAATGATGGCGAAGATGATCCTTCCGATGTTGGGAGGAACTCCGGCGGTGTGGAACACCTGTATGTTGTTCTATCAGGCGACCTTGTTGGCCGGGTATGGATACGTCCATCTCCTCAATTCGCGCGTAGACCCTCGCCGCCAGCTCTTCCTTCATCTTGTTTTGCTGGCCGTGCCGTTGCTGTTGTTGCCGATCGGCCTGCCGGACGGCTGGACTCCTCCAGATGAGACGAATCCTGTGTTCTGGGTTCTTCTGCTCTTGACGGTCGCCATTGGTCTCCCTTTTTTCGTGCTGTCCACGACAGCGCCCCTGTTGCAGAAATGGTTTTCCTGGACGGATCATCGGTCAGCGGCCGACCCGTACTTTCTGTATGCCGCGAGTAATGCCGGCAGTATGCTGGGACTGCTCAGCTATCCACTCGTGATCGAGCCGTGGCTCCCACTGAGAGGCGCACATCAACTGACGCAGACGATGCTCTGGAGCTTCGGATACGGCGCGCTTGTCGTGCTCATCGTCGTCTGCGCGTGGTTCGTGAGACATACCCAAAAGAGCCAGGGACCGAAGGCGGCGTCCGGTGTGGACAAGGCGGCAGGGTCTCCGTTATCCCCCATGTCGACGGGCATGCTCGTGCGATGGGTCGTGCTGGCGTTTATTCCTTCCAGCCTGCTCCTCGGAGCGACAACCCATGTCACCCTCAACGTCGCGGCGATCCCGCTGCTGTGGGTCGTCCCGTTAGCGCTGTATCTGCTGAGTTTCATCATTGTGTTTGCAAAGTGGCCGTCGGCTAATCACCGGGCCATGGTGATTGCCCTCCCGCTGGTTCTGTTACTGATGGCCTTTGATGTGATGCCCGCCGCACCAGTATTGCCCTATTGGATGAAACTCTTTCTTCCTCTCGTGGGATTGGGTGTGGTGGCCATGGTCTGTCATGGCGAACTGGCGAGAACCAGGCCTCCGACGGACCGACTTACGTTGTTTTATCTCCTCATGTCTGTCGGGGGTGCCCTCGGCGGCCTCTTCAATGCGCTGATCGCTCCGGTGGTCTTCACGGACATCTATGAGTATGAGATCGTCATGGTGCTTGCCTGTTTTATCTTGCCGCACTTGGCGGAGAGGGATTCTCTCTGGACTTCGCGATGGTTGCCGTACCGTTGGTCTGCAGGGAAGGGGCAGGCAGGAGATTGGGCCTGGGTGCTGGTTCTGGCGCTCGTGACAGGCCTCTTCATCTGGTTCATTCGCCCACAGAAGGACCCGGCACTGCTATTGGTGATCGTTTGCACAGGTCTGCCGCTGCTCCTTTGCTATGCCACTGTTGGACGACCAGTTCGCCTGGGACTGAGTCTCGCGGTCGTGCTGGTGATGGCGAACGCGGTCAGCGCCTGGTTCGGGGATCCGGTGTTGTATCAAACCCGCACGTTCTTTGGTGTCTTGAAAGTGGAATATACGAAGGAGAACAATACGCGCCAGTTGGTGCACGGCACGACCAATCATGGAATCCAACGTGTTGAACCGGAGGCTCGGCGTGAATCAGTGAGCTACTTTCATCCGACCGGTCCGTATGGGCAAGTGTTTGCGGCATTCAGTGGGCCGAATGCAAAGAAGAATATAGCCGTGACAGGCTTGGGCATCGCGGCGTTGGCGAATTACTGCGAGCAGGGACAATCCTTAACGTATTACGAAATCGATCCCGCGGTGGTGACGATCGCCCAAGATCCCAAGCTCTTTACCTATTATGACGATACGAAGGCTCGAGGAGTTGATCTGCGAGTCGTAGTCGGTGATGCGCGACAGAAAATGGAGGAAGCTCCAAATGGTGCGTATGACATGATCATCATGGACGCATTTACCTCCGATGCGATCCCAGTTCATCTACTCACTCGCGAAGCCATGGAGATGTATCTACGGAAGCTGGCTCCTGGCGGACTCTTGGTGAGTCACATCTCGAACCGGTACCTGGCGCTTGAGCCGGTATTGGGCAATCTTGCGCAAGCGCTTGGGCTTGTGGCGCTCAAGCAATTCGATTTTGCGAACGGGGTGCCTTTTAAGTCCGGAGCTGACCTGGTTGTGATGGCGAGACACCGTGAGGCGCTAGGGCCACTTGCGATGGACCCGCGGTGGACACCAGTGAGCAAGGTCCCGTCCGTTGGGATCTGGTCAGACAATTTCTCAAATGTGGTGAGCATCATCAAGTGGGGCGGCTAAGTCCCTTGGAGCAATACAGTGGGGCAGGGTGGGGGAGGAGCGGCGTATGGGATGGTTGACCGCGTCCTGCAGGGTGCGGGGGGGTGCGACTCAGTGGCGGTCTATCTGGTCCGTGTTGTGTGTGTGGTGTATCTGGTGCATTTCGTTCTTTAACCAAATGGACCGAAGAAACCACATAAACCAGAGAGACTAGAGAAGCCAGAGCCAAGTTGCGCATGACGGAGGGACCGATCACCGCGCGAGGAGTTCGAACGTGCCGAGGGGCTTGGCGCAGCCGTTGAGGAGGATGTCCACCCGGTGTTGCCCCGGATAGTGCGTACGGGTGGTCATGGGCTTGAGGGACACCGTCTTCTTGAGTGAGACGCTGGCGCGCGGGGAGAGCTCGATCATCTTGAGCTTGAAGACTTTCGGCGTAGTCGAGCCGTTAGCCTTCACGAAGTGGATTCGGAAATCGACCATCACCCGCTGTGGTTTCGATTGTGCGTTCCTGAGCTCGAATGCCACGGTTACCGACTGGCCCACTCGCACGCGGCTTGGCGTGATGGAGCGCTGTTGCTCGACCAACTGCGCCACTTGCCCGGCGCCCAGCACATGCTACGCGCCTGGCTCGCCCAGTTTCACGGCTGAACGTAAG
>JANOMG010000167.1:0-6418 GCA_031420175.1 Nitrospira sp.
TACCAGACACTCATGGCGAGCGTCCTTCACAAATTTGTATCTGGTCGTCTGGTTGAGGCGCAAAAACGCATAACTACTCGCTCAAGTCGGACGGCGCGTAAGCGCACCGCCGCTTAGCGCGAACATTAAGCGGCCGGGGAACGGTGATGGCAAAGGACGCGATATATGAGGGTACGAGAGAGGTACGAACCTTTGTTGATCTCGCGCACGGTGCGGATGTCCTGATAACAAAGACCGAGCAAGAGCCCAAGGGTAGTTACTACACGACGATGAGTGCGCTTCTTCTAACTGCATTCACGTTTGAGGCTTACCTTAACCACCTCGGCGAAAAGACCATTAAGTTCCGGGAAGAAATTGAGCCAGTCAAGGTCATGGACAAATATAGTGTCCTCTGCAAGAACCTGGGTCTCACGCCTGACTTCTCGAAACGGCCATATCAAACGCTCAAGGCATTATTCACATTTAGAAACGCGATTGCGCACGGAAAGTCGCAGATCCTTCAAGCAACGAAGGCAGTCAGTTCACAGGACGATCCGTTCGACCATACTCCGAAGGCGCACTGGGAGGAGTACTCCATCTTGGAGAACGCGAAGAAAGCGAAAGACGACGTATCGCAGATCATCACCGAATTGCACAAAAGCGCGGGCTTTGGTGAGTACCCCTTCATCCACGGCGTGGGGATGGGCTCGCTCTCGATAAAGCCGCCCAACCCGATGGTTAACCCTGACGCTGCGCGATAAGCCGTGCAGCGCCGGTCACCTCTACGTCACCTGTCATGAGCTATATGTTTGGCAAGCTGTAACAATACTTGCACGCCATATTGTCGGGAACGGACAGACCGGGTTCAGTGTTACATGTCTCCGCCTTGTAGTCCGTAACCGATCGTTCATGCTGAATCCGAGTGAGGCTTTCGCCTTCCGGAGCTATTCGCGGAAACGTACACAACCATCGGAACTGGCGGCTTTGGCCTCGGTAGGACTTCGATGGCTCACACGAGTGGCACAAGTCAGGCCTGTCTGGTTCAACCAAATAAACAAGACAAACCAATTAGACGGGCTCTCAGGCCGGGCGGCGTGCGGGTGGACGGCGTCCTCGATAGGACGGTCCACGGCTGAGACCTGGGAGCCGGATGGTGACGGTGGTGCCTTCGCCTGGCGCGCTGCCGATGGCAATCGAGCCGCCATGTTCTTCGACGATCTTCTTGACCGTGGCGAGACCCAGACCGGTGCCGGCCCTCTTCGTGGTAAAGAACGGCTCAAAGACTTTGTCGACGATTTCAGCGGGAATCGGAGCCCCGTCGTTCTTGATGAGGATCTGATCTTCCACGCCACGTCCTGCGCGATGCTGGGTGACCTGAATGTGGAGATGACCGCCGGGGCTCATCGCCTCACCCGCATTCTTGAAAATACTGAGAAAGACTTGCTGGAGTTTGGATTCGTCGCCACGGACCGGCGCGATCATCGTCGCATAGTCCTTGGTGACCTGAATTCTGGTGACTTCGAGATCGGTCGCGACCACGGTGAGCGCGCTCTCGATGACTTCGGGGATGCGGAGGAGTCGTCGATTCAGCTCGAGCGGTTTCGCAAAGTCCAAAATCTCGTTCAGGATGGCTTCGACGCGGATTAAATCCCGCATCGCGTTTTCGACGCGCGTCTGGGGATCAAAGTCGAGGATGCCTTCACTTGTGACTTCCTCTAATTGGGCGCGGATCGAGGCGAGCGGCTCACGCACTTCTGTGGCCAGGAACATGCTGAATTCGCCGATAGCGGCCTGCCGCTCTTGCTTTCTGATGATGGGTTCCGAGGGACCCGGGGCAACGGCTTCTCCTGGTGCGCCTTCAGCGCCCGTGGCAGGGGCCACGCTGATTGGCGCCGGTGCCGGAGCCTGGAGAATGTCCGCGATTTTGACGATTGATGGTTCAAGCGTACGGGCATCCGTCTGTTGGTAGCGCCCGGCTTCTTTCGAGGCTAGGGTGATGGTCCCGCCCACCTGTCCCCGGACGAAGAACGGGACGACGAGTGAGGAGAGCAGTCGGTCCTTGAACAGATATTTGTGATCGAGGAATCGCCCCTGTGTGGAGGCGAGGTCATGATCCACGCGTGGCTTTCGATGGCGGACCGCCCATCCGGAGGCTGAGCTATCGAGCGTGAGGCGGTGGCCCGGTTTCAGATCTTTCTTTCCGTCCTTCTGCTCGCTCTTGAGATCGCCAGCCATGCCCAGGACTTCGACATTGCCCGCAAGGGGATCGTAGTGGCAGACCCAGATGCGATCGTAGGCGACGTATTGGTTGGCCTCCGTCAAGACGGCAATAATCTTGTCCTGGAGTTCCGGTGTCAGCTGCGATACCGGAGCGGCAAACATCTCAGCCGGAGAAGGTGGCGGAGGGACCGGCTCGTGCGCGACATACGGTCGGCTGAGCACGACATTCATATCGAACAGGCCTTCGCGATCCAGCGCTTTCGTGACCTCGTCGCTGGCCTGCTCCATCAAGGCTTTTTCTTTTTTCGCGAACGTGGCGCTCTCTTTCCGTCCGATAACCAGAAAGCCGTACGTCCGGTTCTTATGCCGCAGGGCCACTGCGAGCATCGATTTCGCGCCCGGGGTGATCAATCGGAGGCGAATCGTGCGCCCGTCTTCCTGATCGCTTGAGGGAGAGGCGGCGGCAATCGCGGGAGCCGAGAGCGTCCGGAGGATCGCTTGCGTATCGCGAGGGGTAAAGCCTCGCGCGGCATGGCCGACCAGCGGGCCTTGGTCCCGGTGGAAGACGGCAGCGAGCGCGGCGTCGACCGGCAGGTCGTTGAGCACGGACGTCAAGGTCCGCTGGAGATGCGTCTCAGGAATTGGTTTGCTGTGTGGAGCTGTGGGTGTCATTCGTGAGTTAAACCAGGATTATTCATGCATGCCGTCGCGAGGCGTTCGAGACCGAAGCCCGCCGGGGCTTCTCGCAAGTAAGGCCGACGCAGGCGTACGTGCAGTCCGTCGAGGAGGCCGAACGAGAAAAGCCCAGCCGGGCGAGAGGATTGGACAACGTAGCAGGTGTTCATGAATAGTCCTGGTTAAGGTGGCCAAGCGCGCGCATTGTAACAACGCGCGACGATCAATTCAATGAAAAGGAATGGCAGGCTGTGGAAAAAGTATGTTGACCCGCGAGAACTTCGAGTGTCCGCACGTGTGGCACACCAGGGGAACGCTCCCGCAGGATGCTCAAAAATTCTGTCCAGCAAGGCCGCAGCGAGTGCAGGGCCGAGGCGTACCCTCTGGGGTACGTGGAGGGTCTGAACGAGGCGAGAACGCTGCTGGCGGACTTTTTCAGCATCCTGATGGGTCCTGTTATTCGTCGGGATTGATAATCGTAGGTGGACGTTGAGGGAGTGCGGGCGGTTCCGGCGGGCGGTGCTCAGAGGTCCAGGCGTTGAGGATTGTGGTGACCAGGCTAATCACGACCGCGCCGCCGACGGCCGGCCAAAATCCCGCAACCGAGAATCCTTTGACCAGATAGGCGGTCAGTTCCAGCAGGAGCGCATTGACCACAATAAGAAAGAGCCCTAACGAGAGGACGATCAAGGGCAGGGTCAGCACAAAGAGAATGGGCCGGACCAATACATTGAGAAACGTGAGCACGAGGATGGCGGCGAGCCCGGCAGGGAGCGAGTCGACGTCAAGGCCGGGCACGATCATGACCGCCAGAAATACCGCGATGCCCGTGATCAGGACTCGAATAGCCGCTGCGCGAACCCCGCCACTCAAGAAATAGTTGGTGAGCTCACGTGTGACGCGAACGGTTGGCATCGATCACCTTTACTGAACCGGAACCGGCTGCGTGGGGACCAGCACTCGCTTAGCCGCGGAGAAATGAATTTCGGTGGCGAGCAACACTTTGTCGCTCTTTGTGGCCTCGATGACGACACGATCGCCCACTACCGGCAAGTACGTGCCTTTCGGATAACCCTTTTCCTTGAACCGGGTTTGTTTGTTGACCTGCACGTCCACCGTCCGGCCCTTGGTCGTTTTGACTTCGATATGTGTCGCGTCAATGGCCGTGACCGTACCGAGCACATGTTGGCCGGTGCCATGGGCAAAGCTCGTCGTCGACATACAGAGGCACATGAGGGTCAAAATCACACGTAACCACATGGTGGATCCTCTCTCCTGTATCGCCGTCGATGGATTAGTGGAAATGGCCGCTCGTGGTCCGTCCTGCCGCCGCATCGTCTCCTTGTAGGAACTGGTCGAAGGCGGCTTCCTCCTCCAGGTCTTTCTTCGTTTTGGGATTGAGGATTTTCATCTGCTCGAGCTCTTCCGGCGTTAGCTGTGGGAGATGGCGAATGAAGTGGACCAGCTTCCAACTGTCCTGGTCCTGCGCCGGATTCCCCTCTCCCCAGGCCGGCATCGCGGTGAAGCGAATGCCGTTGTGAATGACCCAGAAGAGCTCCCCGTCGGACATCGATTGCGTGTCCGGCAACCGGAGGTCCGGTGCCTTCGGGTAGACATTCTTGCCGATGGGCGTCTGGCCGCTCCCGTCGTTGGCATGGCAGAGCGCGCAATGATCTGCGAAGTGGGCCATCCCTTCCTTCAACAAGTCGGGACTGCGCAGGACGGGGTTGGGTGCATTTCGTTGCTCAATGGGGATGGCGAGATGACGAATCTGGCGCGCCAGGAATACCTCGATCGCATGGGGCTCCGTCTTCGCGCTAAAGCCGGTGGTGAACAATTGGTAGCCTAGCCACCCGAAGGTGCCGACAATCCCGAGGCCCGCCACGATGATAAAGACGATTAGCTTCGTTCTCATGTCTACAGCCATTCACTATACAAAGTCTTCCGCCTGATTGCCACCAGGTTATCCTGACGGAGAGACTCCACGCGGTCTTCCTAGGCGAAGAATCAATAAGGTGAGGACGGGCAGATGCATCAGCAGTCCACTCACCCCCATGAACGATTCGCCGATCCAGAACGTCACGCCGAGATTGAAGGCCAGAACGCCATAGTAGAGGCCGACGCCTAACAGGAGGAGCGGGGTGACCGACGGAGAGGGCGACAGTGCGGGGAGTCGGCGTTCGAGCGGAAAGTAGATGGCGAGGGAGATGAGTCCGACGACCGCCCACCCGATATAGTTATCGAATGGCACGCCGAAGTGCATGCCCGGATCGGGGTAGTAATAAATCTTGCCGAGGAACCAGCGGTCCCCGCGGAGTGCCACGGGATCGATCACCATGTCGATGAAGGCAAAGAGGAAGGCCGTCAGCAGCAACAGAGGCCAGCTGGTTCGTGCGGCGAGGTCGAAACGTAACGACTGTAATACTGATTGAGCGGAGGGCGAGGATTCGTTGATCGGAAGGAGAAGGCAGAGCGCGACGCAGTAGGCCGCATAGAGGAGAAAGCTGAACGAGATCGAGTCCATGAGCGGGATGTTGGAGAAGTAGAGTTCCTGCCCCAGGGTCGAGCCATTGTAGTGGTACCAGCCGAAAGGAATGCCGTTGCGCGTAGACGAAAACTCGCAGAGGAAGGCTGTGGCCCAGCTAATCAGCCAGAACCGCCAGGTCCTGGGCCAGCCGATCAGCGTAATTGCAGCGAATAGAAAGGCTGCCAGGAAGACGAAGACGTAGGGACGAAAGAGGATGGTTTTAAAGAACAGAGTCAGGAGGTCCATAAGTCCGGTGATCAGTGATGGGTGATGAGTGATGAGAGGGAGGTGACAGAGTAAGCTCCCTGATTTGACAACGAGTGACTCGCCAGGCTTTCTTCAAACTGATCACACATCACGTCCAATTACGCGTACTTGTGGTCGCGGAACCACCGTACAGCCTTCTCTAACGCCACTTCCGGTGGTGTTTGGGGGATGCCGAGTTCCCGGATCGCCTTGCTGCAATCGTAGTGCATCTTGTACTGGGCCATCTTCACGCCTTCGAGCGGAATACGCGGTTGCTGGCCCGTGATGTTCGACAGCCATTGGTTCAGGTAGGCCAGCGGTAGGATCGCCAGCCGAGGGAGCTTGATCGTGGGCGCCTTCACACCGGTCAGGCGACTCAAGATCTCAAACACCTCACGCAGCATCAAGTTCTTGTTGCCGAGAATATAGCGCTCGCCAATCCGACCCTTCTCCATGGCGAGTAGATGGCCGACGGCCACGTCATCGACATCCACGATGTTCATCCCGGTTTCGATATAGGCCGGCATGCGGCCTTTCATGAAATCGACAATCACCTGCCCTGTCGGAGTCGGTTTCACGTCGCCCTCGCCGACCGGGGCGCTGGGGTTCACGATGACGACCGGAAGGCCTGCTTTCGCGAGCGTCAAGACCTCTTGCTCGGCCAGGTATTTCGACCGTTTGTAGTGGCCGGCCATCTGTTCGAGCGAGACAGGCGTCTCTTCTGTGCCGAGCCCTCCGCCGGGTGGAAGGCCAATTGCGCCGATGGTGCTA
>JANOMG010000168.1:0-13820 GCA_031420175.1 Nitrospira sp.
CACCGCTGCCTTTATCGATGCGGAGCATGCGCTGGATTTGAGCTATGCCAAGAAGCTGGGTGTGCAGGTGGACGATCTATTGGTGTCGCAGCCCGATACCGGCGAGCAGGCGCTGGAAATTGCCGAGACGCTCGTCCGGAGCGGGGCGATCGATGTCATCGTGGTGGACTCTGTCGCGGCGCTCGTGCCGAGAGCTGAAATCGAAGGCGAAATGGGCGATGCGCATATGGGGCTGCAAGCGAGGCTCATGTCGCAGGCCCTTCGCAAATTGACGGCGGCCATTTCTAAGTCGCAGACGACCCTGATCTTCATCAATCAGATTCGCATGAAGATCGGCGTGATGTTTGGCAACCCGGAGACGACCACGGGCGGCAACGCACTCAAGTTCTATGCGTCCGTGCGGCTGGATATCCGGCGCATCGAGTCGATCAAGGAAGGACAGGAAGTGACCGGCAGCCGTGTCCGTGTGAAGGTGGTGAAGAACAAGATGGCGCCTCCGTTCAAACAGGCGGAATTCGACATCATGTTTGCGCAGGGCATCTCGAAACCTGGCGAGTTGGTCGATCTCGGAGTCGAGAAGAAAGTGGTGGAGAAGTCGGGGGCTTGGTATTCCTATCAGGGCGAGCGGCTCGGGCAGGGACGCGACGCGGTGCGAGATGTTCTGTTGAATAATCAGCCGTTGGCACGTGAGATCGAAGGGAAGCTGCGTGACCTGGCCGGTCTGCCGGGGCGTACGCCTGAGAAGCCCATTGTGGCGCCGGTGAAAGATGAAAAAAAGACCGAGGAGAAGCGCGAGGAGCGGCGACCGCACAAGGTCGGCGCCTAAAACGCCGCCTGGCAGGGTCGTTCGTGAAACGTGAAACGTAGTTCGTGGGAGGTATGGCTCAGACGAGATACGATGATCTTCGTGATACGTTTCACGAGTAACGGCCTTCTTAGGCTTACAACCGGTGAGTAGGAGAGTCACAGGTAAGGTGGCATCGTCTCCCGATCAGTGGCTGCAGCTCGCGGTGCGGGCGCTGGCCCGTAGTGATCGCACGACAGTCCAGATCGAACGATTGCTCGCGGCGAAGGGGGCGTCTCCCTCGCAGGTTCGGGGCACGATTCTACGGCTAACCTCGTTGAGATACCTCGACGATGCGGCCTTCGCTGGGCGGTGGGTCGATCGGCGACTTGCGCGCATGCCGATGGGGCGTGCGCGCCTGCAAGAAGAGTTGCTCGTCACCGGTTGTCCTGAACAGATCGTGCTGGCGACGCTACGGGCCACCTACCGCAAGGTGAGTGAGCTGGACCTTGCGCTACAAGTTGTGACGACGGCTGGACGGACCAACTCGACTCAGTCGCTTGGCCGAATAGCGAGACTGTTGAACCAACGCGGTTTTGACGAAGATACGATTGAGACAGTGATGGGGCCGCTGCTGCGAGAGGAAAGTTAGGGTAGTATGAAGAACAGCACTCAAGAATTGCGACAAGCCTTCATTCGATACTTTGAACAGCATGGCCATCAGGCCGTACCGAGTTCCGCCTTGATTCCTCAGGCCGATCCCACGCTGCTCTTTACCAATGCCGGGATGAACCAGTTTAAGCGGGTGTTTCTCGGCGAGGAAACGCGCACCTACAAGCGAGCGGTCACTGTGCAGAAGTGTCTCCGTGCCGGGGGCAAGCACAACGATCTGGAGAATGTCGGCTACACCAGACGCCACCATACGTTCTTTGAAATGTTGGGGAACTTTTCCTTCGGCGACTATTTTAAGGAAGACGCTATCCTGTTCGGCTGGGAGTTTCTGACCAAGACGGTCGGTCTCGATAAGGACCGGATGTGGGTCACGGTCTTCCGCGACGACGACGAAGCCGATCTTTTGTGGAAGAAGATGGGTGTGTCGCCCTCACGCATCGTGCGGTGCGGTGAGAAGGATAACTTCTGGCAGATGGGGGATACCGGACCCTGTGGGCCCTGCTCAGAACTCCATTTCGACCAGGGACCGTCAGTGCCGGGCGACGATCGGCCGAACGGCGAGGGCGATCGCGTCCTCGAGATCTGGAATCTCGTCTTCATGCAGTACAATCGGGATGCGGCGGGTACGCTCCATCCGCTTCCCAAGCCGAGCATCGATACCGGCATGGGACTCGAACGGCTGGCGGCTGTCGCACAGGGCGTCTACAGCAACTATGACAGCGATGTCTTCACGCCGTTGCTCAGCGCGGTGGCCACCAGGGCCGGGGTTCTGTATGGGGAGCAGGATCAGACCGATCGGTCGATGCGCGTGGTGGCGGACCATCTTCGTGCGATCACGTTCTTGATGGCGGATGGTGTATTGCCGTCGAACGAGGGGCGAGGCTATGTGTTGCGCCGGATCTTGCGCCGGGCCGCGCGGCATGGACGGCTGCTGGGCATCGTCGAGCCTTTTCTCCACGAGTTGACGGCGGCGGTCGTGAGTCAGATGGCGGGGGTCTATTCAGAGGTCCGAGGCGCTGCCGCGACGATTGCCGAGGCGACGAGAGGCGAAGAGGAGCGGTTCATTGCCACGCTCGATCAAGGTTTGCCGATTCTCAACGACATGATTGCGAAAGCACGCTCGGCCGGGAGTGAGGTTCTCACGGGCCCAGATGTGTTTAAGCTCTACGATACCTATGGGTTCCCGATGGACTTGATGGGTGAGGCCTGCCGCGAGCAGGGGATGACGCTCGATGAGGTGGGGTTCGACCAGGCCATTGAGGAGCAGAGGACTCGCGCGCGCAAAACCGGTGGATTTGAGCAGGAAACCACTCGTCCTGCAGTTGCGGAGCTGGCCGGCCGTCTCGGGGCAACCAAGTTTGTCGGCTACGACCGGCGGGAGAGCGACAGCCTCGTCCTTGCGATTTTGAAGGGCGACCGGTTGGTCAACGAAGCGGCGGAGGGGGATGCGGTTGAACTCGTGTTGGATATGACACCGTTTTATGCGGAAGGCGGTGGACAGGTCGGTGACCGGGGCATGCTAATGGGCCCTGATGGCCAGGTGGAGATTAAGGAAACGACGAGGCCGTTACCGACTGTGATTCTGCATACAGGAATCGTTACGAAAGGGCGGATTCGCGAGGGCGAGGCGCTTCATATGACAGTTGATGCTACGACGCGGCAGGCCGCTCAGCGAAATCATACGGCCACCCATTTACTCCATGCCGCGTTGCGCGACTTGCTAGGCCCTCACGTGAAACAGTATGGGTCGCTCGTTGGACCGAATCGCTTGCGATTCGACTTTGCCCATTTCAGACCGCTGACGTCTCGCGACATTGATGACATCGAAATGGTCGTGAACCACGAGGTGCGAAAGAACGAACGAGTCGTCACCGAGGTGATGAGCATTCAGGATGCGGTCGCCAAGGGCGCGTTGGCCTTCTTCGGCGATAAATATGGCGAGCAGGTGCGGGTGGTGACGGTCGAGTCGTTCAGCAAAGAACTCTGCGGCGGTACGCATTGTCGGCAGACGGGTGACATTGGTCTGTTCAGAATTGAGTCCGAGACCGGTGTCGCGGCTGGTGTGCGCCGCATTGAAGCCCAGACTGGGAACGGGGCGCTCGCGCACATGAAGCGATTGGAAACGGATATTCGTGAACTCGCGGACTTGCTCAAGGTCGGCCAATCCGAGTTGGTCGCCAAAACCCGTAAGGTCATCACGCAGTTGAAAGATAAAGAACGCGAACTTGAAGAGCTGAAATTGAAAATGGCCAGTGGTTCAGCCGTCGAGTCCACGACGAAAACTATCGCTGGTGTCCAGGTGCATGTGCAGCGAACGGATGGCCTGGATGTGAACGGGATGCGGGCGTTGGCCGATCAGTTGCGGGACAAGTTGAAGAGTGGTGTCGTGGCTCTCGGCGCCGCGAACGATGGCAAGGTGTCGTTACTGGTCGTTGTCACGAAGGATCTGGTCGTTCGATTGAAAGCGGGCGACCTCATCAAGGCGATGGCGGCGGAAGTCGGCGGGACTGGCGGCGGCAGGCCTGAGATGGCGCAGGCCGGAGGGAAAGATCCGGCCAAGCTGGATGCGGCGTTAGAAAATGTTTTTGGGCTGGTCGAACGGATGTTGGAGCGGTAGACTGATGGAGGATGGTAAACGAGTGCTCGCGCTCGATTACGGAACGGTGCGGATCGGCGTGGCCCTCAGTGATGAGATGGGCTGGACCGCTCAACCACTGGAGACGCTCAAGCGGCGTACGTTGGATCGGGACATTGCGCATATCGCCTCCCTCGTAGGGACGTATGAGGTCAGGCAAGTGTTGTTGGGCTTTCCCCTTCAGTTGGATGGCCGCGAGGGGCCGGCGATCCAGGCGATGCGCGAGTTTCAGACCCGGTTGGAACAGGGAGTGCCCGTTCCCGTCATTCTGTGGGACGAACGCTTGACGACGAAGTCGGCCGAAGACCTCTTGATCGCGGCCGATGTTAGTCGGAAGAAGCGGAAGGGTGTGGTGGATCGCATCGCCGCATCGATTCTGCTCCAAAGTTACCTGGCGAGTCTTGAACCGGAACCGAAGAGGGAGCCGGAAGCATGGGCGGATGGGTCTTCGGAGCAAGAAACGGTGGAACCACCTCATGAATCTACGGATCGTGGTCGGACTTCTGCTGGTCGCAATGGTCGGACTTGGCGTCGCGGCCTATCAGACGATTCGTTGGGCTGAAGGCCCGGTCATTCCTGCGCATGAGCGCCCTCCTTCGAAAATCGTTGTGGTTCCTGATGGCTCGACGTTCCAATTTGTCGCGTCGCTGCTCGAGCGCGAACGATTGATCAAGAGCCATTCCGCCTTTGTGCTCCTTGGAAAGTCTCAGTCTGTCGACCGGAAAGTGCATGCGGGCGAGTACGAGCTTAACCCCGCCATGACGCCGGCTGAGATCCTTTCGAAGCTGCTCAGCGGTCAGGTGGTATTTCACCCGTTTACTATTCCCGAAGGGCTGACCCTCACCCAAATCGCCGACCTGATCTCGCAACAGGGCGTGACGGATCGCGCAGAGTTTATCCGGCTTGCGAAAGATCGGACATTCATTGCATCGCTTGGAATTAAGGCCGAGACCTTGGAAGGGTATCTCTACCCCAATACCTATAAGTTTCCTCGCACCGTGAAGGCGCGTGAGGTCTTAGTGGCGATGGTTGAGCAGTTACGGCAGGTGGTCGGACCGGATCTTCTTGTGCGGATGCAGGAACTCAAGATGACGATGCATGAAGTGTTGACGCTTGCGTCCGTCATTGAGAAGGAGACCGGGTCTGGCGGCGAGCGACCGGAGATTTCGGCGGTATTTCACAACCGTCTGAAGAAGCATATCCCATTACAGAGCGATCCGACCGTCATTTATGGCTTGACGGCATTCGACGGAAACTTGCACAAGAAAGACTTGTCCAATCCCAGTCCCTATAACACCTATCGGGTCCGGGGGCTACCGCCTGGACCGATCGCCAACCCAGGCATTCAGGCGATTCGCGCGACACTTTATCCGTCAGACTCACATTCCTTGTATTTTGTTTCGCGGAACGATGGAACGCATCAGTTCTCTGCCACACTCATTGAGCACAACCAGGCTGTGGAGAAGTATCAAAAGAGACCGTTTCGTCGGGCTTCTCTCCCGCGCATGTAGCAGGATGCTGAAAAAGTCCGCCAGCGTCGTTCTCGCCTTGAAAGCATCCTCAACGTAGCCTAGAGGTTACGCCTCCAGTGTTTTCATCGGCTGCGGCCTTGCTGGACGGCCTTTTTGAGCATCATGAGATAGCTTTCGCCATTGTGCTGAAAGTGTGGTTCCTTACTTTCAATTATCCTATACCTCAGCGCTTTCCCTCTTCATCTCTGACTGAAGACTTGTTATAAGAATGGCATGATGACAACACAGGACTGGAATTTACCGGCGTTGATTGACCATACCGTATTGCGTCCGGACGCGACGAAGGCCGACGTGCTGAGGCTCTGTCAGGAGGCGAGGGAGTTCGGCTTCATCGTGATCTTTGTGCCGCCCTGTTACATTGATGAGGCGGTCGAGGCAGTGGCCGGTACGACGATTCGCGTCGGTATTCCTGTCGGATTCCCGCTGGGTGGCCATACGACGGCTACGAAGGTTGCGGAGGCTATTGAAGGCGTCGCACGGGGAGCCACGGTGCTGGATATGGTCATCAACGTGAGCCGGCTCAAATCCGGTGACTACGATCTTGTCAGGGTCGACATGGCTGAGGTTGTGCAAGCGACCAAGGGGGCTGAGCATAAAGTCATTCTAGAAACCTGCTGCCTGACGCGAGAGGAAAAAATCACTGCCTGCCGTTTGGCCGTGGAAGCGGGGATGGACTATGTGAAGACCTCGACGGGGTTCGCCTCTGCCGGCGCTACGGTGGAAGATGTCAGGCTGATGAAAGACACGGTGGCTGGTCGCGCCAAGGTCAAAGCCTCCGGCGGAATTCGAGACTGGAAGACCACCTTGACGATGTTGGAGGCTGGCGCGGATCGGATCGGGACCAGCGCGAGTCTTGCGATTGTGGCGGAGTGGTCTGCCTCAAGAGGGAAGGGGTGAGTCATTATGATGGCGCGTAAGGACACCCGGTTTCCGGTCCGGTGCCCTGTCGCCTATGCGTTGGAAGACGCAGCCTATCAAGGAATGACGTTCAGTTTGTCGCGTAGGGGCTGTGCGATTGAACGTGACGAGATGGCCTCAGAAGGAGAGACTGTGAGCCTTCAGATCATGGAGCCTGGTCTCTTGGCGGCGATACGTGTGGAGCTTGGAAGGATCTGTTGGGCAACCAGGCGTGAATTTGGAGTTGAGTTTCTGCATTCTTGATGACTCGAAAGAACGGTTAAATCACTTTCTTCTCAAGGTGGCGAAGCAGAGTGCGGTATGAAGATGCCGGCTATCTCGCCCTACCGTCCATGAACACCTGTGCTATAGTGCGGCCATGATTACTCGAGTGATTGTATTGGTCATCGATGGATTGGGAGTCGGGGCTTTGCCTGATGCGGCGGAGTACGGCGATGCCGGGTCCAATACGTTGGCTCACCTGGCCGATGCCGTTGGGGGACTTCACGTCCCCACGCTCGAAGCGCTCGGTCTGGGCCACATCACGGAGATCAAAGGTGTGCGGGTGATGGGTCAGCCGGAAGGCTGTTTCGGACGGCTCGGATTTCTCTCCAAGGGTGTAGATTCCATGGTTGGCTACTGGGAGATGGCAGGCCACATCACAGACATTGCCGGGCCGGTCTATCCCGATGGATTTCCCTCTGACATGGTGTCAGTGATCGAGCAGGCATTTGGTCGCAAGAGCATCGGCAACCGTCGCTCGACTGGAGCGGCCATGCTGCGCGAATGTGAAGCGGAACATCTGTCGTCTGGTTCACTGATCGTCTGGACAGATGGACGACGAACCTGCCATGTGGCGGCGCATGAGAATGCCATGCGTCGGGATGAGTTTTTTCAGCGCTGCCGGGATGCGAGAAAAGTACTCAAGGATCCCTGGGGCGTGTGGCGGGTGTCAGCCCATCCTCTCGTGGGCGATTCCGGTGCGGTACAGTTCGGCCCACAACCCCGTGAGTTTGTGCTTGAGCCGCCAGGGACGACCATCTTCGACGTGCTCAATCGTGCGAGCCAGATTCTGGTTGGAGTGGGCCATGTCGGCGATCTCTTCAGCGGTCGCGGGTTTACTCGTTCCGTGCCCGTTGGGCATTGGACGGCGTTGCTTGACGAGGTGACAGGGATGTTGAAAACCGTCCCTCGGGGATTGATTGTTGCCGGGCTTGATGTGCTGGAATCGGATGCGGCACAGTCAGCTACGGCTTTCCATGACTTTGATCGACGGCTTTCCCAGTTATTGGAACAACTTCGCCCAGGCGACCTGCTCGTGCTGACGGGCAATCATGGGCGGGATTTCGCGAAGGAAGATCAGGCCCCGACGCGGGAATATGTCCCTCTCTTAGCTACAGGGCCGAAGTTGGCACAGGGGGTCAATCTCGGCATCAGAGCGTCGGCTGCTGATTTGGGACATACGATTTTAGAAGCCTTGCAAGGAGATCAACTGCCCATAGGCGAGAGTTTTTTTGATGCGCTCCGCGCTGGGTAGTGCGTGAGACGTGAAACGTAAAGTTAAGAGATCACGCGAGTTGTCACGATGTCATATGAACGTAAACTGAAAGAGCTCCATCTTGAGTTGCCCCTGCCGCCGCAACCGTTGGCGACGTACGTCCCGGCGGTTCGGGCCGGAGACCTGTTATTTTTATCCGGCGTCCTTCCCATGCGAGACGGGCAGTTGACGTTTTCCGGTAAACTCGGCCGAGATCTGACGGTTGAACAGGGGATGGAGGCGTCCAGGCTTGCGATCCTGAATGCGCTGGCGATTGCTAAACAGGAACTTGGGACGTTGGATCGTATTACACGCGTCGTGAAGGTCGTTGGGCATGTGGCGTCGGCGGAAGGATTCGCCCAGCAACCCCAAGTCCTCAACGGAGCTTCGGACCTCCTGGTTGCCATCTTTGGAGAGATCGGTCGTCATGCGCGCGTGGCCGTGGGTGCGGCCGAGTTGCCTCGCGGGGCTCCCGTCGAAATTGAAGTGATTTTTTCCGTCTCCTGATGGTGCGGTGTACGGGTCAGGAGTGCTTGCCTAGCATGGGTTCGTCGGCTTGACTCTCGAAAAAACCGCTTGCTATAGTTCGATCAGTCCTTCGTTTTTCGTGGTCATCACGGGGTCCCCCTTCTGAACTTGGCGCGTGGGGTTCTCGTACCACATGCAGGATGGCCGTACCTCTTTCTTGCCTGACAGGAGTCTATTCATGAATGCATTCGTCACGAGCGTGAGTACGATGACCTTGTGGGCTAGTCTAAGCGTTGCCGCGTTAGCGGCTGCTCCTTCCGCGCTCGAACTACACCCGTCAACGGCGGTCCCAGGAGCCACCTTGTCGATTGGCGGGAAGGGGTTTGGCGCATTTCGATCCGTGCAAGTCAATCGCGTGACTGTCGGAGGATTCCCTGCGTTGATTCAGCGATGGGAGTCTGACCTGATCGAAGTGAAGGTGCCTTTCCTGGCTCAATCCGGTCCCGTCGAAATCATGGCGGGGAAGAAGAAACTGTCTGCCGGGATGTTGACCGTCGTGCAACCGACGATCATCGCAGTCATGCCAGCAGAGATCGAGCCAGGCCATACCGTGCAGATTACCGGTGCGCATTTCGGGACCACGGCTGGTCCTCGCGACCCCAATACCATGTTCGGGGTCAACGATGTGACGATCGGAGGCGTCGTGGTCAGGCCGCGCCGCTGGAAAGACGAGCTCATCGAAGTCGAGGTTCCTACCAATGCGGCGTCGGGTGATGTGGTGGTTCGATTGGCTTCATCCGATCCCTTGTCTGACGGGTCTTGTTGCGCACCGGTTCAGTACAAAGTGAGTAATGCGGTTCCTCTCAAGTTGATTCCGAGCGTTCGCGTCGATCCCGTGAGCGGCCCCGTCGGGACTAAGGTCGTCTTCTTCGGCCAGGGCTTTGGTGCGGCAAAGGTAGCCGGCGACAAGGTGACGTTCGGCGGACATCTTGCCACCATCGCCCAGTGGTCCGATACCGCTATCGTGGTGCATCTCCCGATGGATGCCGAGACTGGACCAGTCGTGTTGACGGTGCAGGGGCGTGATCGAACGGTTGGGACCTTTACGGTTTACGTACCACAAGTGACGGCCTTGACGCCTCCCGCTGCACCGATCGGCACGCTGCTTCGAATCAGCGGAGAACATTTTGGATTTTACTCGGAAAGTGGATCGACGCCCTACGCCTTTACCGATTTCAATACGGGGGAGAATCGAGTCGATATCGGCGGCGTCCGCGCCGTCATCTATCGTTGGCAAGACGATCGCATCGATGTGTGGGTGCCCTTCAGTGCGAAGAGCGGGCCGGTCGTGATTTCTCGTGGCGCGACGAAGCCCAACTCCGACGGGTTATGTTGTGCGACGAAGGAAATTCTCAAGACCGAGGCGGGGGTCTTTACGCTCGTGACGCCGAAGATTGATTCCTACAGCCCGCAATCAGGCGGACTCGATGAGCTGATCACCATCAAAGGGTCGGGATTCGGCTCGTTCTTGAAAACAGCCGAGCATGCTTACCTGGGTCTCAATCAGGGGGCCTACAAGCGACAAGAAGATATCGAGCTGGGTGAAAACGTCTCGCGGACGGAAGTGCTGTTCAGCAACGTGGCCGCGCAGGTCATGTCCTGGACGGATACGGAGATCGTTGTGCGAGTGCCGCATAGAAATCTGTACGGCCTGGGGAAGCGGAATGAGTTCTTTAATGAGTTAGCGACCGGTCCACTGATTGTGCGGCGAGGCTCCTGGGATGTACAGTCGGACGGTATATGCTGTACCAAAAAGCAGTGGTTGACGTTGACAGCCGGTAGCTTCACTATTGAGGCCAAGGGTATGCCCGATCCTGGCTACTTCAATAAAAACCGTCCTGATGCCGACACCAACCAGTGAGATACGGATGGTCAGGGTCATGGCTGCGGTTGGTTCTCTCCCCTGTTGCTCACCTTGCGGTTGCCATCGGGTTTGGGGCATGGTTATGTGCATCTTCCTCCTGGGCTGTTGATTCTCCTTTGACAATTACTCCTCAAGAGAGCCATACCGAAACCACGCTGATGGCGCTGTATTTTCGTACGCCTCAATTGGGGTGGGCTGTCGGGGCTGGCGGCACCATCCTGAAGACATCTGACGGTGGAAAGCGGTGGAAGAAGATCGTGAGCGGGACCACGGCAACCCTTTCCGGGGTCTTCTTTATGAACGAGAAGTTGGGATGGGCCGTCGGCGCCAATGGAACAATTCGCCAGAGCCAAGATGGGGGGCAGACATGGCATACGCAATTTGCCGATACCCAGGTGCCGTTCTACGGTCTCTCGTTCGTGTCGCCCAGTGAGGGGTGGGTGGTCGGTGGCAACGGCACCATTCTTCATACGACAGACGGTGGGGCCCATTGGGGCGATCAAGCGAGCAAGACGAACGCCGCCCTCTACGCCGTTCAATTTCTCACCGCACAGCATGGGACGGCGGTTGGAGCGGTGGGGACCGTCTTGGTAACGGATGATGGGGGAGTCACCTGGACTGCACAAGACATGCAGGGGGCGGTCACGCTATTCGATGTGTATTATTCTGACGCGTCGACCGGCTGGGTCGTCGGGAACGCCGGCGCCATCTTCCAAACGACCAATGGCGGCAATCAATGGATCGATCGCACGTTACCCTGCAATCGTACCTGTACGAAGCTGACCGATCTCTTACGTGTCCGCTTTACGGATCCTCAGAGCGGATGGATTGTGGGGGAACGGGGCATGGTCTACCGGACCATCGATAGCGGATTTACCTGGATCGAGCAGGGTGCGATTGCCAAGGCCTCGCTGTTCGGCCTCTCGTTCTCAGATGGCACGCAGGGCTGGGCCGGTGGAGAGAAAGGCACGATCGTTCGTTTGAGTCTTGGCCGCTGATCCCGTCGAATCCTTGTCACCGTTATAGCCGCTTCTATTAAGCCACACAGAATTCTCCATTCCTTTCGCTGCCTTCTATTCGCGCGCCTCCTTTCTCGCTTGAAGCGATAGGGCCTATTCGGTCACAATCCGCTGCTTCAATCGCCTAATTAGGTAAATCTGATAAGGAAGCGTTGTATGGGAGCGCCACGATATCGAGAACGAAAAGATGCCAGTCCGACAGCCCGGATGATTCGCATGATCCGCATGCTCTGCGCGCGCGGCATGACTATGGCGGAGTTGGAAGAGGAATTCCAAATCAATCGGCGCCACATCTACGATTACATCAAAGGTATCAAGACTGCTGGCTATAGGTTCGACGAGCACAAAGGTGGAGGAGAAAAAGTCTGGCAAATCGAAAAAGGCTTCAATGCAGTGAAAGTGGAGCCCGCGACAGAGTCAGAACTCATGGCGCTGTACCTGGCCAAGGCCCATCTCGACTATCTAACCGGCACTCCCTTCATGGAGGATTTGGAAAGCCTGGGTAGGAAGATTGAAGCCGGCCTGCCGGCAAAGACCGCCAACAAGATCGAGCAGATGGTGCAGGTGTTTCTTCCGGTGCAGCGCCCTCAACGATCCTACGCCAAGCAGAGAGACACCCTGGCCGTGCTCCAAAAAGCGTTACTCCTTCAACGAAAGGTCAAAATCACCCATCGCACACTCAGCTACCCCAAGCCTGTCGTTCATCTTGTGGAGCCCTACGGGTTGCAGCTCTTCGACTATGGTCTGTACCTGGTTGGGTATTCGAATCGGGCGAAAGACTTTCGTCGGTTCGCCGTCGAACGGATTCAGAAGGCGACCGTGGATATGTCTGCAGACCCGTTTACGATCAGACCCGAATATGCCGCCCGCGCCAAATCACGAAAGGCCTTCGGCTTGATCGAAGGCGAGCTGATGGATGTCCGCGTGCAATTCTCCCGCGAAGTCGCCGACTACTTCAAAGAACGACAATGGCATCCCACGCAGAAAGTGAAGCAGCTGAAGAATGGCGATGTGATCGTGTCGTTTCAGGCAGGGGGAATCGATGAAATCGTGTCGTGGGTATTGTCGTGGGGAGCGCAAGCACATGTTCTAGGGCCGAAGCAGGTTATTGACTGCATCATTCAGCACTTGAATATAGTTAACAACCATTACAAATGTGCATCAAACTGTCTGGCCGATAGAGCGACGGCTATTTCGCAGAATAGGGAGAAGTAGATGAATGATCACCTAGTCGAGAAGGTTTGGCGCGTTAGGATGAAATATAGCCCGGAAGAGAAAGATTATAGCTCGACAGCATGGAAGCACGGCGAGGTCGGAATTTGGTACGGAGCCTGGTCCGTAGAGGATTTTGAAGAGGCCAGAAACAGAAAAGAGGGAAGTATAGAAGATCATCTAAATCGGCTACCTACACAGAGAGAACTTATAAGACTCAACGCACAAGCCACTGTTCGCAAAAGAGAAATAGATACTGTCAAACAATTCTTCGGCATCGCGAGCAACAACAATGAGGCGATGTCGGAAAATGATTGGGTGGTCGTGTGTTCTGATGATGACAATGAGACAAATATTCACCTTGGTCGTCTAAAAGGAAGCCCCAAAGATAAAAAAGGTCACGAGCTCAATTTAAGGCCTAGCGAAAATGCTGTGAAGGAGTTCTGGAAATTTCGTGAAGTTATAGATCGGAAAAGTTTTCGCCTTTCCGCGCTACCTGATTTCTATCGGCTGATTCCTCAATATGGGCGGCAAGGGAATATATTTCAGTTTCGTGGAAACTATCTGAACGCAATCAATGTGCTCGTAAGGTGCAGGAATGTGGCAGAAGTGCAGAATGAGTTCAAGGACATGACATTAGATCAACGACTCAACCTCATGGGACCTGAAATATGGGAGGCACTGTGTCTTGGCTACTTGATACGTGTGAAGAACTTTGTGCCAACTGGGGTAAGTGTCGGGGGTACATTAAAGAATTTCGATATGGTGGGGTGTAATTGGGAAGACGGAGCGAAAATTTATGCTCAATGCAAGAAAGATCAGGACCCCAAGGAAGTTGAAGAAGGATTTTATTCTGCTGCGAGTGATGTGAAAAGGGTGAATCCTAATGCAATAGTCTACTATTTTCCATATGGCGCCTGTCATAAAAACTGAGCTTCCCTCTGTTTTTCGTCTTCCATCGGGCGGGTTTCATGCTACCAGGTTTTCAGCATGTTGAGTCATACGCCACTCATCCAGAAACTGCATCGGTGACTGGTAGCCCAGCGTCGAGTGTCGTCGTGTCCGGTTGTAGAACACCTCAATGTATTCGAAGCTTGCCGCCGTCATTTCTGCTCGGGTGGCATAGCGCAGTCCATGGAC
>JANOMG010000169.1:0-9579 GCA_031420175.1 Nitrospira sp.
TCTCGTTTGTCTGGTTGGCTGGTCTTTCTGGTCTGTCTCGTCTATCTGATTTTTCTGGATGAATTTCTGGTCCGGCCAACCAGACAGACCAGATAGACTAAACAGACCAAATAGACCAATTGAGCCAGATGAGCCAGTGAGACATGCACCGGCTCGTTCGCAGTACAATCGTGGTTCTGGTAGACCTTCACACTGGAGATCGCGACGATGATCGTGACGGCGGAGGCGAATGGCCGGAATCGGCGACAGGCGCTTGTGGCTGCCGGGCTGGTGGCCTGGGCAGCAGGATTGTTCGTCTAGCTCTCCCCTCCTCCGTGGCCTCTCCTGGGGCTGAGTCCGTTTGCTTAGTGGTGAATGCGGCGACGGTGTCTCCGTCGGGTGGCGGTGATGCAGCAGCCGTTTCCCGACCAGTGGGAACACATTCTTCGCGCGCACGTGGCGTTCTTCGAGGCGCTTGATGAAGCGGGAAAGGCGCGGTTCCGCCAGTTGGTGCAGATTTTTTCTCGACGAGGTCCGGATCACGGGCATTCGCACGGAGATCGATGAGACGATTCGGGTGCTGGTGGCGGCAAGTGCGGCGATCCCGATCTTCGGGTTCCACGACTGGGAATATCATCGCTTGCGTGAGGTGCTGATCTATCCCGATGCGTTCGACGACGCCTACCAGAGCCCTGGGGGGTCCGATGAACATATTCTTGGAATGGTTGGCCTGCACCATTTGAGCGGGGTGATGATTCTGTCAAAGCCGGCGCTCCTGGCTGGATTCGTCCATCAGTCCGGCACACAGAATGTGGGGGTGCATGAGTTTTCGCACCTGGTCGAACATGAAGCAAGCGCGTACGGGCTGCCGCCCGAGGTGCCTTGGATGGTGGTCCGACAGTGGGTGCGGTACGTGGCGCGGGAGCTGGCTCGTCCTCCGGCACATCGTGCCCACATCAACGCCTATGCCTATACGAACGAACATGAATTCTTCGCGGTCCTGGCCGAGTATTTCTTCACGTCGCCCGAACTGTTGAAACGTCGAGACCCCGTCTTGTACGCCATGTTACGGGGCATGTTTCACCAGGACACTTGATCGCTACTTCCCCTGGTACCCCGGCGCCGCGAGGCAGTCAGCCGCAACACGCTCTGCCCCTGCGGCAGCAGCAAGAAATACAAACACTGCTGCCTCGCAGGGAATGCGAAGCGCGGATAGCCGGCAGGGAGCGGAGCCTACGACAGGAGATGCGCGTGCAACGCGCGACGAGGAACGCGTTGCTGGTTTCTTGCGTTCGTCGAACCAGATATACCAACCCTCGCCTCAGGATATCTGTGGCTCCGTGGGATTCGTGGCTTCGGATTGGGACGGAATCCCGCTCCGTTCGGTCGCGGGTGTGACATACCCTACATCAAGGAGGATGGCGACCAGCATGTCGCTCATGACGTTCACGCCCGAGCGGGCTCGAGCGATGATCCAATCCACCGTCATGATGAGTGGAATGGCCGCGACGATGACGTGATCCGGCAGATCCGCGGCCGAGAGGACGAGCGGCAACACGATGAGTCCGGCTTCCGGAATGCCGGCCACGCCGGCCCCCGCGATGATCGACGCGACGACGATCAACACCTGACTCGCCATCGGCAGTTCAAATCCCAGCGCTTGGGCGAGGAAGAGCGCGGCCATCGCTTCATAGAGGGTTACGCCGTCGTTGTTCAAGTTCGTGCCGACACAGGCCGCGAGGCGCGCCGATTGCGGCGAGACCTGCATGCGTTCGAGACACCGAAGCGTGACCGGCACGGTGGCGAGGCTGCTGTTACAGGACATGGCGGTCATGATCGCGTCGGCCCCCTGCCCCAGGTAGATCTTCGGCGACTTTTTACCCACCAGCCAGGCAACGAGCGGATAGTAAACGAGCGCGTGGATGGCGAGCCCCAGGAGCATCGCGGCAATGAAGATCCAGAGGACGGAGAAGACGCCGATGCCTGCCCTGCCGACGACTTGCGCGACGACACCGAAGACGGCAAGCGGCACCGCGAGGATGATCCACCCGAGCATCTGCACGAGCAGGGCATAGACGCGCTCGATGGTCCGCACGAGGACATGCACCGCCCCGCTTCCGTAGTCTGCCTCGCCTCGCAGACGGCGCAGCGTGGCGCCGATGACCAGGGCAAGGATGACGACGCCGATGACATTGTTGCTGGAAAACGGCGCCATGATGGTGCGGGGAATATAGGACGCGAGGTTCTCGAGCGGGCTCTGCGTCCCGGTCTGCGATGTCGCGAGCGGGGCCGCCGATGGCCTGACGCCTGGCACGAGGTGCAATAGCTCGTCGACGTGGCCGTACCAGGCCAGACCCGGCTGCCAGGTGTTCATGATGACGAGGCCAATCGCCATGGCCACTGAGACGTTGACGAAGCAGATTAGCAACAGCTTGGCCCCCTGGCGGAGCGGAAGGCTGGTGCGGATGAGTGCCTCAAGGATCGCAAAGAAAATGAGCGGGATGGCGAGCGTCTTGAGCAGCGTGACGACGAACATGCCGAGCCGGCCCAGATGCTCGTTACGCAAGCCGCCCAGATAGGGCTCCTGGCCGAAGATGGCACCGAGTAGCGCACCGCACGTCACGGCAATGAGCACTTGCGTATAGAGCGGCAGCGGGATCCAGCGTGGTGTTGACTGCATGGTGATCTCTTGTGGCCGCGGAAGAATACCCGTTTCCCCGCTGGAAAGCACCCGATTTTCAGGACGCGTGAGACGTAAAAGGTACATCGTGAGGGCGTAGATGGTTTGCCTAGTGTATCTGGCCTGTTTGGTTGATTTCGTTGTGTGAACCAGAACAACCAGAAAGACCAGATAGGCCAGAGAGACCAAGTCAGTTTACAGAGCGATTGCGACCCACAGCTTCACGACGATCCAAAGGAGGAGCGCAATGGCGAGCAGCAACAGCATGGCGGTCCCGCCGGTGATACCCACCACATAGAATCTGGCCTGCCTGGTTTCTCGATAGGGTTGCGTCGCAGCCCGGCGCAGGAGCTCGGCATTTCTGGCGTGACTCCGGAACCAGACGGAGAAGAGATCGCCGACAATGGGAATTGCCCCGACCGCCCCATTGATCAGGAGGTTGAGGCTCATGCGGGCGATGACGATGCGCGGAACCTGAAGCCGCGCGGCCAATCCCAGGATGACGGTCCCCATAAGATTCGCCAGCAAGTCGCCGATTCCGGGGATGAGCCCGAGTAACGGATCGAGGCCCAGATAGAAGGGTGTGCCGGGAATTTTGACGGTGGTATCCAGAATCTTGGCCAAGAGGCCGGCCATCGCCACCATGGCTTCTCGTTGCGAATCGGAAGAAGGTGCCTCCGGAATCAGAGGTGAGATTGGCTCAGTCACGGTGCGACCAAGCTGCATGTTCTTTGAGCCAACAACGGTCCATTGCGACGCGGAGGCCTGCCTGCCATGCCCGTTGCGCTGGGCTTCATTCACAACCCCTTCTTGCATCCACATGGCTTTAGCGCCTCGAGCAATCGCCGCGTCAACGATCGGAAGGACCTCTTCCGGCTTCCTGAACTATTCACCAGATCGATGGCTCCTGGCACATCAGCGAGTGATGGAGAAGCCGGCTCGCCGAGGACTGTTGTTTCGTTCGGGTTCACAGGAATCACTCGATAGCCATGCGCCTGCATGTAGGCGGCCACACGATTCGACGGCCGCGCTGGATTCGACGACAGTCCCACTACGGCAATGGTGCGACAATCTCTCAAAAGCTCGTCGATGGTTACGCCGATCTCGTCTGCCATGATTTCTCCTTGCCGCAAGCGGCTGAATGGCGCGCACCGTAACACGGGACGGTCCGGCAGCACCATCCTTTCGGCTCTCCGCTGAATGGATGGTACTGGTGTAAAGATCACAGGGTAGGTTGAATCTCTCGTAACAGACAGAGAGCTTCATATTCATGCGGCCTAACAACTATGTCAAAAACCGTTGAATGTCGTTCACGCCGGCAAGCCCGACGAGCTGTTGGCCGTCTGGCGCAACCAGGAGCGGGACGCCGGATTGGCCGGTGGCTCGCCACTCCTCTTCCCACTGAGTTACTGCCTGCGCCGGTGAGCGGCTCACTGGATCTGTTGAGGCAGGCTGGCCTTCGATCGCCATCGCCAACTGATTGAGCACCGTTGGATCGGACAGGTCTTGTCCCTCACACCAGAAGGCACGATAGGCCTGTCGAACGAACTCCATGCCTCGACCAATATCCTGTCTGAGAAGCAGCACCGCCAATTCGATGGCCCATCGCGTATTCGGCTTGCCCGGAGGTACGGCAATCGCGAGCCCCGGCGCCAATCGCTGAACCAGCGTCACTTCATGCGTCAGTTCTGCCCCCAACGTGCCGCTCCAGCGCGCCATCGGTTTCGACAGATGCGGTGCATGCTGTACACCACGCCATTCACAACGATGGAGCAGGCTCATCTCGTGCAGCCGTTCATGCATCGCATAACAGAACGGACAATTAAAATCGTTGTAGAGGAAGCTGACATTGGACATAGGCGCTCCTTACCAGACGTACTGCCGCTGCATGAGCATAGCGAAATACCATCGACTCAATCCAACAGTCTTTTTTTGTTCAATACGATGAAACAGGCAGAAATGCGCCCGAGTCTGGCGCCCAGAACGTGATCGACCAAGTGTCGGCTGCTTCTCATTTGTGCCCGTTGTGCCTGGTTCCATGAGCATGCTCAACCCCGATCGGTGCTATACTTCTGCTAGTGGAGAGTCGAGCGGTCGAACGACTCTCGCCAGGTGAAAAAGGCAAACCATCCGAGAGGATGGGACGCAAAGCCAAGGGACCTAAGCAGGGACGAAGCATGTTCCAGGGTCAGCCTAGCCGCCACATGACAGATCGCGATCGCGCGACGATAACGGCTATCCCCCCTCACTGCTTCTCTCTCCCTCGGCACAGACCTAAGGCTCTAACCGGCTCAAATGGAGGTGCCCGATGATATCCGCTATGCACTCTGCCCTTTCCGGACTCGCGGCCTATGCGAAACAGGTTGAGGTCACGGCGCATAACGTGGCCAACGTCAATACCAACGGTTTCAAGAAATCCCGAACGGAATTTATGTCGGTGGCAACCGGTGGGGTGCTTCCGGTTGTGCAGAAGGACGACTCTGCCGGTCCTACGGTCCTGAACAACACAGGCTATAGTCCAGCCCAAGTGGAGTTGTCGAATGTCGATCTTGGGGAAGAAACCGTCAACCAGATCCTTGCGCAGCGTGGATTTGAAGCCAATCTCAAGACCATCAAGACGGCAGACGATATGCTGGGGACCATTCTGGATATGAAGAAGTAACTGCCCGCTCCTTTCAATACGGGGGCCAGCCTGCGTATCCTATCGCAGGCTGGCCTTCACGAAGCCTCTGCCTGCCCCCAACCATCAATCCTGTTACCGCAACGACTATCCATTTACCTCAAAGGCGGCTCTCAGAGTCAAGATAATCTGGAAGCGACCGATACTAATTTATCGCATTGATACGTATTGGCCTATTCACCCCAGGATATGTGTCCACGATGACAAAACAAGCGTCTCCCCCGTCCAGCACACCACAAGCACGTCTCACTCAGACCAAGCCGGACGAACTCAAAGTCGGGATGTATGTCGATCTGAATTGTTCGTGGTTTAAGCATCCGTTTGCCAGCAAGACGTTCAAAATTACGTCCGAGAATGAATTGGCAATCATCCGCGGCCTGAACTTGACTTCGGTGTTAATCGACCCTGCCTTGTCCGATCGTGAGGGGTCTGATCAGTTACCCGCTGACGATTCTGAGAAGGTACAAAACGGGGCCGCTATTCCTGCCAACGCGTCAGTACAGGCCCGGTCATCCTCCGACAGTGCCAACTCTCATCACACCATCACCCGATACACAGAGAGCCTGCAGCAGGCCGACGCGGTGTACAAGCAGACCCTCACACAGAGTTCGACTGCCCTCAACGATATCAGGAAAGGATCTGAAGCGGGCCTCACCACTGCGAAGGAAATGATCAATAGCTTGACCGATCTCGTATTAGACGATGCCACCTCGAGCGCAATGGGGAGCTTGTTGGGCGCCCAAGATGTTGACGATATTAGCGTGCTCCATGCGATGAACGTCGCGGTGCTGTCCATGTTGGTCGGGCGGCAATTTGACCTGAGCCATGAACACACCCAAACGTTGGGGATTGCCGGCCTCCTACACGACATCGGTGAACAACTGCTCCCTCCCCACCTGCACAATGGGGGGGGCTGCATGACCGCCGACAACCGGAAGGCGTTTCAGCAGCATGTCGATTTAGGGCTCACGATGCTTGCACAATTTCCCGGACTTCCGGATGCGGTGACAGACATGATCCGGCAACACCATGAACGGATCGATGGATCCGGTTATCCCGCTCACTTGAAGGGCAATCAACTGTCATTGCTCTCCAGAATTCTCATGGCCGTCGATGAATATGAAAGCCTCATCAATGCGCCGGATGTGAGCAAGAACCTGTCTCCGACAGAGGCGCTCTCGAAACTGTATCTCACCGGCAAAACGACATTTTCCGAAGAGGTTATCGTCGCGCTCATACAAATCCTGAGCGTCTACCCGCCGGGGACGGTCGTTGAACTCACCGACAAATCCATCGGGTTGGTCATGAGCATCAACCTGCAAGCCCGCATGCGCCCACTCGTCATCTTGTACGATCCAACAGTCGATCAGGCGAACCCAAATATTGCCAATCTCAGCCTCGACACCAACCGATCGATCGCGCGGAGTATCACGAGGAATGAGTTGTCTCAAGAGGTATCCGGCTATCTCAACCTGACTCGGTGGACGGGATATTTCATCAACTCCTCCGTGGAAGCGTTGAAGGAGACGCAGGAAGCGTAATGGATCATCTGGCGTTGCCAAGCGCTCCTGTGCTATGTCAACGGCCATGCCGACCCAGCGCCTCTTGCTCCTCATCCCTCCGCTCACGCAACTGAATACCCCCTACCCCTCCACCGCCTATCTCACCGGATTTCTCCGTGGTCGCGGGATTGAGGCCTCCCAAGCCGACCTCGGCATCGAAATGGTGCTCAGAGTCTTTTGTCGACCGGGGCTTCAGGCTGTGTTTGAGCAGGTGCGCGGGCGCGAAGATGAATTGCCGGGTGAAGCTAGACAGATGCTCGCGGTTGAGTCGGCCTATCTGAACGCGATCGAACCGGTCATCGAATTTCTCCAAGGACGTAACCCCTCATTAGCCTTACTCCTCGCCCGTCCTGGCTTTCTTCCTCAAGGCCCCCGGTTTGCCGGCCAGAGAGGTCGATCTTCGTCATTACGTACCCTGTCGGAACAGGATCGCGCCAAACGATTCGCTACCTTGTATCTCGAAGACCTGGCCGACTTGATCCAAGCGACCGTCTCGCCCCATTTTTCCTTGAGCCGCTATGCCGAACATATCGCCCGAGCCGCCTCGTCGTTCGAGACCATCATCGACGCGGTCGCGGTCCCTCCGACGCTGACGGATCACTTCATGCTCGAATCCTTGTGGGCCCATCTCGATCGTCTCAATCCATCCCTCGTCGCTCTCACCGTGCCCTTTCCCGGGAACCTGTATGGCGCGTTTCGTATTGCCCACTCGATTAAGCATCGACGACCCGACATCACCATTGCCCTTGGTGGCGGCTATGCCAACACGGAGCTTCGGCGCCTGTCGGATCCCCGCGTGTTCGACTATGTCGATTACGTCACGCTCGACGATGGAGAACGCCCACTGCTCTCGTTGATCGAACATCTGGCAGGGACCAGACCGCGTACGCGACTCTGCCGGACGTTCTATCGAGAGAAGGATCGAGTGGTCTTCGCCAATGAAACGTCCGATCGAGAGTTCAGCATGGGCGAGGTCGGCTGTCCGACCTATAGCGGGCTCGCCTTGGATCGCTATCTCACGATCTTGGACAGCACGAACCCCATGCATCGTCTCTGGTCGGAAGGCCATTGGAACAAACTGACGGTCGCCCACGGCTGTTACTGGCAGCAATGTACGTTCTGCGACGTCGGACTCAACTACATCAGTCGCTACGAAATGACGCCGACCGATCGGCTCATCCAGCAAATCAAGCAACTGATCGCCGAGACTGGCTGCCGAGGATTTCATTTTGTCGATGAGGCGGCGCCTCCCGCTGCGTTGAAAGCGCTCGCCTTAGCCCTACTGGAGCGGGGCATCACCATTTCCTGGTGGGGCAATATCCGGTTTGAAGAGACGTTCTCGCCAGACCTGTGCCGCCTCCTGGCTACCTCCGGTTGCATCGCCATGACGGCTGGACTCGAAGCCGCCTCAGACCGCCTACTGGAGAAAATCAAGAAAGGGATTACCGTCGATCACACCGCGCTCGTGGCGGCTGCCTTCAAAGACGCAGGCATTCTCATCCATGCCTACCTCATGTACGGATGCCCCTCTGAGACGATTCAAGAAACGGTGGACTCGCTGGAGCGAGTGCGGCAATTGGTGGCGGCAAACCTCATTCAATCCGCCTTTTGGCATCGCTTCACCGCCACAGCCCACAGTCCGATTGGCCTCAAACCGGCTGCCCATGGTCTGCGCATCCTCGGACCGGAGTTTCAGGGCTTTGCAGAAAATGATCTCCTGCATCATGATCAACGTGGCACAACGCCTGAGTGGCTCGGCGAAGGGCTACGACGGTCGATGCTCAATTACCTCGAAGGAAGCGGACTCACCCTCGATGTCCGTCAATGGTTCGACCATTCGGTGCCAAAGCCACGCGTCTCCTCCACGTGGGTACGGCGTCTCCTCAAGGGCCGAATCGTTGCAGATGACCCACAGGCAGAACGGCGGTTCGTATGGCTAGGTGGGCAACCAGTCTGTGAACCGGTCGGAAGAAGGACGAGACTCATTCTGCCTGGGCGTACCAGCGATCACGCGGTCACACTCGCCAATCAACAAGCTCAATGGCTTGACGATCTGATTCGGCAATCCACGCCACACAACACCCCCTCATATCCCTACCCCCTGCTCCGGGAAACGAAAACCACATTTCCAGGAACCACTCGGGAGTTCGAGACCTTCCTCAGCAGTGCCTCCTGGAAAAAAGTCAGGACCGCCGGCCTGCTGCTCGTGTAGAACTAGCAGGATGCTGAAAAAGTCCGCCAGCTTCGTTCTCGCTTTGCCAAGAGGCTCAAGGTACCGAAGCGTACGCCTCGCCTCTTCGCTCGCTGCGGCCTTGCTGGACGGCCTTTTTGAGCATCCGGCAAAAGTATTCTCTTCTTGTCTAAGACGTATGGGCCATCGAAGCTTTGTTGTGCCAAAATGGTTTTTCCTCAGCCTGCTAAGTCCCATCTGCGGCCCCACAGTATGCGAGAATGCACCGGCTCTCGGCAACAAGTGACAGCACTCAAGCCTCTCATGTGATGGGACCTAGCCGCGAGGGGCATACATGATTATCGCCATCCCCACAAGGCACAGTGCGGCTCCCATCGCGTCGAACCGATCCGGTCTCATGCCATCTATCGTCCATCCCCAAAGCAGCGACAGCACAATAAACATGCCGCCATAGGCAGCATAGACCCGACCAAAGTGGGCCGTCTGA
>JANOMG010000170.1:0-3991 GCA_031420175.1 Nitrospira sp.
GCTCGCGGTCACGGATAGTCAGGGTACGATTGTGGCGGCGACAGAGTCTTCGCTGACGGGGCATGACTATAGCCATGCCCCATGGTTTACGTCCGCGCGTGCGACGCGACGACTCGACGTGGCCGATGTGGCAGCGCATGAAGCGGATAGTGGTGTCGATGCCATTGCCTTTACGGCACCGATTCTCGACTCGCAAGGGACGTTCTTGGGCGTTGTGACCTCGCGGGTGGGGATTCCATTTTTGGAGGAAGTCACCACTAGGACTATTCGTGCGCTTGAAGATCGACAGGGCGGAGGTGGGCATGTCGAATATCAAATGGTAACGCGGCAGGGCACGGTGTTTGTCGATTCGCTGGTGTCTTCTTCGGAAAACCTCAATCTCAAGACCCTGGGGCTCCCGTCGGTGTTGATGAGTGAGGCAGGAGGACCGGGGTTTATCGAAGAGGAGCATCTGCGCCGACATGTTCAGGTGGTGACAGGCTATGCGAAGACCCAGGGGTTTGGAGAGTTTGTCGGGTTGGGTTGGTCAGTCCTGGTGCGCATGGATCGGCAGGATATTTTGGCGCCGATTCACACGTTCATGTGGAAAGCCGGAATTATTGGTGGAGTGGTCTGGATTCCCATGCTGGGGTTGTTGCTGTGGTCTACGGCACGATTGCGCGCCGAACATCGACAGGCGCAACAAGAAAGTGCCTGGGCGAAAGCCGCTGAGACCGCGCTGCTCCAAAGCCAGGAGCGAAACCGGGCCATCGTCGATACCGCGCTCGATGGGGTGATCACCATCGACTCGACCGGAATTGTGACCGATTGGAACGCGCAGGCCACCGTGATTTTCGGATGGTCTCGCGAGGAAGCGCTGGGCCGGGCCCTGGCAGAAACCATTATTCCTGCGCGGGATCGTCAGGCGTACGAACGGGGCATTCGTGAGTTTCTCCGGACAGGGGCTGGCGCAATCTTGAACCGCCGGATTGAAATTGTCGCGCAACATCGGAATGGCTGGGAGCTTCCCGTCGAGCTGGCGGTGTCTCCGGCTAAGATTGGGGATGCCTATATCTTCAGCGCCTTCATTCGGGACATTACCGACCGTCGCCGGGCTGAACGGCGCTTGGCGTCTCAGTATGCGGTGACTCGCGTCCTGTCCGAATCGACAACCCTGGAAGAGGCGGTTCCGAAAATCATCCAGGCGGTTGGGGAAAGCTTGGAATGGGATCTGGGCGTCTTCTGGCGGGTGGATAAAGCGGCTGGGGTGCTGCGCTGTCTTGATCAGTGGAAGGCGCCATCCGTGCAGGCCGATCCGTTTACCCTGACAACCTGGCAGCAGGTGTTTCACCGGGAAGAAGGTTTGCCCGGGCGTATTTGGGCCAGCGGTAAGTCGGCCTGGGTGACAGACGTTGCGCTGGATACCAATTTTCCTCGTGGCGTGCAGGCTCGAGAGGCTGGGCTCCACGGGGCGTTTGGATTTCCTGTGCTCATCGGGACTGAGATCGAGGGGGTCATCGAACTCTTCAGCCGTCAGGTGCGGCAATCCGATGACGAGTTGTTAAGGATGGTGGAAGACATTGGCCTCAAGATCGGTCAATTCGGCGAGCGGGCTCGAACGGAAGGGGTATTGCGGGAAACCGAGGCACAATTGCGGCAGGCGCAGAAGATGGAGGCGGTGGGGCGATTGGCCGGCGGCGTCGCGCACGATTTCAATAATCTCCTCACCGTGATTCGAGGGTACAGCGAGTTGCTCCTTGGTCGGCTGGGGCCCACCGATGCCATGCGGAAAGATATGGAGGAGATCAGAAAAGCGGCGGACCGGGCTTCCGGGCTGACTCGTCAATTGCTGGCGTTTAGCCGTCGTCAGTTTATCGCGTCGAAAGTGCTCGATCTCAATGCCCTCGTGTCCAACATGGATGGCATGTTGCGACGGCTCATCGGTGAAGATATCATCGAATTCTGTACTGAACTCGACTCCTCAGCCGGCGCGATTAAGGCGGATCCCGGGCAGGTCGAGCAGGTCATTATGAACCTGGTGGTCAATGCGCGCGATGCGATGCCCAAGGGCGGGCGGCTGACGATTCAAACCCGGAATGTGACGATTGGGAAAGGGGTGCGTCTAGATGCCGTCGGGGTGGAACAGGGATCGTATGTGTTGCTGGCGGTTCGTGATACCGGCCATGGGATGGATGCCGAGACCCGGTCGCATCTGTTCGAGCCGTTCTTTACGACGAAGGAGCAGGGGAAAGGGACGGGACTGGGGCTCTCGACTGTCTATGGCATCGTCAAGCAAAGCGGGGGACACATCACGGTGGAGAGTGCTTCTGCTCGGGGCACGACCTTCCGGATCTACTTCCCACGGGTTGAACAAGGGGTGCAGGAGACGGCGGGGGGGGGCGAAGCGATCGATCCGGCGCGTGGCCGCGAAACGATCCTCTTGGTCGAAGACGAGCCGGCGGTTCGGGGGCTGGTGCACGAAACATTACGGCTTCATGGCTATACCGTGCTGGAGGCGCGTCATGGCATCGAAGCCCTCCTCGCCAGCACGAAATACGTGGGACCCATCCATCTGTTGTTGACGGATGTCGTGATGCCACAGATGAGCGGGCCTGAAGTCGCGGAGAAGCTCCTGACTGTTCGGCCGGGGATTAAAGTGCTCTACATGTCGGGATATCCGGATCATCCGGTGTTTGACCAGGGCGGCGTGAGCCGCGAGACGGGGTTCTTGCCGAAGCCTTTCTCCCCTCACGTGCTGGCGCAAAAAGTGCGTGAAGTGCTGGACGGTGTGAAAGCCGCCTAGCAGGGGGGGTGGTCTCGCAGCCAGGGCATCCCGTTGCTCCCGGAACGCGCACGATGAAACAGTGCTCGTTCGACGGCCGCAGTCAGGATTGCCATGGCTGCGAGACCTGAGAGAATAGTAAAACTCAGATGGTGCTTGTTCGATGCGCGCAGTAAAGGGCAGCCTCGGCCACTCCCTTTAATTAGGTATGGGAAATCGTAAGGCCTCCTGCTTGTCAGTGTTCTGATATCCCTGCCGGATCGCTTGATCTTCAGCCTCGGTTCCGTTTATCGTGCCTGCACCGAACCAGATCAACCAAATAAACGAGATAGACCAGAGAGACAGAGTGATGCAACAAGGCCGCGAAGTCGACGTCGGACAGTATCGGATCGAGCGAGAGCCGTTCTACGCGGAGGTTCGTGGCGAGATCGGTCTGTTCACGATCGCGGCGAACAGCAAGATGCCGGTCATGCTCAAGGGGCCAACCGGCTGCGGTAAGACCCGATTCGTTCAGCATATGGCCTACCGGCTTGGTCGTCCCTTGATCACGGTGGCCTGTCACGAAGATCTCACCGCGTCTGATTTAGTGGGGCGATATTTACTCAAAGGCCAAGAGACGGTCTGGGTTGATGGGCCGCTGACGCTCGGCGTGAAGCATGGCGCGATCGTCTATTTGGACGAAATCGTTGAGGCGCGGAAGGACACGACGGTCATTATCCATCCTCTGAGCGACGATCGCCGCTTCCTGCCGATAGAAAAGAAAGGCCAGATTCTCGAAGCGGCCGACGACTTCCTTCTGGTGATTTCCTACAATCCCGGATACCAGAGCGTGCTCAAGGATTTGAAGCAAAGCACGAAGCAGCGCTTCATGGCGATTGAGTTCGACTATCCGGCCCCTGACGTCGAAACGACCGTGGTTGAGCGGGAAGCAGGGATCAGTCGTGACCTGGCTGCCAGCTTGGTCAAACTCGGCGGAAAGGTGCGGAACCTCAAGAATCATGGCTTGGAAGAAGGGGTGAGTACCAGATTGCTGATCTATGCCGGGACATTGATACGACAAGGCGTGGCGACCGATCGAGCCTGCGATGTGGCGATTGCTCGCCCGATTACCGACGATCCCGATATGCAGCGCAGCATTCTGGAGTTGGTGAAGGCCATTTTCTAATTCCCTCGCAGTGGGCCCCCGTCACGGATGAACTTGCTGATCGTGCAGGACACCAAAGCCGGAGC
>JANOMG010000171.1:0-7434 GCA_031420175.1 Nitrospira sp.
TCCGTCGGCGGCACGACGCCACAACACGCGCAGTAGGGAGGCTCCCGCATGAAGTATATGCTGAGTACAGAGGACACCGCGAAACCGACGATCGATCGTGAGAGCTCATACACCCATGTGATTACGGTTACGAGCGGAAAAGGCGGGGTCGGGAAGACCAATGTGGTCGCCAATCTTGCCGTGGCATTGTCGCGCGCCGGCAAAGAGGTGCTGGTACTGGATGCGGATTTAGGATTGGGCAATATCGATGTGCTCCTGGGGCTGGTACCCCGGTATACGTTGGAACATGTGCTGGCCGGTTCCCACCACTTATCCGATATCGTCATCCCCGGTCCCGCCGGCATTCAGGTGCTGCCGGCAAGCTCCGGCCTGCCGCAACTCACATCCTTAAGCGACGCGCAGCAACTGCTGCTGCAAAGCGAGCTGGAAGAGGTGGCGAAAACGGTGGACGTGCTGTTGATCGATACCGGAGCCGGGATCTCTCCCAATGTGACCTATTTCGCCTCTGCGGCCCAGGAAACGGTCGTCGTGATTTCGCCGGAACCGACGTCCCTGACTGACGCCTATGCGCTGATCAAAGTCCTGTGCCGGCAGCATCGGGAACGTCGATTTAAAGTGTTGGTCAATATGGTGAAGAGTCAGCGCGACGCGACACAGACATTCCGGAAGCTTGATGCGGCCGCGGATCGTTTCCTGCATATCAATCTGGAGTACATGGGCTATATCCCGTTCGATGATTATCTGCCCATGGCGGTCCTTCAGCAGAAGGCGGTGACAGAATGTTTTCCCAATTCGCCCGCCAGCCGAGCGTTCGTCCAGCTTGCGGGGCAGATCGCTGAATGGCCTGTGCCTCAACTGCCGAAGAGTACCGTGCAGTTCTTGTGGCGCCAATTGATCCACACGTCCTAGAGGTACTCCCATGTTGATACGAACACAGAAAGCATATGGACTATGAACAATATTGCGACACAACCCGGTCGAGCGGTCGGCCCTGCACTTGAAGCGCACCGCGAACGGATCATTAAAGAGTTTGCGCATATTGTGAAGGCGATGGCCCATCGTCTGGCCTTCCGTCTGCCGGCCTATATGGATGCGGAAGACCTCGTCTCGGTCGGCGTCATTGGCTTGATGGATGCGATGGATAAGTACGACCCCACTCGGGAGGCCAAGTTTAAAACCTATGCGGAGTTTCGCATCCGGGGGGCGATGCTGGATGAAATTCGCTCCATGGACTGGATTCCTCGTTCGGTGCATGAGCGGGTCACGTTGTTACAACGCACGCATGTCGAACTGATGAACAGGCTCGGTCGACCGCCGACCGATGAAGAAGTCGCGGCAGAATTGAAGATGACGCAAGTCGAACTCGACGAATTTCTTTCGCGCGCGCGCGGGGCTGTCCTGGTGAGCCTGGATGATATTCAGGTCAATGAACCGAACGGGCAGAAGATTCTCGCCATGCTCGCCGACACGCATCAGCCCGATGCACTCGCGACCATTCTCGGTGAGCGGGAGCGCATGGCGGTGACGAATGCGATTCAGCAATTGCCGGAGAAGGAGCGTCTTGTGCTGACGTTGTACTACTACGAAGAATTGACGATGAAGGAAATCGGCCGCATTCTGAAAGTCACGGAATCTCGCGTGTGTCAGATCCATACCAAAGCGGTCTTGCACCTCAAGGGGAGCCTTCACGTGCTGAAATGAGTGCGGAAACTCCGCTCCCCTGGGCCGACCGCACGGCGTTCCTGTCGTGACGGTGGCGTGAGGGAGCGGCCCTGCTCGTTTGGCGCCGCTGCTGCTCGTTGTGCTGTGTCCCTCGATCCTCAAGTCCTTCCTGCCATCAACCGAAACAGTCAGTGGTATATCTCTCACCTTGACACGTTCAGGAAATCCGTTACGACCTTCATGGCACATGAGCTTGCATACATTGGATCGTTCTCTACGGCTTTGAATGCCATGATGTCAGGCGCGGGAGAAGTCACGATGGCGCTATCTCCTCTTCCGAGTCTCATCGGGCTCTGCCTGCTCGGTTTCCTGATCGTTGGGGGCCTGTGGTTCAGGAGGCTGCGTAAGCATGGATTCCGCCGAAGCGCGTCCAGGGACAGTGTCCCTGCGGTGGCGGCCTATGATTACGTGACAGGGTTACCCACCAGGCGATTATTCGAAACCTTACTCGATCAAGCGGTCGGTCGCGCTGCCAAAACCGGCCGCCCCCTCACGGTGCTCGTGGTGGAGCTGGAACATTTCAGGATGGTGGCAGAGAGTCAAGGTCAGGCCAATAGTAACGTGCTCGTGCGCGTGCAGGCCGCCAGGGTGAAGGGCGTGCTGCGCTCAATGGACACGGTCGCGCGGCTGACGCCCGACCAATTCGCCGTGATTGCCGACAATCTCAGTTCCCATCAAGAGGTGACGGCGATCGTGGAGAAACTGCAGGCGACGGTCGGGCTTCCTCTGACCCTGGATGGCCATGAGCTATTTCTGACGTGCCGCATCGGCATCGCACGGTATCCGGATGATGCGACGGAACACGAGGGCTTGATCGCACAGGCCCTGCAGGCGGTGAAGCATGCAAAGTCCCATGGACAGGCCGTACGATTTTCCTCGCCAGAGACCCATTCAACCGCTCATGAGCCTGCGCAGGCCGTGACTTCGTTCGCCGATCTTCTCCCGTAACCATCTCTATACGTGAGCGCCTCCTAACCTCAGCACTCAGCACCTCGAACGTCTCGGTACCTCTTTCTTGCCCTGTTCGACCCGCGATATTTTTCCCACTCCGGCAGCTTCTTCCTAGTCGGTCGCGTCCCTTCTCCTTTTTCCACTCGATCACGCGTCGGTGAAGATTGCCGATCTGGCTCAGTTGCCCTCTGAATGCAGCATGTTCAGGTGGAGGGGTCGGCCCTCATTCGTGACGTCAGGCAGTGGCATGCATGTTGCGATATGGCTTGGCGTCATCGCCACGTAAGGAGCAATTGACATGAATCGAGCCATCTATCCCATTCTTTCCGGCGCAGTGGCGCAAGAACGCCAGATGCAGGTCTTCGCCAATAATATGGCGAACGTCAATACGGCTGGATTTAAACAGGACGATCAGGCCTTCACCTCCATCATGTCCCGTGCCCAGGTCTCCGGCTCGGCGCTGGCCAATCCGGTCGGGTTCGGTCAGCAAATCGGCGTGAGGCCGGCTGGAGCTGGCGAGCGCGTGTTTGTGAAGACGAGTGCCGTCCACACGTCATTCGAGGCCGGTCGGATCAGAATCACCGGCAACCCATTGGACATGGCCATTACAGGAAAAGGATTTTTCGAGGTGAAGACGCCTCAAGGGCTTCGCTATACCAGGGACGGGATGCTGTCGCTCGATGGGCAAGGCCGACTGGTGACGAATCTCGGGCATCCTGTGATGGGCACCAAAGGGGAAATCAAAGTTCCCTCGGGCAGCATTCAAGTCACGAAAGAGGGGGCGATCCATGTCGATGGCAAACCGGTTGCAACCATCAAGGTCATGGAGTTTCCTGACGAGCGTATGCCGGAGAAACATCTCGATGGGTTTATGGCAGGGGGAAACGGGAAAGTGATGAAGAACCCGGACATTCAAGGTGGGCATATCGAGGAGTCGAACGTCAGTTCGATCGGCGAGATGGTCAAGATGATCCAGGGTATGCGGAATTACGAGTCGAGTCAAAAATTAATCCAGACCATCGATCGCATGGCGGAAATCGCCATTCAGGATGTCGGGAAAGTGTTGTAACCGTAGTGATGAGTGAGGAGTGATCGGTGATGAGTCCTGAGAGAAAGAACGATCTCCATCCCTTGCGCATCACCCATCACGGAGAGGATTCTATGATTCGAGCCATGTGGACGGCGGCGACGGGAATGACCGCTCAGCAACTCAACGTGGACACCATCGCCCATAACCTGGCGAACGTCAATACCAACGCATTCAAGCGAAGTCGGGCTGAGTTTTCCGACTTGATGTACCAAGCCACCAGGCTTCCTGGAACGAATGCCTCGAACATCGGGGTCTTCCCGGTTGGCATTCAAGTCGGCGGAGGCGTTCGCCCCGTCACCGTGGCTAAAGAATGGGTGCAGGGCAACATGCGCCAGACTGGCAACGAGCTGGACCTCGCCATCGATGGGGCGGGATTTTTCCAGGTGCAGCGCTCAGACGGCACGATCATGTATACCCGCAACGGATCGTTTAAGCGGGACAACGTCGGAAATTTGGTGACGGGAGACGGAGATTTGCTCAACCCGGTCATCACCATTCCCTCCGGCGTGCTCAAGCTCGACATCGGTCAGGACGGGACCGTATCGGTGCAGTTGCCCGGTGTGACCCAGGCCTCGCAGATCGGTCAGATTCAGTTAACCAAGTTCGACAACCCGTCGGGCCTCGTGGCGATGGGAAGCAACCTGTTCCTCGACAGCTTCGCGTCCGGTCCTCCGCTCCAAGGAACGGGTGGATTCTCCACGGGATTCGGCACCGTACAGCAGGGGTTCCTGGAAAGCTCGAACGTCAATCTGGCGGAAGAAATGGTGAACATGATCATTGCCCAACGGAGTTATGAGATTAACTCGAAGACCATTCAGGCGTCGGATGAAATGATGTCCATCGCGAACAATCTCAGACGGTAAGCCAGTTCGCCTGTAACGGACAAAGGAGTGTTCCTATGACACGACGAATTCTATATATGTCCTTGATGCTGCTGACTGGCATCCTTGCCAGCCCCTGCTCAGCGAGCGCGGCCTCTGCCAACCGGGTCCCCGTCACGGTACGTGTGGCGCAGGGGCCTGAGCTCCGCGCGATGAAGCTGGTACCTGCTCTCGCTCCGGCGATGCACCAGCTGCATCCCAACGACATTCAGCGAAGCATCCTCCGTTTCCTCGAACAGGAGATGACGGGGCAGGTGCGCGCGGTCCATGCCACGATGGTGGATCCACAGGAGTCGATCGAGGTGCCGCCCGGCAGCATGGGACTGACGATTACCCCGCATGGACTGGACGAAGGCCTCGGACGCCGGACCTTTCATGTTCAAATCAATACGAACGGCAGGCCCTGGCAGACCATCGATGCCACGGCCGACATCGGTGCCTCCGTCGATGCCGTCGTACCGGTCAGGGTGATCAAGGCCGACGATCTGATCGAAGCAGAAGACCTGACGATTCAACGCATCAAACTCAGAGAGTTAAACCATCAGCTGGCGACTAACATCAACGACGTGATCGGGAAAAGCGCAGCACGCGCGTTGCAGGCCAACCTGCCGATTCGTCTGGCGATGATCAAGAAACCCTACGCCGTTCACAAAGGCGATCGTGTGGCGATTGAGGCCAGACATGGAGGGCTCTCCATTCAGGCCTCTGGCGTGACGAAGTCGAGCGGAGAGCTTGGCCAGTCCATTACGGTAGCAAACCTCGATTCAGGCAAAGAGTTACGCGCGAAAATCGTCGCACCGGGAGTCGTACGCGTTGAGTATTAATCGCCGTCATACGTCAGTCCGGCTGGCTCTCGCGCTGAGTGTCGCGCTCGTCAACGCCGGGTGCTATTGGCACAACTCGCCCAATGTCGCCAAGAAACTGACGGTGCCTCCGTTGCCTCCGCCCAAAACCGTCGGCTCGCTCTGGCAGGAGGAGAATGGGCGTGCGTACCTCTATGAAGACCTGCGGGCGATGCGAGTCGGCGATATTCTGACGATCAAGATTGTGGAAAAACATGCGGGCTCCAAGTCGGCTGACACGAAGGCGGAGCGGGAATCGACGTTGAATAATTCATTAAGCGGGTCCGGCATCGGCTACATCGGTATCCCTGGAGTCCGGCTCGGCGGTGAGACGATGCGAGGACTGGGGGTCAATGCCAGCGCCAAGAATAAATTTGGCGGCAAGGGCGCGACCAGCCGTGCCGATACGCTGACCGGAACGATTTCCACGATTGTGACCGAGGTCCTGCCGAACGGGGATCTCCGAATCGAAGGCAAGAGGGAAGTCACCGTCAACAGTGAGACCCAGCTGATGTCGATCAGTGGTATCGTCCGGCGCGTGGACGTCGATACCAAGAATACGGTGCTGTCGAGTGCCATTGCCGACGCGAAAATCGAATATTCCGGCTTGGGTGTCGTGGACGACGTGCAGCGACCAGGCTGGCTGGTTCGGGTGCTCGATTGGGTCTATCCCTTCTGAGTCACGGAGGTGAGGATCGTGGGACGCACCGTAAGGCGGACGGCGGGCATTTCTTGGGAACAGCGGCATCGCCAGGCCGTGACGGAATATCTCAAGATGATGGTCCTAAGCGGGGTCGTTCGCCGGGCCGATCTCGACCCTCCGCTGCTTCATCAGCATTCGGCAAAGATCGGCATCGATCCGTATGGAGGGGCTCTGGACCTTGATGACGAAATCGAGGAACCAGGTTGGTTGGCGAGAATGTTTTTGAGCCGGGAATACCTGCTGCGTCGACACCATTGACGATGAACATTGTATAGGACATGACCATGATGACGACGAAACGCTCTATCGGTGCCTCATTACTCGCTGCGTTGCTCGTAGCCACACCGGCGTGGGCCGTTCGGATTAAAGACGTCGGTTCGTTTGAAGGTGTTCGTGAAAACCAGCTGATCGGCTACGGGCTCGTCGTTGGGCTGGACCGCACCGGCGATCAGGTTATCGGCGGTCAGTTCACGATCCAAGCCATGATGTCGATGTTGAATAAGATGGGTGTGAACCTCGTGATCGATCCGATCCAATTGCTGACGCGCAATATCGCCTCGGTGATGGTGACGGCTAAACTGCCGCCCTTTGCCAAGCCGGGGTTGACGATCGACGTCCTGGTGTCTTCGATGGCCAATGCGAAGAGCCTGCAAGGCGGCACGCTGTTGCTCACTCCGCTGAAAGCGGCGAACCAGCAAGTCTATGCCGTGGCACAAGGACCGGTGTCCATCGGAGGGTTTTTGGGAGGCACGGGTGGAGCGGGTGGTTCGAGCGTGACCAAGAACCATCAATCTGCCGGGATGGTGCCGGGTGGGGCGATTATTGAAAAGGAAGCGGTGGTCGACGTGGAATCGTGGGAAACCGTGTCGGTGCTCCTCCGTCAACCGGATTTCACGACGGCGATCAGAACGACCGAAGCCATCGATGGCGTCTTCGGGAAAGGGAGCGCGACCGCCGTCAATGCAGGCCTGGTCCGGGCAACCATCCCGGCAAATTTTCGAGGCCGAGTCGTCGAGTATATCGCCACGATCGAAGGGTTGGACGTGGCCGTCGATTTGTCGGCGAGAGTGGTGGTGAATGAACGAACCGGCACCGTGGTCCTCGGAGAACATGTGCGGATCTCTACCTGTGCAAGCTCCCATGGAAATCTCACGATCTGGTAAAATAATACGCTAATTGTGCCGCCGCCCCCGGCTCCGTTGTTGGGGACCACGGGTGCAAAAACGACCGTGACCCCCGATGTTC
>JANOMG010000172.1:0-9230 GCA_031420175.1 Nitrospira sp.
CTTGCTGGATGGCCTTTTTGAGCAGCCTGAATTTTCAATGAAGACAACAAAGCTTGCCTGGAAACAGTACAGACGACTAGAGGACGAATTCATCGGCATGACCGACTACGCCCACTTAGCGAAAGAACACCTGGAGGTGTATTCATATCATCTGATGAACCTAACAATAGGAATCGGCATAGAGTTTGACTCTGTCAGTAATGCTCTCCTAAACACTTGGCTTGAAAAATCAGCAATTCTTGACAAGCCTCTTGCTACCAGACTAGGCGAGAAGAAAAGCAAGGGTGAATTCTTTACCATGCGAGACTATCGAGAGTCCTTCGAGCTTAGATTTTTAGCCTCAACACAATATGTCATCGCAATTGCACTCGATATGAAAGTTTTCCCTTTTGCGCCAGCAAGCCTTGAGGAAAGCCTAGGATGGTGGAGAGCCTTTACTTCATTGAAACATGATCGTATCGAAACCTTTGTCAAAGCAGCGACAATGGGCCATGCGCTTCATGGCTTGGCAGCTTTACTTCTTGTGAATCGCTATCTTGCTAGTGCCACCGAGGACTTCCCGCCCTACGAAGAGTCTTCACTCTTTTTATCAAACCCACTTACCTTTTACGTTCCTTGAGCAAACAGCCTGTTTCCATGTGATTTTCTGTTTAACATTCTAGTTAGCTGCCTCTCGATATTTCCTCAATTGAACCCACCGTAAAAGCTATGCCTTGCTCAACCTCACAGGCCCGTAGGTCTGGCGGGCTTGCTGGGGTTCCTTCACATGAGGGGGTTGGCCTCACGAGTCTTTTCCCCTATGCTTAGCCTATTACGAGACGCAGCAGCCTAAGCGAAGGAGCCGATCATGGCAACGCTCACGATATCCCTCTCAGATGAAGAAATGCGCCGGCTGGAAGCGCTGGGCAAGCGCGAGGGCCTGACCGTCGAACAGATGGTGTGTCTTGGCATCCACGACTTTATCAGTCAGCCTGATGACGCGTTCCATGCCGCTGTCAAGCGGGTGATGGAGAAGAACGCCGAACTCTACCGCCGCCTGTTGTAAATCACCAGCGGTATACGTTCACACCTTCCCAAGTTGCACTGACCGGTAGGTCCTGCGGGCGCGTTTTGATTTCTCAGCATACGACAAGCGTGGAGCCCCACGGCTTTACAGCCGTGGTCCCTGTTGCCACTTCGGCGGAACCCGCCGAAGCCTGTCCTCCTTCGCCAAGGCTACGGAGGACACCCGCTGCGCATTCCTCCACGGCTTCATCCACCCTCCGTAGCGGACTACTGCGGAGGACGGGCAGCCGTGGCTTCCTGCGTAGACGGGTGAAACAGTCTTAGACAAGTCGGGTAGTCCTCGCTATAATTAGTCATCATGGGCGCACGATCACCAGCGAAAACTCAGCGTCAGAGACGTGCCCGCCGAGGGACACAAGTTTCTCGTGGTCAAAAATCTCGCCCAGTGTGGGAGGAACTCCTACGCATTGCGCGAACCATTCCTGAGGCCGATCTCCATAAGCTTCCTACCGACATTTCTGTCAATCACGACCACTATCTGTACGGCCGTCACACCGAGTGAAACGCCTCTTCGCGGACACGGTCTATTGGATCGCTCTCACCAACTCCTTCGACCAGTATCACACGAGAGCCGTTGAGATCTCCGAAGCCTTGAGTCCTTGCCGTCTGTTTACGACCGACTTGGTGCTCATCGAGTTCCTCAACGCCTTAGCCGACAACGGTCTTCATATCCGTGCCGCAGCGGTTCAGATGGTCGAAGCGATCATGAACAATCCGCAAGTCACCGTAGTGCCAATGAGTCGGCGCACCTTTATGCGCAGTCTCGCACTGTACAAGGCCCGTCCTGACAAGGGCTACAGCCTCACCGACTGTAGCTCAATGCTGCTCATGCGCGAACGCCGCCTTTCGGAAGCTCTGACCACAGATCGGCACCTTCAAGCAAGAAGGTTTCGTGGCATTGCTGCGCACGCCTGCTCGTCGCCACCCAACTGATGAGCCATAACCCCACCCCCATCAGTTTATCTCTTGGGTAATTAGGCCTTGTTGAGTTGTACCAGCCCGTTGTCATGCGGGCGTGATGATTTCCTTTATCGCTCGGCCAGGACTTCCAAGGCAGGTCGATACCGCCTAATGAATGTGGCTATTTGTTGAGCAAACGAGTGGGTAATCTTGCTCTTCATCCCAACCGTGGAGATCCCAGAAGACTTCCTTCGGTTCCGCCTGAACACTTTGCTTCTCATGCCGAAATTGTCCTCACCGTTTAGTCCGCGAGCCGTATCAACATCGGCCCATATCGTTTGCGCAGCTCTTTGATCACAGCTTTCATACGGGCCGCGCCGACTCCAACCTTCACTTTCTTCTGTCTCACTTTCTTGGATTTCATAGACCGATGATACCGAAGAGCTGACTGAAGAACAAATCCTTGTCACGCTTTGCTGAGTCGAACGGGTCCGTAAGTCATGCGGGCTTTGCGGAGTTCTTCGACGTGCTTGCGGAGGGCTGGGCCGAATTTGGATGCTAGGACTGCTTTTCTGTGGGGCGCGATGTTGTGTTCGACCTGCTCGATTGTTTCTGCCAACTGTTTGACCAGCTGCTTGCCTGAGCCGGTGAGCCACTTGAGATGCCAGCTGGCATATTCCAAATCATGGATCGAGTAGCGGACCGATTCCACTTCTTCGAGGCAGCGAAACCTGGCTCGCTGCAAATCGTTCAGCGTGAGGCCTGCCCTCTTCCATCTGGTCGATCCACCCACCCCCGATGCCCAGGTTGAGAGCCGCTCGAAGAGCATCGCTCCCATCGTAAACGTAAAGGCCGCATGGAGAATGCCCCTGAGCGGACGCAGGCTGCAGCGCCAAGGAGAATAGAATACTTGTTGGTTGCGATCGCCGTGATACATGACGTATTTGCGCAATAAAAGATTCAGGTGATGATGGCTGTTCTCATGGATCACATCGTCGATCAAATCCAGGTTGTCCCGGTCGAAGCAGTTAATGAACGACAAGCCCGGCCTATGCCGATAACTGAAACTCACGACACCTTTGGCCTTGAGCGGCACGATCCGATCGGTTAACAGCGCAAGGACCTCATGCCCTTCCGGCCAGGCTTCGTGAATGACGGTCCAGGCCTGGTTGATGCGTTTCACTTGAGCCGCTGAGGTGGCCGCCACCGTCTTAGGCTGGCGGTCCTTCCCATACACAAGCGTCGGCCCGACTGTGATGGCCCCGGCTGGAGTCTCCATGGCCACGACCGGCGGGCGGTGCGTCCAACTCCATTCCAAGCGATGGCCTTTCATCGTGCAGAGAGGCGTCACCGTTCGATCGATCTTGATGAACAGCTCCTGCGCTCGAACCAACAGCGTGGCATGGCCGGCTGATGTCTTGAGGGCTCGCTTCACCGAAGGAGGCGCTTCATAGGTCGTGCCATCCATCCCGATAGCCATCGTGCCCAACCGTTCCGCCCGTTCGACGTTGTCGCCGAGCTGAACCTCTACGGCCCAGGACGGAATCTTGTGAGAGGCGCACCACAGCATCGGAAGGCCCGGCACGAGACAGAGTGATTCCTGTGTCAGCTCCTGTGTGAGGCGGGCGCACAATCTGGTGAGTCGCCGCTCAAGGCCAGAGGACTGGGAGAGCCCACGGGGAAACAGCTCGTCCAGATAACTGTTCTCGAAAAACTTTTCTTGGCACTCTGTACATAATTGCGCCGCGAATTCACGTGGGTGGGACTCCTCTCGAATCTGTTGCAGCAGATCGATGAAGTAGACCAGGTCGTTCAGCGTTTCGATCCAGCCGACGACTTTCCCCTGAGCGTAGGCATCCCGCTCAAGCGCTTGACCAAGGAACCGAAAGTAGGCCACTGGCAAGGCCAACGATTTCGCGACGTCTGCATATTGATTTTCCAAATCCAGGCAAAGATCGCTCAGGAGTCGCTTCATCGACAGGCGAAATTCTGCTTGCAGGCGAACCAGCAGGGACACATCAAGTAACGGCATGGGGGCACAGGCTCCGGGGTAAAGGAGCCCGACTGTACCGGAGGAGCGGGCGCGCTGCAAGAATGGGTGGAATTATGTTCGGCAGATATGAAGGGAACAACAGACTCGATGAGACATCGGCGGGGTCAGAGCGAACAGGCCGACATGACGAACAATGGTGGCGCTCGTTGGTATCGCCGGGCCGCGATACCAATCCCGTAGTTAGCCCGTGGCCTTGAGCGCGTGACGGAGCCGCGGCATGACCACTTCTGCTCCGAGCAAGCGCGACGCGCCTGCCTGTTGGATCATCCGATGCCGCTGAATGAGCGGATCGACGATGTTCCCGCAGGACACACAACGCCATCCTTTCATCCACATCGGAATACTGCTTTCCTGCATGTCGATCAGGCTATCGGCCACCATGAGACCATCACATCTGGTGCACTGCATGAGACCCTCCTTGTCCAACTCACGCTCACCGCCACAATGCTCCGCTCACTCCCTTGTTAAGCTTAGCAGGCGTGGGCCTAACCGCTTGCATTTCCATGAAGCAATCGCAATGCCAAAACTGTTGCGCCCACTGCTTGCGTGTTTTCTCGGTGAATCGTAGAGTGCGGACGAATAGCATTCGGTCTTAACCGCTTATCCATGTGACACTTTGGTCCCCTGTGGCAACAATGACCTAGGCCCCAACCCGATGCCCAGGCTGACAACGTTCTCTCATTGATCGTAAGTCTATGCCGCCCTCTTGGAATAGGGCGGCGATCGGAGACGAATCGTGGCATTGACGGCGACAGAAATTGCAAGGGTAACGGGTGAACTGGCTCCAGCTTTGGCTGGAGGCTGGATTCAAAAGATTTACCAGCCGACGGACCGTACGCTCGTGCTGGAAATTCGTGCGCCGGGACGGACGCATCGACTCCTCATCTCTTGCCACCCGGGCAGCACCCGTCTCCACTTCACCACGGAAGCCTTTCAGAATCCACCGACGCCTCCCCCCTTCTGTCAATTTCTCCGTGCCCATCTCCAAGGCGCACGCATCGACCGAATCGAGCAGATCTCCGGTGACCGGATCGTTCAACTGGCATTGAGCGCCAAGGAAGGTCCCTGCACCCTGGTCGCCGAATTGACAGGAAAGACATCGAATCTCCTCGTGCTCGATGACGCAGGCCTAATTCGACGAGATCTGAACGGGGTGAAGAACCTTGTGGGACAACCCTATGTTTCCCCTGCTCTCCCTCAAGGGGATCGACATGCAGCCGACCTCGAACGATTCAGCCAGAACATCCAAGAATCACCATGTCCTCTGTCGGCTGCCATCGACGCCCATTACCACAAGGCTGAAGCAGCCTCCGTCGTCGAAACCGTGCGAAATGCCCGGGCGGGGATACTCAAAAAATCCATCAAGAAACTTCGCCGACGCATTGAGGCCTGGCACGAAGACCTCGCAAAGGCAGAAAAATACAAGACCTACGATCGCTACGGCGAACTCATCAAAGCGAACCTTGGTACCATCCGCAGGGGCCAGACCGATGTCATCGTGGTGGATTATTTCGATGAGGCGCTCCTCAACCTGACGATCCCACTCGACCACACCAAAACTCCCCAGGGCAATATGGACGACTACTTCCGCAAACATCGGAAACACTTGGCTGCACAGCGGGAGCTGCACCCACGTATCGCGGAAGGAGAAAGAGAGCTGGAGACTCTACAAGGAGAATTAACCGCCATCGAACAGGGAACCTGGCAACCATCCGAGACCGCGCGACCGAGCATGCGAACAAGAACTCCTTCGCGGACAGGAGCGGGAAAGGGCGGGCAGGAACCACGTCAGGGTCCGTTCCGCCGCTTCACTTCATCGGACGGGTTGGCGATCTATGTCGGAAAGAACGCCAGGGAGAACGACGAGCTGACGTTCGGCCTCGCCAAGAGCGACGACCTCTGGCTCCATGCTCGCGGCACCCCAGGCTCTCACGTCGTGGTGCGCTTGGAAAAAGGGAGCGATCCACCGCCCGAGACGATACGCGACGCCGCGACGCTGGCCCTGCTCTATAGCGATTTGAAGAAAAGCGGCAAAGGCGATGTGATCTATACCCGGCGCAAGTGGGTCAAGAAAGCGAAGGGCCAGGCGCCGGGCGCCGTGACAGTGACTCAGGAGAAGTCCCTGTTTGTCTCACTCGACAAGACGCGGCTCGCCGGATTGAAGGAACGATCAGAAGCGAGGTGAGCCCTTCACCAGCAATTCACCTATTGCTGGCGACATTACAGGGACGGGACTATTCTGATGGCAACATCATGTATTTTACGTAAGCTAGGAGATAGCTATGTCCGAGCTGGATGTCCCATCGCCGCAATCGACCAAACAGACCATCATAGCCGTCGACGATGACGGGGCCATCGTCCGTCTCTGTACCGCGATCCTTGAACAAGCAGGGTTTTTCGTCCTGCCTGCGACCAACAGCTCGGAGGCCCTGAAGATTTGCAAGAGTCATCCGGGACCTATTCATCTCCTGCTGACCGATCTTGTCATGCCCCCGCCAGAATTTTCGTTTGCGGCTGGCGACAACGAATTCCCCAACGTCCACGGTCATGAGCTTGCCATTCGCGCACTCCGCATGAGGAAAGACCTGCGAGTGATCCTCATGTCCGGCAATGTCGAACAAGAGTTGGCAGGCTACGGGATACGCCGGGGGACTCTCCCGTTTCTCCCCAAGCCGTTTGAGCCCCAAGCCCTGGTGGCACTCGTACGACAGACGCTTCAAGCACCTGCGCCTTCCGTCGAAAGCCTGACGGAGAAACAGCCAGGAGTTGCACGGCCTTCTGACGAATGGGTCGGCTAGCTGGCGTCCCACTCGTAGAGAGAGGGAATAGCTCCCCCCTCACAGCATCAAGTACAACGGGGCTGCCATCGCAACATGGCAGCCCCGTTTCTCGACTCGATACCTGGCGAAACTTACGGATGTTCGGTCATGAACCATCCGGCGATTGAGAGTCGCCGGTGATCACCCGCGACCTGATCCACCCGACAGACGCGATGGAAGCGGGGAACCGTAAACATCACGAGGGAACCTGGCCGAGGCTCAATACAATGTGTCACCTCAAGGTCCGGCTGATCGGAGCCGTGAGCCTTCCGCTTCGCATAGATGATGAGTTCCCCACCCCAGTCCGACCGCCATTCATCGTGAAAATAGCTCACCAGCGCAATACGGCGGCGGGGCGCCGCCCCGCCCTGCATCTCATAACCTTGATCGGTATCGTCATGGGTCAGCAGGCAATCTCCAGCTGCGTAGGAGTAATAGCTGAACCCCACGTGTCGGCCTGTGATATTCGGGAAGGACTCCATGTAGGCCTGAATACAGGGCAGCTGTAAGCGCGAAAGCAATCGCTGCCCTTGGGCCGGCCCGATCTCCGCTTTGGCCCAGTTTCCAGCATTCGGAAAATCTTCCCTGACCTTCGGCAGATTCAGCAAACTCTTCCACGTAGCCTGATGCATCCCTTCGCGGAAAAACTTCCGCTCTTCCGGCGACCAGAAGTTTTCGACGACCAGAACGGGGGTCGTGTGGAAAGAAAATGAAGACAGGTCAGGCAATGGCATGGGCTCGAGCATCGGTTCCCCTTGAATACTCACCAGACTCCTCCTGAAGAACGTGGTCGGACAGCCTCCATACCCGCCATCTCATCTCACCACTCAGTTGATCAGCCAGGCTGGCCACAGAAAAAAAGGGGCTGCCATCTTGACGATAACAGCCCCCGCTCACATTCGCGATTAAGGATTAATAGCGATCGCGCTTACCGCCACCCCCCCCGCCGCCATATCCACCACCGCCACCCCCGCCGCCGGTGCGAGGCTCCTGGGGACGCGCTTCATTAACGGTTAAGGTGCGACCACCCATTTCCGTACCGTTGAGAGCGGTAACGGCCGCCTGTGCTTCCGCATCCGAAGACATCTCAACGAAGCCGAATCCGCGGGCCTGTCCCGTGAACTTATCCGTAATGATCCGCGCTGAAGCGACAGAGCCATGTCGCCCGAACAGATCACTCAACTCCTGCTCAGTCGCCGAATAGGGCAACCCACCGACATAAATCTTCGCACCCATCTGGGATTCCTCCTTTGAGTATAATGATATTGTCTTGAACGCGAGGAACGGGGGAAGGAGCGGGCCGAAGACGCATGGGACGGGGCGACTTAGGTCTGACTTCCGACGAGATTCTCGGGCAAGGCAACATCGATGCTGCAGGCCTGTATGTTTCGCGCCACCTTACCGCCAGGCCCCTGCGAGAAGGTACAGCTAGGCTAGCACAGCCCTCTTAAAAATGGCAATCCGCAAGCTCCCTCTATCGAGTCACTCTCCAATACGCACCAGCAGCCCACGCTCCCGGCACAGCTCGAACATCCAATGGAAACCGGCAATGACCAGACCCAGAAATGCCAGATTCAAGCCGGTCGCCCAAGCGAGATGAGGAATCGGCGAGACGGACGCGTTGAGCACCGCGCGCATCCCTTCAAATACATGGGCTGCGGGGTTCATCCAGGCAATGGCCTGCAACCACCCTGGAAGCACCTCCATCGGATAAAACACACAGGAGATGGGTTGAAACAGGAACACCATGCTCCAGGCCAAAACCTCTGCCTCTTGACCAAACCGCATGATAAGAGCCGTGGTCAGCACCCCGATAATCCATCCCGTCATCACGAGATTCAAGACGAACGGAACCAGCCACATCCCGATCACGAAAATATTGTAGGAATAGAACAGGCCGGCGCAGACACCCATCACCACGGACACCGCGATCACCTTGAAGACGCTCATCACCATCGTCGCGGCAAGGAACTCGCTCGGCTTAAGTGGACTGGCAAACAAGTTCATGAGATTTCTCGACCAGATCTCCTCCAAGAACGAAATCGTAATCCCCTGCTGCGCTCGAAACAGCACATCCCACAGGATCAATGCCCCCAAAAAGAACGTGACCGCCCCCGGAATCTGCCCCTGGAATTTCATGAGATAGACCGTAATGAACCCCCAAATGACGAGGTCCAGAAACGGCCAATAGAAGATTTCCAGCATGCGAGGCAAACTGCGCCGGTAGAGATACAAATGTCTCGCCACCAACGCATGAATTCGATGGATCTTCATCTTTCTCTTCTCTTCCCTCTCTTCAGTTGGGCCGGCAACCATTCAGGGAGGCGCTGGGTATGGTTCCCACTGCGGCCGTCGAGCGAGCACATTCCAATCGTGCGCGCTCCGGGAGCAAG
>JANOMG010000173.1:0-6426 GCA_031420175.1 Nitrospira sp.
AGCACAAAGACCGCAGCCCGGTTGGCCGATGTACCAGCGCCGACTGCCGTTGTGGCCTGGGCGTATCCCACGGCCCCTCCGAGTTCGATGGCGCCCCGCGTCACGACGTCGCGCGCCGCAAAGGACGATTCCGCCACCGCCGCACTGCCATCGATCCAGATCATCGCACCTATGACCATTGATGCGAACAGAAAGGCACGACTTCGATGTGGCCGCCCGACGGCCACTCTTTTTTGATTTTCCTGTGCGGCTAGTCTGTCACGTCGACCGTCTCGCTCTTCCGTAGTTCGCATGGCCTTGCAGCCCCACCTTTCTCTCCATCATTGGATGATGCCATGCTACGCACGTTCATGCTGCGGGTCTGTGACCTATCTTACAAGTGGTGAAGAAATACGTCGGCGGGGGGTCGAACGCGGTGAACTCGCGCGAGCGTTCTACGCAATCAGGGAGACTTGAAGATCTCCGTCTTCGGATGGAAGGTGTACCAGGCGAACCAATAGGCCATCATCGAGGGCAGTGGCTTCCCATCGACGTCGGTGACGGAGGCGCTGCGGGTTTGCGGGTTGAAGTGTATCGTGATGGCTTGCCCGCCGAGCTGATCGCTAATGGGGGAACCGATTTTCTTGATCTCCGCAAAGGGATAGGCTTTTGCGACGCCGTTGAGCTCAATTCCCACCACCCATTCTTTCGGATGGTAGCTGGGATCGAAATGGGCGGTGTCGAAAAATAGTTCCCTGTTCTCAGCATATCCTGTGTAGGGATCTCGATCGTAGTTTCGAAACGATCCGGTCTTCGTGGAGAGGACGAGCGTCGTAGGATGGGCTGTGCGCCATGCCGCCCAGGTCGTATGTTCGAGAAAGATGGGTGTGAGTCGTTGGCCGGTCAGTGGGCCTGCAACGGCATGCATCGATATCTGCGACCACAGGCTCTCCGTCTGATGGTCGTACATGAGGAGGTCGCTTTGATAGAGGAGACCGGACACACCAAACGTGTGCCGGTCTCCTTGTAAGGTCGCCTCGAACGCGATACCGGTCCCGCAGAGCGGGCAGTAGGTGACGATCACGGCAGTACCGCCGACCGTATCGTTGACGATCTCATGCCAGTTCAGAATCTTGATTGGGTACGCCTTGGCTTCTGCTCCCAGTGTGAGTCCCAAGACGCGATCAGCGTCCTGGAGGAACGTGGCCTCCCCGGTTGGGACGAATCGCGGAGTGAGGATGGCGGGGATCCCGTCCTTACCAGGCCCTCCGTCAACGATCTGGTCAAGCGGCACACTATGCTTCGTCAGATCGAAGCCTGTGGTCGGCGTTTTCCCAAGCCCTAGCCAAGCAGCGAGGATGAGGATGGCGCCAACGCCGACGAAGAGCACCCAACGCCAATGGGGGGAGGTGACACGACTCCAGAAGGTATCCCCGGAGGGTGTCGCGGGAAACAGCGATGGCTGGGTCTCTCTCATTGGAACCACAGATACATTCCCGCCGCAATCGTCAACAGCAGGAAACTGATGATAATGAGTATGCCGCTAATCCAAGACGCAACGGGTACATTGTCTGTCCGGCAAGACGAGCCCTGACTCGGGCTCGTCACTCCGGAATTCAGATATTCCTCCCGCAAACAATCGCTCACAACTCTGGTGGCTTTCGGCAGATATTCCGGGTTCACCCCAGATAGATACCGGTCGAAGGCGTTGAAGAACCGAATCGTACACAGGAGCTTATCGCAGATGGCAGGGTTGAGCGCATTCAGCCGGAACGCATGGGGGTACGAGGCGATGTAATACGTTCCGGCTTCGTTGGTTGTGATGGCCAAGGCCATGATGCGCTTGGTTCTGAAATCCAGACTATCGAGTCCAAGGTCTTCTTTGAAGAGCTCCCAGACCGCTTCAAGATACGCCGGTCGATCACTCATTCCCACAAACAGATCTGGTACGAACGAGACGCCGAACGTCTGGGTGATGTCGGCGAAGAGGGCTTGAGTTGCGGCATGGCGTGAGAGTTCGGCACGGTTTCGTGCTGTGGCCGAGTGCTCTATCGGCGTTGAGAAAGCCGAAGCGCGAAGCGGATACGTGACGGTCCTCATCGCCGATCAACCTCTTCGCATTCTTTCATTTTCTTCAGGAGCCAGTCTTTCCTAGGTATCCCGGCGGCCACCGTGCTGCCATTCATCACAATGGCCGGAAGGACGTGGAAGCCCAGAGCAGTGGCCTCGTACTCCCGCAAGGGATGGATTCCGATGTGCCAGGTAGGACAGTCTTGTTGAATTTCTCTCGCGAGCAAGAGGACGGACTGCCGCGACAAGCAGCCATTGTGAAAGTAGAAATCCATCTGCCTCATGACAGCACAGTAACCGATTGTGCCGGGATGATCTGTGAGTTGGCTTACAGAGAGAAAAAACCAGATCGGTCGGCATAGGGAGGGGGCAGAATCGGCCACACAGGGAAGGGACTGCAGGCTAACGCAGCTTTTTGCCTTCGGTGAGCGGAGCGAGAAATCTCCAATGACATCCGCTCTCGCGTCCTGGCTCAGGGCCTCCGCCCTGCCTGCCATAGCCATCCATAGATCGCCAGATTCGCCACCAACACTAGTACGCCGAGCATAACTTGAATGTCAGGGGTTAAGGCGTCTGGGTACAGGATGGACGGTAGATATCGGCCAATGAAGTCTCCTGGGTAGGTGGCTTCGCCGCCTTGAGTCCGTAGCCAATTCTCCAGCGGTGTGAGCGGGCAGACCCAGCCGGTGAATTCGACGACTGCTCCCCACACAGCCGCCGGCAGGTGCAGCCACGCGATCCACCGCCACCTCAGCACAAGTAGCCCGCCGCACAGGACGAAGACCACAAACGCCAGGTGAACAATCAGCACCAGATCGGCCAGGAGGGGGTACATCATTGCGCTCAGTTAGAACAACGAAGGAGGATCGGTCGGTTTCGGATAGGTCAGCGTGCCCTTCTCGACATGGGCAAATGACGTGAGGACGTGCGGAGTGGCTTTCTCGGGAGACATGATATGCCGGACGTCCCAGCCACGGGTCACCAGCGCATCGGCAATCAACGACCGATGGCAGCGCCAGGGCACCGCTTCCGCGCACATGATGGCTGTCGCCTGCAATCGGCTATCAGCCATCAGCGCTTCTAACGCGTTCAAGAATTCTTCCGTCTGCATATAGTCGGCGTACCCGCGAAAACTGGCATTACGCCATCCGTCGTTTAAAGAATCCTTCTTCGGCTTTCGTAAACCGCCCAACTCCGGCAGGTGGCGATACTGGAACCCGGCATCGCGCAACGACTGGGCCAGCGTATCCGTATTGAACTGCGGATTGTAGCGGGATCGAGGAACGGTGCGGACATCGACGAGAAGACTGATCTGATGGGCGCGCAACAAGCCGATGAATTCATCTATCGGTCTCGTCGAATGGCCGATGGTCCAGATTGTCGATGGTGGAGACGGCATAGACCAGTGTCGCACGGTAGACAGGGAAGCGCCATCAGCCGGATCTGACGAGGCTCAATCCGGCGGCAATTTATCGGGATCGATTTCGAGCAGCCGCAGCCGGCCGTTGGCGATGTGTTCGGTTTTGTAGAGGCGGTCGCCCACCTGCATGGTTCCGACGAGCAGCGACCCGTTGACGACAAAGGTGAAATCTCCCTTCGAGGGCGGTTTGAAGGTACCGCGGATCACGGCAGTATCGTTGCTGCGGGAGATCGTCGAGGAGATATCCAACTCGGGGTTGGCTCCATCAAAGAGATCGATGGTTATCCTGGGATGGGGTCTGGCACCGGCATCCTTTAAGACTTGGAGCAGTGGGAGGTCGAGCGCGATTTCCCGGTCGCGGAGCACCCACCGTCTTCGCGGCGTCGGCGGCTGATCTGCGGCAGGAGGAGTAAGGACGGTCTGCCACAAACTCTTCGATGTCGAACGCTCATCGGCCCATGCGATCTGGCCGAAGACTCCGCCCAGCATCGCGGTGAGGAGAAGATACCTGAATGGGTGGATCACAGAGTTGTTCCCTGGTGAAAGCGGTCAGGCCGGTCCATCTCATTATATAGAGGGATCCGGCTCGGCGCGATCATCAATAATGGGAGCAACCCCGATTGTGCCTGAACTTTTCCGGCCACGGGGCGATGACCCGTGCGTGTGTGAAGCCATGACCCCATGCTCCCTCCCATCGTCTTCACGAGGAGCCTGCGGCGACTCAACGTGCTCTCGCGGGATTCGTCACGGTCCGTCGCCATGTCTTGATGGCGCCCATTCCTCTCGCTTATAGTGATGCGGCATGGGCAAGAAGACCACCTCATGAGATACGATCTCCAGACAACTCCCGATCCGAATGAGTGGCTCGCCCTCGATGAGTCGCAGCGGCTGGAACGGGTCTCCGCATATCACCGGCGGACGCGCGTGCCACTCCAGAATGTTCAGCTTCACGCGGCCGCTCACGTCATTGTCGAGAATCAACTCGCCGAGGGGATGGCAGATGTCAGGGACAGGCTGGAGAGACTCCTGACCGAAGGGTTGGACCGGCACGAGGCGATTCATGCGATCGGCTCGGTGCTGGTCGGGCAAGTGTGGGAGCTGATGCGGCAGGGCGCGAAGACACCCGAGTTTCCCAAGCCGTACGTCCAGGCCTTGCGGGCTCTCACGACGAGTAGTTGGAGGGAACAATACGGCACTCTGCGCCAATCCATCCCCGCCGGAACCAAACTGCCGGTCTCGCTGACGGTGCGGGAGCGGGATCTCATTCGCGATCACACCTTCTGCCATTCGGATTTTGCGGCGTGCGCGGCAGTGGACGGCACGGGAATCAGGGTGGACCTGTCCTTGGACGAGATCGAAGAGATTCAGGGCTACGTGGCCGCCGAGGCGAACCATACGAAGAACGCCAAGCTCCGGAAGGAACTGGATCGGCTGTTCGGCAAACTTCAAAAATTTCTGGATACCTACGATGACCAGAGCGAATAAGCAGCTGGCCGATCGAGCGGGCTGGAAATAAGCCGGAGCTTGTGATCGGAGCGAAAGGGGATTGACCCATCGAATCTCGGCGTACAGAACCTGAATAAGTAGCCCCACGCCCGCCCGTCGCTCGTCTTTCTGGTTCATCTGGTCTTTCTGGTCTCGTTGGTTCCCTTGTAGGTTTTCCGGTCCGCCCAACCAGACAGATCAGATCAACGAGACAGGCCGACCAGCCCCTTCGCGCGTTTCCCGCTCGACGCGCTCTCTGCCTCACAGACTAGCCAAACCGTCTTCGCCCTCACGTCTCACCTTTTACGTCTCCCGATCCTCCGAATAGCGGGGTGATTTCCGGCGGGGAAAGGGGTATTCTGCGCCTCTCAAATGCTCACGCCCTACCACGCCAAATACTTCGCGCATGACTTGACCCGCCGGGCTGTGAGCGGCATGGATCGATTATCCATGTCACTCTTCGATGCAGCTGTGGATCTAAATCCGCACCAGATCGAGGCCGCCCTATTTGCTTTACAGTCGCCTCTGTCCAAAGGCGTGATCCTGGCCGACGAAGTCGGCCTCGGTAAGACAATCGAGGCGGGTATCGTGCTCTGCCAGTTCTGGGCGGAGCGCAAGCGCCGGTTGCTGGTGATCTGCCCGGCATCGCTGCGCAAGCAGTGGGCGATGGAGCTGCAGGAGAAGTTCAACCTGCCCACACGGGTGCTCGACGCCAAGGCCTACCGCGAGGCGCAACGGAGTGGGCGCGGGCCTCTCAACGAGAAGGCCGTGCTCATCATGTCCTTGAATTACGCGAATGCATTGCGCGAGGAACTGAAGAGCATTGCGTGGGATCTCGTCGTGATCGACGAGGCCCACAAGCTGCGCAACGCGTACCGGCCGAGCAACAAGGTCGGTCAAGGCATCCGCTGGGCGACCGAGGATTGCCGCAAGCTCTTGCTCACGGCCACGCCGCTGCAGAACTCACTACTCGAACTGTACGGCCTCTCGACTCTGATCGACGAGCACCTGTTCGGGGATCTCAACTCCTTCCGCAGCCAATACGCCAGCGCCGGCAGCAGCATCAGTGATCTACGTCAGCGCCTCTCGGGCTTCTGCAAGCGCACGCTGCGCAATCAGGTCACCGAGTACATCCGTTACACCGAGCGGCGGCCGATCACGCGGCCGTTCACGCCGAGCGACGACGAGCATGCGTTCTACGAGGCGGTATCCGGGTTCCTGCAGCGCGAAGACAGTTACGCGCTTCCCCAGCGCCAGCGTCACCTGACCGCGCTCGTCCTGCGCAAACTGCTGGCGTCGTCGTCGCAGGCTATCGCTGCCACGCTGGACAAGCTGCGCATACGTCTCGAAACGTTGCGTGACGAGAAGGTACAGGACGACCCGGAGTTCACCGAGGGGCTCATCGAAGCCGAGGAAATCGAGGACGACCTGCTCGACGAGATCCTCGCGGAGCCTGACGAAGCCGAGGCCGT
>JANOMG010000174.1:0-4562 GCA_031420175.1 Nitrospira sp.
AAACAACTTGGCCCTACCAAAACAGTGGACGGCCAACTGTTCCTTGTCGGCTTGGAAGACGATCTTCTGAAAGTGGCCGATGCAGACATGAACGAGCCGTTCTTGAAGTGGAAGCAAGCCCTGTCTCAGTACAACAGCAGAAAGAACGTAGAGATTCGGCGATTGCAGTTCGGCGACGACAAGGCCTTTACCTTTTTCAATAATGGAGGCCTGCGAATTGAGATGCTCGGACCCCTCGTGACCACCGTGAGTGGAAAACCGGCATTACGATTTCTTGGCAACCCTCCCAAGGGGCCAAGAATTGGACACGAATCGTTGAGCGTAAAAGAGGAAGACTTCAAAGGAAATTCGGCATCGCACACGATTAATGGACACTCCATCGTCTTTCGCTTGGTCTACGGAGGTTTTAGCTACTTGTTCTCCGGGGACCTGAATGATGAAGCCAGCCGGTTTCTTGCCCGAGAGCACAATCGAGGGAGTCTCAATCTGAAGTCAGAAGTGTTCAAAGTGCCCCATCATGGTTCAGCCGATTTTTCCGGGGCCTTCTTCCAGGCGGTATCGCCAGTCGTGAGCGTGGTCTCAAGTGGAGACGAAAACGCGAGGAAAGAATATATTCATCCCCGGGCGACATTGATGGGGGCGTTAGGAAAGTGGGCAAGGGTCCCTGAGCCGCTGATTTTTGTGACTGAGCTGGTGGCCTTCTTCAAGGAAGAGAAGTGGTCCCGTCCGGTGGATGACAAGGAGTATAAAAAGCGCGGCCAATTTTACGGATTCAGCCGCACGTCCTATGGACTCGTGAAGACACGCACGGACGGGAAGCGGCTCTTCGTGTATACGGATAGCGGGAATATTCAAATGAAAGAAGCCTATGCCTACACCCTCGACTCTTCCGGGATGCCGCAGCCAGCCGAAGTCGTTCGCGCATGATGCATAGAGATGGACCTATGCAATTGTTTGATAACGAGCTGAATAGCCTCATTGAAGAACCGAACGGGACGACGTTGATAGCGTGAGCAAGTTAGACACGAACACAATCCTTCCTGTCTCATGGAGTTTTGTTCCGCTAAAGGAACTCGGCGATTGGTCCGGTGGTGGAACACCATCAAAGGCCAAGCCTCAGTATTGGCAGGGAGGAACAATCCCGTGGGTTTCGCCGAAGGACATGAAGACCGAGCGGATATCAGATAGTGAAGACCACATCACAAAGGAAGCCGTCTCTCACTCAGCAACATCTTTGATCAATGCAGGCTCAGTGTTAATTGTCACTCGGAGTGGCATCTTGCGTCATACGTTGCCCGTGGCCGTCAACTCAGTGCCGGTGACCGTCAACCAAGACCTCAAAGCCCTCACTCCGCGAAACAATATCTTGGCCGAATATGTGGCTTGGGCACTGCGTGCTTTCAGTCGTGACATTCTCCATACTTGCTCAAAGCAAGGGACAACGGTTAACAGCGTTGAGACCTCCAAGCTACTCGGCTTTGAAATCCCTGTGGCACCAAGGAGTCAACAGGCCAAGATCGTCGCGGAGATTGAAAAGCAGTTCTCCCGTCTCGACGAAGCCATTGCCAACCTCAAGCGCGTCAAAGCCAACCTCAAACGTTACAAAGCTTCCGTTCTCAAGGCCGCCGTCGAAGGCCGCCTTGTCCCTACTGAAGCCGAACTTGCCAGCAGCCAGGGCCGCAGCTACGAAACAGGCGATCAACTCCTTCACCGAAGCCTTGATGTACGCCGAAACCAGTCGAAGGGCAAGTTCACCATGCCAGCAGGACCCATCGTTAGGGATCTGCCCGAGCTGCCGGCAGGTTGGATCTGGGCGTCAGCGATACAGGCATGCGACCCAGTGGTCGATTGTCACAACAAGACTGCGCCGTACACTAACGCCGGCATCCCACTCGTGCGAACGACGAACATCCGCGATGGGCGCCTGGTGTTCGAAGACCTGCGGTACGTTGATCAGTCAACCTATGAATACTGGTCAAGGCGTTGCCCGCCGCAGCCTGGCGACGTCCTCTTCACGCGTGAAGCGCCCATGGGCGAGGCTGGGATCATTCCGCCGGGATTACAGCTGTGCCTTGGCCAGCGAACGATGCTCATGCGTCCATTTTCCGCTATCTCCGCAGGGTTCCTGCTTGCGTCGTTATTGTCCCCGGTAGTGAAGGGGCTGATCGACCGTGTCGCGGTTGGCAGTGGCGTAAAGCACCTCCGCGTGGGTGACGTAGAGCGGCTGCCAATTCCGCTTCCTCCACTCGTGGAACAGCACCGTATCGTCGCCGAAGTCGACCGCCGCCTGTCCGTCATCGATGAACTTGAAGCCGCCGTCGAAGTCAACCTCACCCGCGCCGACCGCCTGCGGCAGTCCATCTTAAGCCAAGCCTTTTCCGGTCGGTTGCTCGGGCAAGATACAAAGCATATTCAAGACATCCTGCCAACATTCTCCATAGCTGCTGAAAGCCAAGAGAAGTATGGAAGAGACGACCGTGCGAGGCGGTAAGCGAAGATGCCTGACACACTGAAGCCATTCGATCAAATCCTAGAAGCCGACTCAATATGGCGCGGGTTTGTTCTCTATAACCGCGAGACAGGTACAAGCCGAGATCGAACCTTGAGGGATCATTATTCGGGGATCGAAACCATCACGCTCATGCAATCAGTCGCAGGATCAGTTCGAGAGCAATTCGATGCTGCACGAAATATTTTTCTTTACTCGTGGTTTGTTTATAGCTTTATCCCCATTGCGCAACTGCACGCCTTTTCATCTGTGGAGTACGCCATTCGGATTAAGAGTGGGAAACCCTTGATGCTTAAGGCGGGGCTGGAGTTGGCAATCAAGGAACAGTGGATCAAGGACAGTGGTTTTCGCTACTACAACCAAAACGTACGACATGACATGTTCGCGGACGATATACCGCCTGCTGGCAGTCCTGATGCTAAGGATATTCAGGCATACTGCAAAATTCTCTTGGATTCGTTTCCGTACCTTCGGAATGAACTAGCGCACGGCAATCCGATGACCTATCCAGGCGGATTAGACCTGTTTGCGATATGCGCTGATCTGATCAACCAGCTGTTTGACGGGGCTCTCGATAATAGATGACGGGATGGGAGAATCAAGAGACTGGTGATTGGGGTGAAGCCTTCGTCAAGGCCGAGTTGGCTCGTGAAAAATACTCCGTAATCGAGCTAAAGCCCGATCTTGGTGAAGAGTTTCTCGTTGAAATCGAAGGCCGGAAAGCAGTTGCTGAAGGGCTCTACCCTCGCAGGGCTCTAATTCAAGTCAAGACACATTCCTGCTGTTCCGACTCCAATCTCATGAAGGTGCCAATACCGTTCAAGGCCATCGTTCGCTGGTCTGCGCAACCGCTACCTGTGTTTATCATAGGTGTGTGCGGACGAGACACTCCGTCGCTATTCATAATGTCGCTTGATGAAGTGCTAACGGATGTGCTTCAAGGGCGCGATCCGACAATATGCGAGCAGGAAACGGTCACCGTCGGACTTAGGTTAGCTCCTACATTAGCCAAGACTATGTCCTTGGCGATTGAAGAGTTCACTCGGACACTAGTTCCTGACTTTGAAAGGCTCACCAAAGAAGAGATCGACGCCAACCATTTTGAAATACTCAAGGAACAGGCACCAACCGTTTATGAAAAAGCGGTTCTTGTCGGGTGGTCGATTCTATGGAAGTCGCCTTGTCGCCCGCAGTTCTTCTCCGCCATGTTTCGAGAGCTTACCAAGCGAGCGAAGGTAAAATATGCGTACATCGAAAAGCCGGTTAACGTCATATTTCACGTTTACCGATCGCTGAGAGATCACCAACACAACATGGCCATCGCGCATGTTGATTGGGTCGACACCGAGCAACGCGGGCTCGTCGCCGTCAAAGATGTGTTTGAATGGGCGCCTTTTCGCGTGCGATCAGGCCATGACAATGATGAATCCAGAAGGTATCTCGCGCAGAAAACAGCTACGGTCCAAGAATTTGTGTGCTGCATTGGAAAAGTTGGGACACTGCTTGATGGCATAACCGAAATATTACTTCGAGATGGAATGGAAACCAAGAGCGCGGTTCCTTGGGATATGAGCCTAGTCGCCGCGCTTCACGAGGTTGATCAGATCTGGAATGAGACCCCACAAGCGCCAACAGAATTCGTATTCATTGATAAGTTTATCTCTGGCTATGTAAACACACTTGATGAGAACAGGTGGATACGCGACAAGGAAGCGAATATCTCTCAAGAGCGTCGTGAGAGATGGTATCAGCAGAACATCCGAGCCTTGGTTGGATATTATTGCTCATGGCCCTTGTTGCTCAAGACCGCTGGTTGGGCACTCTAATAAAATGTTATCACGCAGGAAGCTGAAACAGTAATGACCACCTCAATGATTGTTCAAAAACTCTGGAGCTACTGCAACGTCCTCCGCGACGATGGGACGAGCTATGGCGACTGGCCTGCATTACTCATGAACGCTTCTGCTGCAAGCGCCGATCCGCTGCTGCGACACGCCTTCGTCCGGCGGGCTCGCCGCTCAGCCCTTCGACGTACTGCACGAGTACGACTCAG
>JANOMG010000175.1:0-16792 GCA_031420175.1 Nitrospira sp.
TTCGCAAGAATCGGCGCCACCACAAAAGACAAGAGGACGACCTTACCTACCAGGATGGCGACAGCGAGCGCATGCAGATACTCGATCAACGGGGCCATATCACACCCTCCTTCATCCCTTCGTCACGATCGCCCGCAAGGCCGGCTCCAGCGTCGGATAGTGAAAGACGTATCCTCCGAAGAGGGCTTTGGCCGGATGGACCCGTTGGCCCGTGGTCATGAGCGTCCCCAGCTCACCCAATGCCACGTGCAACGCGAAGCCCGGCACGGGAAGCCAGGAAGGCCGCTGGAGCACTTGCCCGAGCACCTGGCAGAACCGGTTCATCGTCACAGCCTCTGGCGCCACCGCATTGACGGGACCAGAGATGCGCGGCGTTGTGAGGAGCCATTGGATTAACCCGATATGATCGCGCCGATGGATCCAGGACACCCACTGCGTGCCCGGCAGGATCGGACCGCCCGCAAAGAGCCGGAACGGCAACAACATCTTCGGCAAGGCCCCGCCGTCTTGTTCGAGCACCATCCCGGTTCGCAGCATGACGACTCGCACACCGAACTCCGCAGCTCGAAGCGCCTCCGCTTCCCAGGCCATACAGAGATCGGCCAGAAAGCCTTGGCCCCGCGCGGCACCCTCACTCAGCACACGATCGTCGCTGGCCCCGTAGTAGCCGATGCCGGAGGCATTCACCAGCGTGCGCGGTTTCGAGGACCGGCGCGACAGAGCTTCCACCAACAGACGAGTGGTGAGGACCCGGCTTTCAGTGAGGATCCGTCTGCGGGCATCGGTCCAGCGTCCATCGGCAATAGGGGCGCCGGCGAGATTGATGACGGCATCGGCCTCTTCGAGACAATGCTCCCAGGCCCCCGCCTCGCTGCCATTCCACTCGACGATCGTCACAGTGGAGCCGAACAACCGTTGCGCCTCTTCCTCCCTTCTCGTGAGAAGCGTGACCCGATGCCCCTCCTGACAGAGCGAGGCGCATAAGGGCCGCCCAATGAATCCCGTTCCGCCGGTCACAACAATATGCATAGTCGTATCTCCGTACCGTAACCACTTTGCAGAACCCGCAATTCGTTAGCCACCGGGCTGCCTGACATTCTTGTCGGTACTCTGATGTGGCCCATCTGACTTTCCACGATCGACCCGTTGCGCATATTTTCTCTGTTTCGTCCCGTGCAACAGATCCGGCGTCTGGTTCAATCTGTTCCGAAGAATGACCGGGTCAACGACCTCCCCACAACTGGTACAACGCAATCCCGTGATGCCGATTTGACCAGTATCGTCCTGAAGGTCCAGATAATACTCCGTGACTAGCAACCCCCCGCAGCGCATACAGATTCGGTCGCCGGATGGCGGGGTGAAGGGTAGAGGGTTGCTTGGTCTCCCATTCGATGCCACGGGAACCCTCGCTGGCGATCATCACAGTCAACAGGCTGCTTCTCACTTGACTCGAGGCCTACGCGATCCGGCCTGCCGCCGCACTGCGACAGCCGTTCTCCATGATACGGCATGTGCCCAACAACGTAACGCGACCAATGCCATTACACACCAGATCATCTGCTCCATGCGGTCCTCCTCATCGCGGCCGTCCGCCGTGCTCCTTCACTCTGGCACCCAGACTCTCTTGCATACTGAGGAGACAGGTCCCTCCCGATGGAGGGAGCTGTCTGCCTCAGCGGGAGGCGCCGTGCGGAGTCGCGGCGCCTCCCTGATGAAAACAAGAAACCAGCCTCCGTGTTTCTGTTGTGCGCAGCATGTTTCATCGCGTCACCACATCTACCGCTTACTTCTGCTGGGTCTGGACTTCGAGACCCCGTACACAGCGAAAGCCAGTTCCATGAGTCTGCAGCGCGAATCCCCCGCGCCCGCGAGCCGTCGTCGTGATGTCCGAGATCGGGCTATGCCAAGATCCGCCGCGAATCGATCGAACGACACCCTTTTTGTCAGGACCCTGTGGATTCCGATCCGGCGCATGCTGGTAATACTCAGGATCATACCAATCCTGCACCCATTCTCGAGCATTGCCGGACATGTCCTTCACGCCGTAGGGTGAGTCGCCGCCGGGCAAGGACCCGACCGGATGCAAAGTGCGCTCATCCTCCCATTCACGATCGAAGTTCGCCCGCTTCGATGTGGTCGACTCGTTGCCCCAGGGAAACAGACGGCCATCGGTTCCGCGAGCGGCCTTCTCCCATTCCGCCTCCGTCGGAAGCCGCTTCTTCGCCCAACTACAATAGGCTTTGGCGTCGTACCAGGTGGCCTGCACGACTGGAAGCTGTTCGATGCCCTTCACGAAGACGAGCGGGCCGGGGCCATAGGGGCTCGGAGGGCTTCGATGGCCTGTGGCTGCCACGAACGCCAGATACCGCTCATTGGTCACTTCGACGTGATCGATCGCAAACTCGTCGAGGTACACTGATCGCTGCGGCCACTCATCGGCCCGGCCTTTTCCTTCGGGATTCCCCATCAAAAATGCTCCAGCGGGAATCGTCACCATAGGGACCGGGTCAAGTTCGTTGGGAGCCGGCGTCGCCACCACGACAGGCGCGATAGCGACGGTACAGGCTAGGGCCATCATTGCCACCATACTTCTCCAGCCGGTTTCTCTCCTCCTCAGACCTTGTGTCATTTCTTCTGCTCCTTGCTCCCCTCGATGGTCTTGGTGGTATGGGCTTTCACTTGGCCCACAAGACGCTGTACTTGACGTGTGTCTCCCCGGTCGGCCGCCTCTTGCGCCTGGGTGATGAGGGTTCTGGCTTCGTGCAGGTGTTCTTCGATGTCCGCCTGCAGGGCAGGGGACGCCACCGTTCCACCTAACGCCGCGCGATGATAGACTTCCCAGGCACGGTCCACATCATGGCGGGCCTCATGCACCACCTTCGCGCTCTTCGGATGAGGATGTCGAGCCGTATCGATAGGATTCGCCTGTAGGGGTGAGACCCCAAGTAGTGCGATGAGGACAATCCCTGAAAATATCATCTTGTCGTGTGTCATAGCTGTCCCTCCGTCACGATCACACCATTGGCAAAAACTGTTACAACATTCCTTCACGACCGTTTCATTGACTGTTCAATAAGCAAGCGAAGTTCCAGCAGTTCGAGGTTCTTGGGATCGATGGCCAAACCCCGACCCACTGCCTCCTGTGCCTCCGCAAACCGTTCTCGTCCCATGTCCACCAGAGCAGCGATGTAGCTGTCCCTGATCTGCTGTTCAATTTCTGGCGGGGCGGCCTTGGCACAGCGGAAGCCCAGCCCCACGCCATAGCTATTATTGAGCGGGTTATTCCAGAACCGGTGCGTCGCCCTGACCGTACCTTCCGGCGCGATCCACGATCCGCCACGAATAACCCGTTTTTCACCGACCGTGAGCCGGTCCACATAGGTACCGGTTCCACCCAGCCAGATGGGTTTTGCCGGACCGGTCGGATTCACCATGGTCTCAAGCTTTCCGTAGTAGCGTGGGTCATACCAGTCAGAGACCCACTCGAATACATTGCCGGCCATGTGATATGCACCATAATAGCTGGCTCCCTCTGGATAGGAATCCACCGGCATGGTCGCGTCGTGATTTTTGCCATAGTTGACTTTTGCCGGATCGAAGTCATTGCCCCAGGGATAGAGGTTGGCTTTGGGGCCACGAGCCGCCTTCTCCCATTCCGCTTCCGTCGGAAGTCGCTTGCCGCGATATTCACAGAACGATTTCGCGTCGTCCCAATTTACGCCGACCACAGGCTGCACCGGCTTATTCAAACGAGGATCGTCCCAGTAGGCCGGGGCCGGATGGCCTGTCATCTTGACAAATTCGCCATAGTCCTTGTTCGAGACTTCGTAGGTATCCATGAGGTATGCATCCAAGAACACCATGTGCGCCGGACCTTCATCGTTCAACGCCTCAGCAGACCAGGGTCCCTTCATTCTCCTGTCATAGGCTGTGGGCTTTTTGCCTGAGTCCGCAGGGGCTTCCTTGTCGATTCCCATCACCGATGGCCCATGCCCGACATAGACCATCTCTTTGGGGATCAAGGATTCTTCTGCATAGCTTGTTCCGGCCAGCATCGTCATGCCGGTCACCAAGACCGCCGCCAGATTGGTTCGAGATCTATTCATGTCAAGCCTCCTGTCACGGAATCGGCCTTCGGGGGGCGGCAATGCCGCCCCCCATTAGTCCTTCCACTATTTCTTCTTCATGCTCTTCTTGATCAGATCGCGGGTCGCCAGGTATTCCTTGTTGCCCGGCTCCGACACCAAGGCCTTATCGATGGAGACCATCGCATCGGCGTTCTTCTCCGCACCCATCGCGACTAATGCCTGAATGAACGCATCGCGGCCTGCTTGCATCGCTTCATCGGACACCGTTTGCGCCGACTTTGCGCAACGGAACCCGAGGCCGACCCCATAGGAGTTATTGTCCGGCTGATTCCAAAACCGATGGCTCGTATGGAGGGAGGTTTCCGGCGCGAGCCAGGAACCGCCGCGCAACACCTTCACCGGGCCTTGATTGGCAAAGTTGTAGCCCTTCTCGGCGCCACGTGGATTCAGGGCAGGGCTCTCCTTATAGAACTTCTGGTCGTACCAGTCCTCCACCCATTCGAAGACGTTCCCCGCCATGTTATAGACTCCGAACCCGCTCACTCCTTCCGGGTAGGAATCCACCGGGGTGGTATGGCCGACATTTTGCCCATAGTTGGCTTTCTTCGGGTCGAGTGTATGGCCCCAGGGATAATGGTTGTCGCCTTGCGGACCCTTGGCCGCCCGCTCCCATTCTGCTTCCGTCGGAAGCCGCTTCGCGTCCCACTTGCAGAAGGCGCTGGCGTCAGTCCAACTCACACCGACCACCGGTTGGTTGGGCTTGCTGAGCCGTGGATCGTCCCAATAGGCCGGAGCCGGGTGACCGGTGGATTTCATAAACTCTTTGTACCTGGCGTTCGAGGCTTCGAACTTGTCGATCAGGTAGGCATCGAGTACGACCTGGTGTCTGGCCTCATCTGAATGGTGACTGCTCCCCATGGTGAACTCACCCTTAGGGATGAGCACCATGTCCTTGTGGCTGCCCGGCATGTCCGCCGCGGTTGCGACGGACATGGCCCCTGCCATCAATGCCACCCCCAATCCAACCTGAAGAACCGTTTGACTCCGCATGGGAAACCTCCTTGGTTGAAAACTACTACTGGACCACTCCTTGAGACTTAGAGGACTTACTTCGCTCATGTGCCGGAGGCGCCAGGATCAGCTCATGCCTGGTTCCTCGATTCCGCAGGATGACGGGATCGACGACCTCGCCACATTGCACACAGCGTTTCGCGGCAAACTCCAACTCGCCGGTGCTGTTCAGCAAATCCATGCAGAAGTCGCTCACCATGAGCCCGCCGCACCTGCTGCATGTCGATTCACGCTGGATGACCGAAGAGACGCTGTAATTTCCGGGCTGCTCAACTCTGGTTTTCTCCGCCATCGCTCTTGCCATGATCGCCTCCACAGGATTGATGTCCAATGTTTGAAGCAAGTATGTCTAATGTATAAACCATGTTGTCCAATGTGTAAAGTGTTATGTTGATAAATATTTGACAAACATTGGACACTCTAATATAATCAAGCTGTAAATATGAATACTCATAGAATTCATAGAGTTGCAAAGCTCACCGGTCTTTCGAAGGATGTTATTCGCGTTTGGGAAAGGCGGTACGGTCTTGTCAAACCTTCACGGAGCTCTAATCGCTATCGCGAATATAGCGACGAAGAGGTGGCACTCCTCCGCTTTGTGAAGAACCAGATGGAACAAGGCGCAACGATCGGTTCACTCGCAGTGGAGGGACACGATTCGCTTGTCGCACGCATGCGTATCGCGACTCCTGTTTCTCCGGAGGATCAGAAACCTCATGATCGCCTGTTAGATGATTTGATGGGATCGCTTGACCCGCTCGATAAGGCAGGATTCGAGCGGAGACTGAACGGCGCAGTGGCCGTCATTCCGTTTGAAGAAGCCGTCCAGCGGATTCTGCTCCCGCTACAACGACGAATCGGCGAGTTGTGGCACGAAGGTCGATTGAGTATTGCCGTCGAACATTATGTGACGAAGATCATCCAACAGAAGTTATTTTCGGTCATGAATCAACTTCCAGTGAATGAATTCGGTCCACGGATCCTCATCGCCTGTCCGGAAGGCGAAACACATGAGATTGGCGCTCAAGCCGTGGCCTACATCGCTGCGACCAAAGGTTGCCATGTCTATTACCTCGGCCCTAACCTTCCCTTTTCAGACCTCCTTACCTTCTGCGAGAAGATCACGCCCGATCTCGTACTGCTTTCTCTCACTGAGGTGAAGCCGGAGGCCGCTGCACTGCAACAACTCAAGGAACTTGAGCATCTCGCCACCCGCTGGTCTGTTGCCGTGGGTGGCCAGGGTGCCCGCGCCATGGGAGACCTCCTTCGCGATACGCAGGTCGAACTGCTTGATGATCTCACAGCACTCCACAGCCGCCTGATGATCCTTCTTTCAACCCACAGGCTCGCCGCTCGTTCCTAATCAAGCGCTTGGGCAGCTGTCGAATACAGGTTGTTCATCCAGCGAAAGAATGCGGATGGCGAATGGTGACAACCACTCAGCCTGGCTGAGTGGTTCTTATGACGAGACATCTGAAATGGGAGTGGTTGGTGCCGAAGGCGGGATTTGAACCCGCACACCCTTGCGGGCGCTAGACCCTGAATCTAGTGCGTCTGCCAGTTTCGCCACTTCGGCACATCAAGGTGGAAGCGGATTATCCTGAATTATTGAGGTCCCCGTCAAGCAAGGGGCTTGAATTACTTGGCTTGCGCCGCTCGTGAGGCCCAGAGGCCGGCCTTCGCGATGTCCCTGGTGTCGCCGCTGATCACGATCCGCTCTCGGACGAGCCCTGCGGCGCCAAGCAACGGGGCCGCAGCGATCCAGGGCGCCTCGTCAGCGATCAAGACATCGAACCGGACGCGACTGAACAGGGGATCGCTCAGCACCCGCGATGCGGTGGTGACCACGAGACGCCGATTTTGTATGAAGGCCTGGCGGTTGGTGTCTTCTTCTGCTGCGAGCAATTCCCGGATCTTTTTCGTCCCGCCCAGATGGACGATGTCTTCTTTGAGCTCGTCAAACTCTGGCCGCATGTCTTTCGGCACAGCGGCCTCCGGCACGAGTTCATCGATACGCATCTTGGCGACATCGAGCTCCCCCTTCAATTCGGCGCATTGACTCTCATACAGTTCGAGATATTGATGCAGCGATTCGACGTTTTTCCCGACGGCCTGCAGGCTGAGCCGTCGAAAGAGCGGGAGGTTCTCGTATTCAGCCAGCGTGGCAGTCACGTCTTTGATCTTGTTCTGTAAGTCGGTGAGCTGCGTGAGCAGTCGCCATTCCAGAAGGCGTACTTCATCGAGATCCTTTTGCTTCTGTCCCTTGTAGGCCAACACAGGGGTCAGTTCTCGAAACCGCTCGTACTTGCGCCGGAGCGCGGCCTTGTTTGCGCGCGACTTGGCATAGAACTGGTGCATCTGGGCTTCGAACCCCAGTTCCTGAATCCCGATACCCTCGACCTGGTGGGCCAAGGTCATTTCATAGCGACTGACCCAGGTCTTATACGTGAGCCCGACGGATTTCATGGCCCGCGCGATGGTTCCGACGAGTGCATCCGCCGCTTGGTGATCGGGACAGACCAGCAGGATGCGCTTGTTCGCGCGAATCAGTTCGATGACGAGGACGGCCAACCGCTGTCGTCGCACCGAAAGCTCGTCTGACCAGACGGTCATGAGAATCGAGGAGCCAGCCCCTGTTCCGGACTGTTCTCCTGCTCCCGTCGTTGTCTCGAGGAGAGGAGCTAAGCGGTCTGCCGGACCGAGTCGATAGGCGTCTGGCTGTGCGAGCATGTCGCGCAATCGCTTGGCCGACGTGGCGAGAAGCCCGGTCCGATCGGGAACCACGGTTGCGTTGGCATAGGACTGTCCGATGGTATCGAATGTCTGGACGAGGGTCACATTGCCGTGCCCGCCAAGCACGATGCCTTCTGTTGGCTCCATGTCGTCCGGGGGGATAATGGAGAGGGGCGTGTCATGCTCGATGGACGAGCCATGCGGGAGCGTCAGCTCGTAGAGATGCAGCGTACCGATGGTATGCAGAAGTCGGCCTGCTACCTGCGTAATGGGCTGGTCAAGCGCTGTGGCGCTCACCCGTTTCTGCTCGGCTTCAAGCCGGATCGCCCATGTCTCGATGAGGTCACGCGCAGTCATGCGATCCTTGAAAATTAATTTTTGTTTGGCGTTCGCCATCATACGGTCGGCCATTGCGCCTGTCTAGCCTGAGAATAGTACGCCTGCTTGACCCCACCGAACAGTTCCATTAGCGTAGCGATTCTTCCGTTCGTGATCGACTGTCATTGGAGGACTTCATACATGCTTGTTGTTGGACTCATGTCTGGGACATCCGGTGATGGAGTCGATGCGGCACTTGTGGACATTACCGGGCGAGGTCGCTCCCTGAAGGCGCGGACGCTCGCAGCACACACACTGGCCTATCCACGTTCGTTACAGCAGCGCATCCTTTCCGCGTCTGTTTCCGGGACGGTCGCAGATATTTGTCACCTCAATGCGCTGCTTGGCGAATGGTTCGCCAATGCGGCGCTGCACGTGATTCGGCAGGCAAAACTTCAGCCAAGCGATGTGGTGTTGATCGGCTCTCATGGCCAAACGGTGCACCACCTTCCGCATGGGATCCATGCGCCGGGTGTCGGCTCTATTCGCTCAACCCTCCAAATTGCCGAGCCGGCAGTGATTGCCGAGCGAACGGGGATTACCACTGTCGCGAATTTTCGGCCGCGGGATATTGCCGCAGGAGGCCAAGGGGCTCCACTCACGCCGGCAGCGCATGCGCTACTTTTGAAACATGGGCGCCGTGCACGGTTGGTCGTGAATCTCGGGGGCATCAGCAACGTGACGTATGTGCCGAAGGGGGGACGTCTCAGCGGGGTGCAGGCCTTCGATACGGGGCCGGCCAATATGGTGCTGGATAGTCTCATGGTGCGTATGACCGACGGACGACTATTGATGGACCGCGATGGGAAGTTGGCGATGAAAGGGCAGGTCGATTCACGGTTGTTGGGCAAGTTGCTCGCGCATCCCTTTCTGTCCAAGCGGCCACCCAAATCGACCGGACGGGAAGCGTTTGGCCCTGATCTCATTGAGGAGCTGGTTGCGCTTCAACAGCAACGCAGCCTCTCGATCGAGGATTTGTTGGCGACCTGCAGTATGTGGACGGCCAAGGCGGTGGGAACGTCGCGGCGGTGGATTAACGGAAATATCGATGAGGTGGTGGTGGGCGGTGGTGGCGTCCGCAATCGGGCGCTCATGACACATCTCGCGACGGTGTTCGCTCCGGTGCCGGTCACCACATTTGAAGTCCTGGGGTGGGATAGTAAGTCGTTTGAAGCAGTGGCCTTTGCGTTGTTGGCCTATCAAACCGTGACCGGCCAGTGGGGCAACATTCCGTCGGTGACGGGCGCAACGCATCCCGTGATCCTTGGCACGATTGTGCCAAACGGGCCTCGCTGGCGTGAATCCTTTCCTGCGAGATAGCGACACGATGGAGAATATTTTTATCGGACTTGCCATCGCGTGCCTGGTGTTTCTGATTGGGCGGCTGATGGTTCCGTCAATCAGTGGGCCGGTTAGGAGAGAGAGCTTTGTGCTTCCTCCTGGAGTGACGCTGCGGCCACAGCCCTTGCTGACCGATACCGATCTCATGCTCTACAATCTCATACGGCTGGCCGTGGAAGATCATTATCTTGTCTTTGCGAGGGTTCCACTCTGGTCCGTTGTCAGCGTCGAGGCGGAAGGAAGGGTTCGGTCGCAGGTGTTGAGACAAATCGCGCTGAAGCAACTCGACTTTGTGTTGGTTCACCCAGGAACGAAGGCGGCCGAGCAGGTTGTGTTGATTGAAGAAGGTTTCCCGCCTCAGCCACACGAGGTCACTCGGACACGGGAGATCCAGTCTGTTCTGCAGGCAGCTGGTATTACGTTGACCACCTTGAAGCCTCACACGTCCTATACGGTGCCTCAGCTGGCTCAGTTGCTTGGCGTCGGCGAAGACGAGTGACCGCTAGCAGGATGCTGAAAACGTCACTCTTCTCACCCGCCTTCCCCCGTCGCGCCGAGACGCGCTTTCCCCATGCGGCGTTCTTGCTGCGTTCTCAGGAGCCGAAGACGTGCTTCGAATCACCATGCCGTGCACTATTCTCCAGGGCCGGTGCCGACCAGCTGTGGTGCCGGTTCCACATCCCGCATCGCGGCGACGTCAATGGCTTTCCGTGCGAGTTCGGCTTCTGCGCTCTCGGGATATTGATCGATGACTCGCTCGTACATCATGCGAGCTTTCTCGTGATCCTTGATTTTGGCGTAAGTCTGCCCAAGCTTGAGCGTAGACGCCGCAAGTTTTTGGCTCATCGGATAGTCGGACACCACATTGTAAAAGGACTTCAGGGCTTCCTTATAGCGCCCTAGCCGGTACTGGCATTCTCCCACCCAATACTGTGCGTTGGCGGCCAAAGAGGATTGCCCGTGTAGTTCGAGAAAGAATCGAAACCCCGCCAGCGCGGCTTCGTAATCCCGATGCTTAAACTCTTCCATCACTCGATCATAGAGGTGTCGAGACGAGTCCTGCATGTGGGACGGCGCAGCGACAGCGGGATTGAAAGATAGCAGCAACGCAATTATTCCTGGGAGCACGATCTTGAGTATGTTCATCGTAATGCCTCCATACTGCTCAGCATGGTCTCAGTACCCATGTTCTCGTGATACCGCAATCGCCATGCCACTATACGAACGATCCAGTATGGCAAAAACAGACAAGAATCCAGCAGTTTGGCATTGTTCCATGGCAGAAGTTGCCGAGTGACAGTCCTGTCAGAATGACAGATTTGTACGATCTGTGTGTGAATCCTGGCTTGATAAAATTGAACTCACTATTGAGCTGAAGTAGCATTAGTCAACGGTTTGGGGTGAATTTGATTTGCGTGAATGTGGCCGAAATAATAGCGCTCCTACTGTTGGCCCAGCGGCCGAGGGCAGGGAAACAATCGTGTGAGAGGGAAGGGATTTAGACATGAAGACTGAGCCTCCGCTGAATCCACTCGGCGGAAAGACTTTGATCGTCGATGCGAATGACGCCGACGCCTATCCACGACCCAGTGCGGCACTTCTCGACGCTGGAGAGCAGGATCAGGTGTTTGTTCGCCCCGGGATCTATGAAGACAAAGTCTTTGTCACGGGGCGACCGATTCATTTGGTTGGAGCCGGTCGAGACGAGGTGCAGATTTTTTCCCGGCGTGGGGGCCCTCTCTATCTCCAGCAGGTCCCAAGTGGTCGCATCTCCGGCATCACGTTTCGATACGTCGGAAGTGACCAAAACTCCGCGATGAACCTGCTCGATTCCTCTTGTACTGTGACGCAGTGCCGTGCCACGGAGGGTATTCTCTCCGGTGTGGTGATTTATGGGCCGCAATCGCGGCTGACATTTGTCGGAAACGAAGTCTGTGGCAACCGGGAATCGGGGATATTTGTGTTTGCCGGAGCACAGCCGAGGGTTGCCGACAATGTCTGTAGGGGGAACCATCATTTCGGTATTGCAGTACGGGATCCTGGAAGCCATCCGGAACTCGTCAGGAACCAGTGCCGGGAAAATATGCTGAGCGGAATTCTCCTCTTCCATCACGCAGAAGCGCTTCTCGTCGATAATACGTGCAGCGAGAATCAGCACTGGGGGATCGTAATGACCTCCGACTGCCACCCTACTCCTGGTCAGGAGGCGCTCGACACCTCAAACATTCTTGCCCCCAATCCGCGCGGGACCTTGATCGTGACAGACCAGCCGCTGAGTGATATCGGACGGTGACGAGACGGGGTGTTGAGGGTACCTGCCATCTGGGATCAGCGCATAGAATGAAACAGGCGAGGTCGGGGAGGAGCCGGGACGCGTTTCCGGTCCTGATACGCTCAATGCCAGGAGCGTGTGGCTACGTTATGCGGGGAGATTTGGAACGTGAATTTCAGCGGCTTCGTGAAGGTGGAACGCGCTACCGCCTTGCTGTTTCACTCGATACATCGCCATGTCGGCATGCTTCAGTAATTCGTCGACGGGATGATCGTCGTGCGGATAAATCGTCACTCCGATGCTGACACCGATGGAGATGTGATGGCCCTGTAGTTCGAACGGCGTGGCGATCGATTCCGTGATGCGTTTCGCCACCAGGAGGATGTTCTGATCAGAGGAAACGCCTTCTAGGATAATCGTAAATTCGTCCCCGCCCATTCGGGCCACGGTATCGACCTCGCGCACACAGGTCTTGAGACGTTCCGATACGGCTTTGAGTAGATCGTCACCCATGTCGTGCCCGAAGGTGTCATTCACGGCTTTGAACCGATCGAGATCGAGGAGCATGAGGCCAATCGGTTGTTGTAGTCGCTTGCTTCGAGCCATGGCTTGAATCAGTCGATCACGAAAGAGGCTACGATTCACCAGCCCGGTCAAGTGATCGTACTGCGCGAGGTAGGTCAGGCGTTCTTCAGTGCGTTTCCGCTCAATGGCATAGCGGACGGCACGAGCTAACAGCTCGGGATGACCCTGCCCTTTGACGAGGTAATCCTGCGCTCCCTGTTGAACGGCTTGAAGCGCCAGGCTTTGGTCACTTACACCGCTCAGAACGACCACCGGGATCGTCGGACTTGTGGCGTGGACTTGTCTGACAGTCGGAAGACCGAAGGCATCCGGAAGAGACAGGTCCAAGAGCACCGCATCGAACCGGTCACGGCCGAGCAGCGCAAGGCCCTCTCCCAGCGTTTTCACACGGGTAACCCTGAACTCCTCGATGCTCCATTCAGAAAGAAGATCTTGCGTGAGTTGCGCGTCGACATCATTGTCTTCGACGAGGAGCACTTTGATCATTCGACTCCCTCGCTGCCGCGTGAATCCGTAGGCATCTCGTTCCTTGTCGGTTGCCTCTGAGGAACATGCCAGAGTCGGCAGTGTGATTATAGACAAGAGACGAGGGCAGACAAAGCAAATGCGAAAAACCTGTGAGGTTTCCCTTCCTGGTTCAAGCCATAACTATCCCTTGCGAGCAGATGCAATCCACCGTGATCCCTTCCATAGTCGTTCCATAGGGGCGGTCATAAGGAGTTGCGGCGGACGACTCGAGATGCAGGCGTTCTGGTACTAGGCTCCATGAAGTGCTTCAGCTCGGCGACGAACCTCTTCAGCTTTTTGTGGCTGTCCGAGGTTGTCGTAGAGCGAGGCGATGTTTGCATGTAAGTGCGACAAGAGTTGTCCCAACTGTGCTTCTTGTGCGATCACGTTTGCTTCGAGCGCCAGCTTCTTTTCTTCGCTCCGGCGGAAGCGTTCCTCAAGCCGCTGCACGAGCTGGATCCAGCCTTTGACTTTGCCGGAATCCAAGTCAGGGATGGTCGGCAGGGCTTCGGCACGATCGAGCGACTTCTCTGTTTGATTCATCCAATTGATGAAGACGAGAAAATCGCCAAGTGTAATTTTCAGTGCGGATGAGGCGCCTTCTTCTTCGATGACCAGGTCTTCCATGCAACTCCTTCTGAATAAAATTATTTCGAATAGTGTGCGGACGGCGAATCAAACACTTCTGCTAATGTACCAATGAACGTTGCTGCTATCGACTCCTGAAAAGTGAGTAGCGCGGCGAGCTCAACGCGAGCCATCTCCTTTCGTAGGGTTGGCCTTTTGGTAAGAAGTGGAGGGGGGCCAAGAATGGACAACTCATAGGCTACATCCAGTAGTGTTAGTCGAGTGATACTGCGCCAGCAGTGGTATTGTCAACAATTATATTGGGGGATTGATTAAGGAGAAATATCTGTTGGATTCGTTAGAAATTTGGGCGAAGCTAAAAAGAGCAGGAAGTGGGCGATGACTATCCTTGAGGTGAGAGGGGTGGAACGTTCGGATAGGGTCCGCGTGGGAGACGTTCGGGGCCGATGGCCCCTTCGCAGGCATATCCTGGCTCGAAGGGCCAGAGGAGGGATCGACCTTCCCAGGAACCTCTTACCTGAATCGTGCGAAACGTGACCCCAAGCTGAGCGGCTTCCTCGCGCATCGTGGAGAGACAGCCTTCGTAGGAATAGGCGCGGCGACCCACTATGAGCGGGTTGCCCGTCTGGTTATGGAACACAGTATAGTTCTCAGCGCAGCCTGCTAGGAGCAGTATCATGTTGAGCAGAATGCCTCTCGTCATGTGTCTTCATCCTTACTAGCTGGTGCGACGACTAGGAATGCGCCTCTTGCCATGTGCGGGATTGAGGTGGCAGTGCGAGAGGGACCTCTTTTTTGACGAGCCGACCTAAGCGGATTTGGTCTTCACCGGGCATTTGGATAAATTCGACACCGAACCGTCGTCCTTCGCACCAGCGCACTTTGGCTAACCCGACTCGGAGTGGAGACGTGGCGTCAGGAACGAGCATTCTTATCTCAAGATAGGCGCCGGGCGTTACTCGCTTTCGGCTGTGGATGGCGCAGCCAGGGACGGACACGTTGAGTACGGTTCCCTCCCCCACATAGGCCTCACCAGCAAATACAACGGGGAAGTGTGTGTGGACTCGTTCACAGTACCGAAGTTTTGCCATGACAGTCGACTCCTTCGTAGTCAGACAATTGGGAGAGCAGAGCGTACCACAGTCTTTCTTTGGGAGGCGAGAGGCCCCCTCGTTCGTGGGATCTTGAACAAGAGAGTTGGGGGCCTCCCGCAGCATTTTCTAACGAACCGCAAAGTGCGGCAAGGAGAGCCAGAAAAAGGATAGCCGCCCCATCTCCCCACGAAAGTTGGGGGTCATGGGTAACTGCAAGCCTTTGGAATCATGGCACAACCAAGGATTTTGTCTTTCCTGCAAGTCGGCATAGAACCCGCGCGTACAACGGGTCGGCTCCCGAGCAGCATGAAAGCCGGGCCACAGGGTGCAGAGGTTTCGGCATAGGGAGGAGGCAAGATGAGTAGGGTTGAGATTCACAACGAATTATCTAGAGAGGGCTTCCCCCTAGGTTCTGCCAGATGTCTTGCCTGCGCAGTGGCGATATTGATGGTGACTTCAGCGCCCTCTGTTCTCGCCGACGCGCAGGTATTTGGATACGTCGGGCCCACGAGTCTGGTGAGCCTCGCGAATAGACCGACAGATGATCCTGTCACAGCCGTTCGCCGCAAGGCCCGCTATCACCATGGATTGGTGGATCTAGAGCTTGAGCAAGCGGTTAGTCGTGCGGCTCAGCAGTACCACATTCAACCGGCCCTGCTCCTTGCGGTGATGAAGACCGAGTCTTCGTTTAATCCGACCGTGGTCTCAAAGGCGGGAGCGGTAGGACTGATGCAACTGATTCCGGAAACCGCCATCCGTCATGGCGTGCGTAACCTCTACGATACGAACGACAACATCACCGGTGGAGCCAAGCATCTGCGTTACCTCCTGGACCGGTTCCACGGAAACCTCCGGTTAGCCGTGGCGGCCTATAACGCGGGTGAACGCAAGGTGGATCTCTATGGGCAGATCCCACCCTATAAGGAAACACAGGATTATGTAAAAAAGGTACTCGGCTATTATCGTAGCTATAAAAAAGACGGTTGGATCATGCCGGTTGTGATGACCGACCCGTCTCTGCACGCAGGCCGGCCGTACTAATTGACCGTGGTGATTTCATGTGATCAGGAGGAAGTGTTGATGCAGCGTAGGGATCCATCCGAAGGACCGGGCTTATGCGTCTCGAGAGGTTCACGAGCAAAATGAAACGGACGATCAGAAAGTTGAAGGGGCGTAGGCGTTAGACAGGTTTTTCAGCGACGTAATCCAAGTACTTCCACAGTTCCTTGGCATCTTCTTCGGCGAAAACCAGCGGGGCATTGTTCGCGGATCCGGCGAAGTAGACCTTTAGCGACATCTCATCTTGCCAAATCTGTGCTTCGCAGTAGCTCACACTATCGAGGTTTAAGGCCTTTTTGCCGATGCGGACGAAGTGCATGGAACTCCTCACGTCTTGTGCGTGCAGGACGCAATATACCATTAGAAGAGGATTCGTCCAATGCATACCACAATTCCGTACAAGGTCTAAGCGGCCGAATGGCGAGCAGAGACCCGGCAGGTATTCAGGTCATGTGGCGTTGTCGTGAGGAGGAAAGAACTGGTTGGTTGCGGGGGAAGGATTTGAACCTTCGACCTTTGGGTTATGAGCCCAACGAGCTACCGGGCTGCTCCACCCCGCGGGAGGATGCTAACAAAGCGTTGAACGGCAAGTCAAGCCGAGCCTCTTCCAATGCAAGATGAGTCTGAAGCGGGGTCGTCTTTCCCACGCGCCATGAGTCTGCGCGGCTCCCGGTCTGACTCGGTCAGGATGCGAGGGCCTGGTGCTCGACCTGGAAGAGGCACGGCGGCACACCTTGGCGCAGGTCAAGGCCTTTCTGGACGGGCCCGCGGCGGGGGCCTTCCGCGTCCCCAAGGCGGACGGGCACCGGGGTCTCGCGCGGCGGCTCCCACGGGTTGACTCGGCCCGCCACGGGCGGGCCGCCACAGGCGTGGTGCTTCGCGCGCTCGAGCGCAGGACCGGGCTCTCACGCCCGCCGGTGACCCGGCTCGTGCGACCGTTCCGCCAGGACGCGGTCGTCACGGCACGGCGCCCCTCGGCACGCGTGCTCCCGGCGCGTCACCGCCACGGACGGGGCGCGGCTGGCCGAGATGGCTGCGCGGCCTGGCACCCTGTCCGGCCCGGCCACCAAGCCGCG
>JANOMG010000176.1:0-9618 GCA_031420175.1 Nitrospira sp.
TCGGCAATCAGGTGTTCGCGGAGGACCTTGGTGCGAAACAGGTGATGCCCATTGAGGCAAAGGCATGGGTCGGATCGTTGGGGATCGACGGCGGGTGAGCCGGCTTCTCTATAAAGTTCGTAATCCGCAAGTCCTCATCCACGTGTATTACGCCGAATCGATGGGCCTCTTCGATCGGAATATCGATCGCGCCGACCACAGCATCGGCGTCTTTGGCGAGCAGCCAATGGAACATCTCCATATAGTCCATCTTGTAGATATGGTCGCCGGCGAGGATGAGCACATAGTCCGGTTGTTCGTTGTCGAGCAGGAACAGGTTTTGATAGACCGCGTCGGCGGTACCTTGATACCATTCTTCGCTGATCCGCTGCTGGGGTGGAATCGAGGCGATGAATTCGCCGAGTTCGGCGTTGAGGATGTTCCAGCCTGCGCGGATGTGACGGTCGAGCGAGTGGGATTTGTACTGGATGAGGACGGCGACTTTGCGAAGCCCGGAGTTGAGACAGTTGCTGAGCGTGAAATCGATAATGCGATACTTCCCCCCAAAGGGAACCGCCGGCTTGGCACGATGTTCGGTGAGGGGCTGAAGCCGTTCGCCTTTCCCTCCCGCTAGCACCATGGTGAGCATGTTCTGCATTGCGGCGAATTGTAGCAGGACGCAGAGGAAATAGAAAGAAAGCAGACTCGTTGACATCGCGAAGGTCTGAGACGATACTACGCGAGACAGCCTAGGCAGATGCGTGAGTATTCGATCAAAGGAGTGCGTATGAAGCGGGATGTATTGGTTACGTCGCTGGTGAGACAGAAGCCGGTCCTGAAGTCGGTCCAGAAGCCGGCAGTTGACCGCAGTAAAGATGCGCTGTCGCGGGTCGAACATCTTGAAAGCCAAATGGCGAAGTTGTCAGAATTGGTCCGTGAACATGCGGAGGATGTCGATCGGTTGGTGCGAATCGTGGCCGAGGATCGCGACGTCATCCGGCGACAGTTGTTGCGCAAGCACCATGAGCAAGTCCGGGTTCGGAAACACCTCCGTGATTCTAACTCCAAAGTAGGACTCGACTCCTAAGCCGGTGATCCTGTGCCGACGATTCCTCCCCGTGGGTCTTCTCTCTCAGGATTGCGAACAGACCCTGCCCGCCCTGTTCTTGCTGCATCACCCTCGTGTCGGCGACATCCACATGGATCAGTATGGTTGACCAATCAGCGAGCATCGACATCACGTCTTTGGTGAAGCGACATGGTGCGACGCTCGCGGTCGACCATGTATCGTTGACCGTGCAGCGTGGGGAATTCTTTTCACTCCTCGGTCCCAGCGGAGCAGGGAAGACGTCCGTTTTGCGGATGATCGCAGGCTTTGAAACGCCGGATGAGGGGACCATTCGAATCGATGGCCGCTCGATGGAGGCGGTTCCACCGAACCGTCGTTCCGTAAATCTCGTCTTTCAATCCTACGCCCTCTTCCCGCATATGACGGTCGCTGAAAATGTTGCATTCGGTCCCACGATGCAGGGAGCCTCTCGCGCCGACATTACTTCTCGCGTTCGTCTCGCCTTGGACATGGTGAAGCTTTCGTCGAAAGAGGCGCGCCTGCCATCTCAGCTATCGGGCGGGGAGCAACAACGCGTGGCGCTGGCGCGGGCCTTGGTGAATCGGCCATCTGTCCTGTTACTTGATGAGCCGCTCTCAGCGTTGGATCAACAGCTCCGACAGGAGATGCAGGTTGAACTGAAATCCATTCAGGAACGAGCGGCCTGCACCTTCGTCTGTGTCACCCATCATCAGGAGGAAGCCCTGACCATGTCGGACCGTGTGGCGGTCATGCATCAGGGACGAGTACTCCAGATCGGCAGTCCTCAGGACGTGTATGAGTTTCCGACCTCGGCGTTTGTGGCCCGGTTTATCGGGGTCTCGAATGAGTTGCGGGGGATGATTCGACGTATCGACGGGGAGCGAGCGATCGTGCAATCTCCGGAACTCCTTGGAGAGGTTCAGATTCTCCTGCCCATTCATATGGCTATCCAGGTGGGAAGTCCGGTCACGCTGCTGATACGGCCAGAGCAGCTTCGCCTTTCGACCGCCGCGCAGGGGCTGAGCGGTGAACAGAGTCTGGCCGTTTCAGTCGACAAGGTGCTCTATAGCGGTAGCGATCGACGCTATCTGGTACGGCTCGGCGAGCACGTCGTCTGGAACGTGCGGGTGCCGAACGATGAGTCCAGTCGAAACGGGCTCGTGCGTGGCGATACCCTGTACGTGCGCTGGCAGATCTCCGATGCCGTGGTGTTGAGCGAATGAACAGCTCTCCTCTTGCCGGACGGGCGGAGTCTTCCGGGCCTGTGGCGGCCTGGTGGCTGCTCGGACCAGGCCTGCTCTGGATGGGGTTGTTATTTGTTGTGCCGCTCAGTCTTGTCCTTGTTATCAGTTTCGCCGAACGGGGAACCTATGGCGGGATTGTCTGGACGATCAGCGTGACGAACTATCTCGATCTCCTCCACCCCCTGTATGCTCGTATTCTTGGCCAATCGATCCTCCTGGCCGCCGTGACGACCTTGCTCTGCCTGATCATGGGTTTCCCCTTGGCCTACTACATCGCGAGGGCGGCGCCGAGACGGCAGGGGGTCTTGTTGCTGCTGGTCATGATTCCATTCTGGACGAACTTTCTCGTTCGTACCTATGCCTGGATGTTTATCCTCCGCACAGAAGGTCTGCTCAATACGCTGCTGCTGAAGTTGGGAGTGATTGCGGCTCCGATCGAGCTGCTCTACTCCAACACCGCCGTCGTGATCGGACTGGTCTACGGCTATCTCCCCTTTATGGTGCTGCCGCTGTATGTCGCGCTCGAGCGGGTGGATCGGACGTTGGTCGAGGCGGCCTGGGATCTGTACGCCACGCGATGGGCGATGTTGTGGCGAATTATTGTGCCGCTCGCCAGGCCAGGGATCATGGCCGGTTGTCTCCTCGTGTGTATTCCTTCGCTGGGAGCATTCCTCACACCTGACCTGCTCGGAGGTGCGAGAAGCATGATGATCGGGAACCTCATCCAACATGAGTTTTTGGTCGCGCGCGATTGGCCGCTGGGCGCGGCCATCTCCTGCCTGTTGATGCTGTTCGTGGTGGGCATGATGAGCTGGTCGCTTCACGCCGCGAAACCACTCTCCCGGCAGGAGGATGAGTCATGAAACAGGCTGGGGGCTGGTTGTGGCGCCTGAGTCTGGCCAATCTGTTATTTCTCTATGGACCGATCGCCGTGCTGATCCTGTTTTCGTTCAACGCGTCGCGACTGTCTGCGACCTGGCAAGGATGGACGTGGCAATGGTATCGCGCTTTGTGGGTGAATCAAGCGCTGCTTGATGCCACGGCGAACAGTCTGTGGGTGGCGACGGTTTCGACGGTGCTCGCACTGTTCTTGGGTGTCGGCCTCGCGGTGGGGTTGGAAGGTCTGACAGGGCGACGGCAGCGCCAGATCGAACAGGCGATGCTGCTGCCGCTGGTGATTCCCGAAGTCATGATGGGGGTCTCGCTGTTGTTGTTCTTCGTACTGCTACAAATTCCCCTCAGTCTGATGACGGTGATGATTGGCCACGCGGTGTTCAATGTGCCCGTCGTGGTGATCATCGTGCGAGCCCGTCTCAGAAAGTTAGATCCACGGTTGTTGGAAGTCGCAGCGGATCTCGGGGCCTCCTATTGGGATGCGTTGCGTCATGTGACGATTCCGCTACTCAGGCCTGCCATTCTTGGGGCAGGGCTCATGGTCTTTACCATTTCGCTCGACGACTTCATCGTGACCTACTTTACCGCCGGTCCCGGGGCGACGACGTTGCCGCTGAAAGTCTATTCGATGATCAAATCCGGCATGTCCCCCGAGATCAACGCCCTGTCGGCATTATTCGTGATTGTGTCCATGGGGTTGATCGGGTTTTCCCTTCTATTGCAACGACGATAGGGCACTTATGCGTATCAACGGGATCAGGCTTTCCCTCTGTCTACTGATGCTCCTGCTCTGGGGGACCGTGGCCTGTCAACGAACCTCCGGGGATGCAGGGCAGAAGACGCTCCACTATTTCACCTGGTCCGATTACGTCGGCCCTGAGTTGTTGGCTGAGTTTGAACGACGCCATGGCGTGCATGTCGTTGTGGATACATTCAGCAGCAACGAAGAACTGTTAGCCAAGCTTCAGGGCGGAGCGACAGGCTACGATGTGACGGTGCCGTCCGACTTCATGGCGGCGATCATGATTCAGCAGGGACTGGTTGCTGAACTCGATCCCATGATGTTGCCCAACGCGGCCACGTTAGAAGACCATCTTCAGCACCTTCCGTTCGATCCCACGCAGCGGTTCGCAATTCCCTATCTCTGGGGTACGGTCGGGATCGGGTATGACTCAGCCGTCGTTTCGACGCCGCCAGACAGTTGGGCTGTGCTGTGGGATGCCCGCTATACAGGGAAGATCAGCATGTTGAACGATCAGCGGGAAGTGTTTGGGGCGGTCCTCCGGTCGATGGGGGCCTCCATGAATACGAAGGACCCAGCGTTGATTGAGGCGGCGAAAGCTCGATTGCTGGTGCAGAAACCATTGGTGAAAGCCTATGCCAGCGAGCATTACGACCAGCTATTGGCGTCGGGCGATGTGGTGCTGGCGCATGGGTGGGGAGGGCCGGTTGCCCGGGCGATGTTAGATCGGCCGTCGATCCGCTATGTCGTGCCGAAAGAAGGTGGGACTCTATGGGCGGACTGTCTGGTCGTGCTGAAGTCCTCTCCCAGGAAAGAGCTGGCGACGCAGTTCATCAATTATCTGTTGGAGCCCCAGGTGGCGGCGCGCACAGCAGAGCGCCTGCTCTTTGCCTCGGCCAATAAAGCAGCCAGGCCTTTTGTGCCCTCACGCATTTTGGATAATCCAGCCATCTATCCACCCCTCGACCTGCTCCCTCGTCTGGAATGGATGACCGACGTAGGCGCGGCGTTGCGAATGTACGATCGGGCCTGGACAGAACTCAAGATGCATTAGCGGGACGGCCTGTATTCACCAATTAAAGGGGTGATCGACAAGGGGTCCTAAGTGCGTATTTATCAAGAGGTTCTTTGCTTCGACTTACGTGCCCTGTATAATGACATTTCGTTTCGCACGAACGTGCGATGGCCACAAATTAGGAGCCTGCTTGTGTTGCTGGATCGACGATTCACGCTCATTTGCTACCTCTCAATGATCAGCGTTCTGGGTATTTCCGGATCTCGTGCCGGTGCGGCCTCGCCGTCTTCAATGTCTGAACAGACCACTGTGACGCAGAAGGCGCTTCGCCTCAGCGTCAACGATGCCCTGGCATTGTTCGTCAACCAAAACTTGGATGTGCTCATCGCCAAGTATGGGATTGAGTACAGTAAGGGGCAGCAGATCACTGCGGGGCTGTTTCCCAATCCTGTGGCGTCGATCGGTACGCTCAGTTCTTATACGCAAGGCAGGACCTTGTCCAACAGCGGACAGCTATTTTCACAGGTCTCTCAGTTATTCGAGTTAGCAGGGAAACGGGGCTACCGAATCGAAAGTGCGGGGTTCGGCACGCAATCGGCAGAGGCCGCCTTTGAAGATGCCGTGCGACAACTCGGGTTTACGGTGAAGGACACCTACTATCGGATTCAGTTGGCTCAACGTCGACTGGTGTTGGCCGAAGAGAACCGCGACCGTTTTTCACGAATCCTCGACATCAACACGATCCGTTTCAAAAAAGGGTACATCGCGGAAGTCGATCTGATTCGAATTCGGCTACAGATGGTGGACTTTCAAGCGCAGGTCATTCAATCGCTACAGGAAGCAGAGTCGGCGAGGGGCGATCTTCGCCAGCTATTGCGGTTATCCCCCAAGACGATGCTGGAGTTAACCACGGAGCTGGACTTCCGCCGGATCGATCCCGATATCGAGAGATTGCGCGTGGCCGCACTCGATGTGCGACCAGACATTCGTGCCAAACGCTATACCTTTTCTCAGCGGGAATCCGATTTGAAGCTGGCAAAGGCCTACCGGATTCCCGACGTGACGATCGGGGCCGGGTATGCCGTGCAGGGACCCAAAGGGCCTGATAACCCTGGCCAGGTGGCGCTCAACGCGGGCATTCCCTTGCCCCTGTTCAACCGAAACCAGGGTGGGATTCGCCAGGTGGAGGTTTCCCTCCAGGCGTCGGAAGCCGACTTGAATAAGACAGTCAATCTAGTTGAAAATGAAGTGGAAGTCGCCTATCGCAACTTGCTACAGAGTCGACGATTAGTCGAAGCCTATGTGGGGGGGGTATTGGAAGATGCCCGATCAACCTTTACGATTGTTGAACGGACCTATGAACGGGGCGGCATGACGATTCTCGATTTGCTCGATGCCGCGCGCACCTCGCGGTTGATTCAGCAAAATTATATCGAAGCCTTGTTTAACTATCAGCATAACCTTTTCCAGTTAGAAAGCGCCGTAGGGCAGGAGATCTCCTCATGAAGGTTGCGGTTAAGACTGGGGCTAGGGCAATGGTTCTGGGCATGCTTTCTTTGTCCGTAACCTCGACTGCCACCTTGCTGCTCCTGTCTTCTTGCGGGCGAGGAGAGGAAGCCACTGTTTCCAATGCCGCCACGACTCCACTTCAGGTGGCCGGATCGGCCGCAGAATCGCATTCGCGAGTGGAAACGGCTCTCGTCGAAGTCGGGTCGGGGGCTCATGACTTGACCTTGTCCGGGAAGGTCGCCTACGGGGAAGATCTCTACTCCAGAATTTCCTCTCCACTCCAAGGCCGGGTTCTTGAGGTGCGGGCGCATCTGGGCGAGCGTGTGCAGGCAGGAAGTGTGCTGTTGGTGTTGGACAGCCAGGAAATCGCCCAGGCCTATTCGGAATACGTCAAGGAAGACTCCGAACTTCAATATGCGACTCGTGCCCGTGAGTTGGCCAAGGACCTGTATGAGAATAAAGCCTTGCCGTTGAAGGACCTCAAGCAGGCGGAGAACGAACTGACCAAGGCGCGCGCAGAGTTTCGCCGCGCAAAAGAACGGTTGTTGTCGTTGCGGGTTCCCGCCCAGGAGTTGGATAAACCGCTCGATCGGCAAAAAATCACCTCGCGATTTGAAATGAAGAGTCCCTTAACCGGGATTGTGGTGGAACGGAACGTCACGCCCGGACAGTCGATCGGGGGAGATTCCGGTCAGGTCGTGTTCACGGTGGCCGATCTTGATATGTTGCAGGTAGTGGCGGATGTGTATGAACGGGATCTGGCTCTGGTAAGAGAGGGGCAGTTTGCGATGGTCAGCGTCGAAGCCTACCCTGATGTGAATTTCCCCGCGACCGTGGCCACCATCGGCGACGTGGTCGACACGACGTCGAGGACCATTAAGCTGCGCGCCTGGGTCAATAACAAGGATCATCGATTGAAGCCGGAAATGTTCGCGCGCCTCCATATCCAGGTCGGAGAGGCGACACCGCTGCTGATGATTCCTCGCGAAGCGGTATTGGAAGTGGATGGGAAGCAGTTTGTGTATGTCGTCGAAGGTGCCGACCAGTATGTCAAACGGGAAGTCAAGGTCAGCACGATTTCACCGGATCATGTGCGGGTCTTGGAAGGCCTGACATCGGGCCAGCGTATTGTGATTAAAGGCGCTGTGTTGATCAAAGGACAGGAAGTCAAGGGATAGTGTTGCGCGTGGTAGTTGTCCTCCTTCGAATTGGAATCTAATCGCACCCCATGATAGCCCGAATCGTCGAACTCTCTCTGGTCCAGCGGGTCATGGTCTGTGTCCTGGGCTTTCTCCTTCTGTTCGGCGGGCTCTACGCCTTTCATCTTCTCGATATCGTCGCCTATCCCGATCCCTCCCCCCCTATGGTCGAGCTGATTACCCAGCAACCCGGGTGGTCGGCCGAAGAGATCGAACGCCAAATCACGATTCCCATTGAAGTCGCACTCAACGGCACGCCGGGCCTCACGGATGTTCGCTCGCTCTCGATCTTCGGGTTGAGCGACATCAAGATCTATTTTGATTTTGACACGGACATTTTCCGCGACCGTCAGGAAGTATTGAATCGGCTGAATTCGGTGCAATTACCTCCCGGGGCGGCGCCGTCGTTGTCTCCCTGGTGGGCGATTGCCGAAATTTATCGGTATGAACTCACGGGGGCTGGCGCGACCACGCTCACGGATTTAAAAACGATTCAGGATTGGCAGGTCCGTCGGGAGTTCCGACGCATTCCCGGTGTCATCGACGTCACCGCGTTCGGGGGCACGACCAAAGAGTATCACGTCGATATCGACCCGGGACGATTGATCAGCTATGGCGTCAATCTGTCGCAGGTCATGTCCGCCTTGACCAATAGTAATGCCAATGTCGGAGGCAACTATCTGACCATCGGCGCGCAGAACTACAACATTCGCGGACTGGGCCTCATCAACGGGATCGCGGATATCGAAAACGTCATGGTGGCCGAAAAAGACGGGACACCGATTTTCGTCAAAACTTTGGGGAATGTCGCGGTAGGTCCACGGGTGCGTCTGGGTAAGGTTGGCATCGATGATCGTGACGACGTCGTTGAAGGCGTTGTGCTACTCCAGCGTGGGTACAAGGCACTCAATGTCCTGGAGAAGGTACGAGAAAAGGTTGAGGACCTCAACACCTGGAAATTGCCGGCCGGCGTCAAAATCAAAACCTTCTACGATCGCACGGCGTTGATTCATACGACGGTGGAGACCGTCACTGATATTCTTATCAGTGGCATGGTCTTGGTCTTTATCATCTTGTTCGTGTTCCTGGGGCATTTTCGAGCGGCCCTGATTGTGGCCTTGACCATTCCGCTGTCCCTGTTATTCACCTTCGGCATGATGGTCTCTATCGGGCAGTCGGCGAATTTGATCTCGCTCGGGTCCATCGATTTCGGCATTATCGTGGATGCCACGCTGATCATGGTGGAGAGCATCTTTTTTCATCTGGCGCACGGGAAGACCCATGGCTTGACGGTCCACCAGCAGATCGTGCGCGCCGCCCGACAGGTGGGACGGCCGATTTTTTTCTCCACGGCGATTATCGTGGTGGCGTTCATTCCGCTCTTTACGATGACGGGTGTGCCGGGGAAGATCTTCGCGCCCATGTCCATCACCTATGGGTTTGCCTTGGTGGGCGCGCTCTTGATGGCCTTTACGTTGGCCCCTGTCTTGTGTTCCTTCTTCCTCAAGGGCACGATTAGTGAAGACGATACGGCGATCGTGCGGGGAGTTCGTCGTCTTTACAACGGCATTTTGGGGTGGGCGTTAGATCATCGGGCTGTTGTCGTCGGCGCCTGCGTCGGGGTTCTGGCGCTGACCTTTGGGGCGCTGCGGGTGGTTGGAGGGGAGTTCATGCCGGCGCTGGAAGAAGGGAATCTCTGGGTGCGTGCCACGATGCCCGTGGATATTTCCTTCGACCAGGCGGCCAAGTTGACGACCGAGATTCGCCGGTTGTTCCGAGAATCGCCCGAAGTCACAAGTATTGTGTCACAGCTGGGTCGTCCGGATGACGGCACCGATCCAACAAGTTTTTTCAATGCCGAGTTTCTGGCCAATCTCAAGCCGGAAAAGGAATGGCGGCACGGGCTGAGTAAAGATGCGTTGATCGAAGAGATTGAGGGGCGGCTG